>CALDSE010000057.1 GCA_937911175.1 uncultured Sediminibacterium sp.
AGCTTGTGGTATTAAATACTCGTTATGACTTTTCCCATTTTATTCGGCATCATTGCCATTTTAATGATTATGTGGCGTAGACATCGTAATAGTAGAAATAACGATTAAATACCTACCTCAGCACTTCTTGTAAAATAGGTAGTGATTTTATGTCGCTGAATTTTTTATAGTGCCAGCTTAAGGATAACTGAAACAGTTCCAATATTTTTTTTCTTTGCGTGCCGCTTAAAACGATAGTATCTAAATCGTTGTAAAATTGTACTTGTAAAAAACTAGAGGCCGTTTGTGCTTCTGCACCTTCTAAAAAATATGGATGCCCAGGTACCTTTTCAACAAACTGTCCTTCTCTCACATCTAATACTGGAGTAGTGGCGCTATATTTTCCTTGTAAGCCAAAGCCCATGTTTTGACTTAAATGAATTAAAAAATAAATAGGCAGGTTACCTACTAATTGAGGGCCGCCTTTATCTAATTGTTTAAAAGTATCTTCTATTAAATAAAATAATTCTGGATGGGGTTCGGGTTGCATGGTTTGTTGCAAGACCTCTACAATATAGGTAGCTACTGCATTGCGTAGTACATCAGAATATACATTTTGATAGACAAAATCCCAGCTCACGTCTTTCACCATTTGCAATTGCTTCATGGGTGAATGATATACTTCCATTTGTAAAATAGCAGCGGGCTGATAAAAAACGCCTTTGTTCGCTCCTTTTTTACTAGTCACTCTCACCCCTTTGACCATGTATTGTTGCACACCAAAAAGTTCGGTATAGGCCGTTAGGATAATACTCGTATCACCATATTTTGTGACGCGTAAAACAATACCCTTGGTGTTATGTAACATAATTAATTATCAGACACTCTTAAACTGTTGCAAAAAGCGCAAGTCGTTTTGAGAGTATAAACGTAAATCGTTTACTTGGTATTTTAATTGCGCAATTCTTTCAACGCCCATACCAAATGCAAAGCCAGTATACTTTTCAGGATCGATGTCAAAGTTTTTTAACACATTCGGATGCACCATACCACTGCCTAAAATTTCTACCCATCCTGTATGTTTACAAATATTACATCCTTTACCACTACATATTTGACAGCTAATATCCATCTCTGCACTAGGTTCTGTAAAAGGAAAATAACTTGGACGGAATCTTACTTTTACATCCTTGCCAAACATTTCTTGTACGAAAAAATAAAGTGTTTGTTTTAAATCTGCAAAGCTTACATTTTCATCAATGTATAAACCTTCTACTTGATGAAAAAAACAATGTGCTCTTGCTGAAATAGTTTCATTGCGATACACACGGCCCGGACAAATTACACGAATAGGTGGTTTCTGTGTTTCCATCACACGCGCTTGTACACTGGATGTATGCGTTCTTAATAACCATGCTGCATTTTCATCAGTGGCTTCTTGTACATAAAAAGTATCCTGCATATCACGCGCTGGATGATCGGCTGGTAAATTCATCGCACCAAAATTATGCCAATCATCTTCTATCTCTGGTCCTTCTGCAACAGCGAATCCTAATCTTTTAAAAATAGAAACCATTTGATTGCGCACTAAATTTAAAGGATGTCTTGTGCCCACTGTAAATTCATCGCCCGGTAAACTTGTATCAATGTTAGCATCTAATGTAGTGGTGTCTCCTAATGCTGCCACTAAGGCTTCAAGTTTTTCTTCCGCTGCTACCTTGAAAGCATTTAGGATTTGTCCGAATTCCTTTTTCTGTTCATTAGACACCGATTTCATCTCCCCCATCATATTTTTCACCAAACCTTTGGTTCCCAAGTATTTAATTCTGAAGGCTTCCACCTCGGCGCTGGTGGTAGCGACCGTATTTTGGATTTCTTGAGTGATGGTTTGAATTTGTTGTATCAGTGGCTCCATGGTACGAAGATAAAATAAATCCTTACATTTGTTACTCGAGAAGTAATAAATACATGGAATACAATACAGCAAGAAGCTTAATGGGGATGAGAGAGTATGGCCGTCACGTTCATAAGATGGTGGACCATTTAATGACTATTGAAGATCGTGCCAAAAGACAGGAGCAGGCTCAGGTAGTGATTGAACTAATGGGCTTTTTGACACCTCAGCTTAAGAATGTAGAAGACTACAAGCATAAATTATGGGATCACCTGTTTTTTATGAGCAATTTCCAATTAGACGTAGACAGTCCTTATCCTATTCCTACTAAGGAAACCTATAAGCAGAAGCCCGATCCCATTCCTTATCCTAAGCGTAAAATTAAATATGCCCATTTAGGTAAAAACCTAGAATTGGTCATTGATAAAGCGATGGCGGAACAAGACCAAGAGAAAAAAGCAGGTTTTGCGCATGCTATTGCACATTACATGAAACTAGCTTATAGTAACTGGCATAAAGAATTAGTACAAGATGATACCATTAGAGGAGAGTTAAACGCCATCACCGGTGGTGAACTTGAATTTAGCAATACACCTTATATCAAACATCGCAATCAAAATTTTGAAAGAGATGAGTACCGTCCAGCTGCGGGTCGTTGGCAGGGCAATCGCAATAATAATAATCGCGGTGGACGCGGTCCAAGCGGACCAGGCGGTGGCGGCGGCGGACGCAACAACAATAACCGCAACTTTAAAAAGCGTTTTTAATTACCATGAGTTCATTCGAAGTCATAGGCGGAAAAGCACTTAAAGGAAATATTACACCCCAGGGTGCCAAAAACGAAGCCTTACAAATTTTATCTGCAGTAGTATTAACAGCAGAGCCTATTACCATTTCCAATATACCTGATATTGTTGATGTGAATTTACTAATAGAGTTATTAGAGGCGATGGGCGTTAGGGTTGAAAAATTAAAGGAAGGTGAATACCGTTTTCAAGCAGATAAAATTGATCCTAGTTATTTAGCCTCTGATGATTTTAAAACTAAGAGTGGAAGATTACGCGGAAGTGTTATGTTAGCAGGTCCCATTCTAGCAAGATTTAAAAAAGCTTATTTACCTAAACCAGGTGGAGATAAAATTGGAAGAAGAAGATTAGATACACATATAATTGGATTTGAAAAACTAGGCGCTACCTATGCTTATGATGAAAAGATAGCCTGCTTTACTTTAAGCGCAGATAAACTAGTAGGTACTTATATGTTATTAGAAGAGCCTTCCGTTACAGGAACAGCGAATATTTTAATGGCTGCTGTATTTGCAGAAGGCATTACTAGTATTTATAATGCAGCCTGTGAGCCTTATGTACAGCAGCTTTGCTTACTATTAAATAATATGGGCGCAAAAATTACAGGCATTGGTAGTAATTTATTGCGCATTGAAGGCGTGACTAAATTAGGCACTGCCACACATAGAATTTTACCAGACATGATTGAGATTGGTTCATTCATTGGACTAGCCGCCATGACCAAAAGTGAAATCACTATTAAAAATGCAGGCGTAGCACACTTAGGTATTATTCCAGAAAAATTTCGTTTACTAGGAATTGATTTTACGATAAAAGGAGATGACATTTATATTCCGGCTCAAGATATTTATGAGATACAAACTTTTATGGATGGGGGTATCCTAACTATTTATGATAACCCTTGGCCAGGATTTACGCCCGATTTATTAAGTATTATTTTAGTGACTGCCATTCAAGCAAGAGGCAGTGTACTGATTCATCAAAAAATGTTTGAAAGCCGTTTATTTTTTACGGATAAATTAATTGATATGGGGGCACAAATTATTTTGTGCGATCCACACCGTGCTACCGTCATTGGTTTAGCGCGTAAACATTCACTGCGTGGTATAACCATGAGTAGCCCTGATATTCGCGCTGGGCAAGCCTTGCTGATTGCCGCACTAAGTGCAGAAGGAAAAAGCACCATTCAAAATATTGAACAAATAGACAGAGGCTATCAAAATATTGATGCTCGATTGCAAGCACTAGGTGCGCAAATACAAAGAATCTAAAACTTTTATGTTTTATCAATTCATAAAAAAGAGCCCCGATAATTCGGGGCTCTTTTTCTTTTTACCTATACAAATTAAAACTTTGCAGGGGTACCCAACTTCGGAATACTCTTCTTAATAAAGACTCTTAGGTGATCATTACTAGTCGCTAAATCTTCTTTGCGCAAATACATCATATGTCCACTGCGGTATCCTTCCCAAAACATTCTGTCTTGAATTTTTCCAGCAGGATCCATTTGCCACATATTATATTTTGCATTGAAATAATCGCAAGCACCATCGTAATAGCCGGATTGTACCAATAAATTTAAATAAGGATTTTCCATCATCGCTTGACGTAAGTCATCTCCCGTATTATTATTGCTGTTATCCCATGGCCCTACTGGACCAAAAATATAATAGTTTAAATCGGTCTTATAGCCTAGCTCATCTCTTAAATACATATTGATTGCTGGCGTGAACGAATGCTCCCATGACAACAACTCTGCATTGTAATCTGGTCTTTGTCCTGCATTCTTTTTATCCATACCAATGTATCTTGAATCCAGTCTTCCAACTGTTTTACCTTGATCACGCAATAACTCTTTCCAGAAATAATCAAATGGCACTTCCATATTTTGTTCTGCTACTACTGTTTCATTTAAACCTATATAGCCAGCTATTTTTTTCACCATGGCTTTACGCTTATCTGCTGCCAATGCACCGCCTTGTGCTAATGCAGGCATGAGTTCGTTGATTGCAAATGCTTCTACTTCTGGTAAATATTTTTCTAATTCCTTAGACTGATATACTGTATTTAATTTTTTATGATGCCATGCAGTTGCTGCCATATAAGGAATACGCAATGCGGCACTTGATACTGCATCACGCTTTAATCCAAGATCGGTTGGTGAAACCAATATAACTCCATTTAAAAACATCCAGTGTCTGTTCTGTAATTCCAATGACAATCCAGACACACGATTAGTGCCATAACTTTCTCCAATTAAAAATTTAGGAGAAGCCCATCTTTTTTGTCTTCCAACAAATGTATTGATCCAGTCTGCTAAATATTTAATGTCTGCGTTTACACCAAAAAATTTTGATCCTGGAGTTGCCTTTTCTAAAATTCTTGAAAAGCCTGTGTTCACTGGGTCTACATAAACAATATCTGCTACATCTAATAATGACTGTGGATTTTCTTCAAATCCATAGGGTTGAATGGGATATCCTTCATCATCTATTTTTAATTTTTTAGGCCCTGTATAGCCCAAGTGCATCCAAACACTGGCGGTACCTGGTCCACCATTGAATGAAATAACCAAGGGTCTTGTTTCTTTATTGGTTACATCGGTGCGCTCATAGTACACATAAAATAAGCCTGCAACGGCTTTCCCATCTTCATCCCATACCGGCTGCGTACTTGCTGTTACTTTATAAGGCACTTTTTGTCCTTTAATTGTGACTTCCCCTTTATTTTCAGTTTTAGCTTCTAAAGAAAGTTCTCTTTTAAAACTTGGGTTTTTATCTTCCGATTTAGTGGCTGGTTTAGCCGCTGGTACCTCGGCAGGCTTTTGTGCTTGTGCTATAAAAGCAAGTAGCACTAATAAATACGTAAATAATTGTTTTTGCATAAGGCTCTTATTAGTTAGAATTAATTTTTTCTACTGCTAAATATACATAATAATTAGATTTTTACTAGCCCTCAGTATAATTATTTATTTAGGTAGTATTTATGTAATTTAGAGCGAAGAAAAACTACACCGCTTAAACCTCAAAGGATGTCTGAAGCCCTCCATAAAGTTATTATTTTAACTGCTCCTTCGGGCGCAGGAAAAACATCCATTGCGGCTTATTTATTAAAGCAAATGCCGCAGTTATCTTTTTCGGTATCAGCTACCACAAGAGCACCTAGAGGCAATGAAAAACAAGGGGTTGAATATCATTTTATCTCTTTGGAAAAATTTGAAGGCCATATCCACCAAAATGATTTTTTAGAATATGAGATGGTCTATGAAGGGGTTTATTATGGGACTTTACAATCGGAGTTAACACGTATTTGGAATTTAGGTAAAATTCCTGTTTTAGATATTGATGTCAAAGGTGCCATTAGCGTTCAAAAACAAATAGGCGCTAATTGTTTCTCTATTTTTATTATGCCACCCTCTATTGAGATTTTAAAAGAGCGATTGGAAAATAGAAAAACAGAAACCCCCGAGAGTTTACAAATTCGTTTAGATAAAGCAGCTTATGAAATAAGTTTTAGTAACCAGTTTAATGCCATCATACAAAACAATGATTTAACCTTAGCTTGCACTGATACTGAAAAACTAATTACTGCTTTTTTACAAAAATAAATTTCGATAGTACTTATTAAATTTTGTTATAAACTTTTTAAATAAATAAATTATGTCATTACAAGGAAAAACTGTTTTTATCACGGGCGGTAGCAGAGGCATTGGAAAAGCAATGGCTTTAAAACTAGCTGCAGCAGGCGCTAATATTGTCATTGCTGCAAAGTCGGTAGAAGAGGACCCTCGTTTAGGAGGCACTATTTTTACAGCCGCTGCTGAAGTAGAAGCCTTGGGGGTAAAGGCTTTAGCCGTTCAAGTAGATATTAGAGACGAAGCGCAAATTGCTAATGCGGTGAAATTAACAGTAGAAAAATTTGGAGGCATTGATATACTTATAAATAATGCAAGTGCTATTCAATTAACAGATACTGCTAGCACGCCTAGTAAGCGTTTTGATTTAATGCATAGCATTAATGTACGTGGTACTTTTTTAATGGTACAACACGCGCTACCTTATTTAAGAAAATCGACGCATGCACATATTTTAACTTTATCACCTCCCATTAATTTAGCACCAAAATGGTTAGGACCACATGTAGCCTATACGATTTCAAAATACGATATGAGTATGATGACCTTGGGTTGGGCAGAAGAATTTAAAGATGATAATATTGCTTGTAATTCTTTATGGCCAAGAACCACTATTGATACTGCAGCTGTGCGTAATTTATTAGGCGGACAAGCTTTAGCGAATATGAGTAGAACCACCGATATTATTGCAGATGCCGCTTTCTATATTTTAAGTAAAGAAAAATTAGCCTACAACGGAAAATTATTTACCGACGAAGAGGTATTGGCCGCAGAAGGTATCACCGACTTAGCACATTATTCGGTAGTGCCGGGTGCTAAATTATTTTACGATCTATTTTTATAATATTTAAAAGTACTTTAATTAATTATTTCAATTTAAAGAATTATTTATGAAACAAATTTTGATCTTAGCATGTGTGCTACTTAGTCTACAAGTAATAGCGCAGAAGAAAAGTAAAATAGATCCTGCGACGCAACAAGTGAATGCAAATAAAGAAGCTGCACTAGCAGCTTTGAATACTGCCTATGAAGCAGATAAAAAAACAGCCTTGCAAATATGGGAATATGCAGAAGTGGGTTATAAAGAAGTAAAGAGTGCTGCACTACATGTTCAACATTTAAAAGACGCTGGTTTCACTGTTGAAACCGGTGTTGCGGGTATTCCCACTGCATTTGTGGCCACTTATGGTACAGGCAGTCCTGCCATTGGTATTTTAGCCGAGTATGATGCCTTACCTGGAATCAATCAATCTGCATCAGCAGAAAGAGATCCCATTGTTGGAAAAAATGCTGGCCATGCTTGTGGACACCATTTATTTGGAACAGCAAGTGTATCTGCCGGTATTGCCATTAAAGAATTAATTGCTGCTGGTAAATTAAAAGGGACTATTAAAGTTTTTGGAACACCTGCAGAAGAAGGTGGAAGTGGTAAAGTGTTTTTAGTGAGAGCCGGCCTATTCAATAATTTAGATGCGGTCATTCACTGGCATCCTGATGATGTGAATGCAATTACTACAACAAGTGCCTTAGCGAATAAGTCTGCTAAGTTTAAATTTTATGGTATTTCAGCGCATGCTGCTGCAGCGCCGGACCAAGGCAGATCTGCACTTGATGCAGTGGAGGCGATGGATAATATGGTAAACATGATGCGTGAACATATTCCTCAGGAAACTAGAATTCATTATGTGATCACTAATGGGGGTAAAGCACCTAATGTAATTCCTGATTTTGCAGAAGTATATTATTATGTGCGTCATCCAAAACGTAAAGACGTAGTTGAAATTTTTGATAGAGTGGTGAAAGCGGCAGAAGGCGCTGCTCTTGGAACTGGTACAACGATGAAATATGATATCATTGGTGGTACACACGACTTATTAATTAATAAGGCCCTTGCAGAAACAATGCAAGCCAACTTAGATAAAGTGGGGGGCGTAAATTATACAGAAGCAGAAATTGCTTTTGCTAAAAAAATTCAACCAACAATGGTAGCTCCTATTGATATAGCAACTGCTGCTCAAGTAAAACCATTAACTTATATCAATGAAGGTAATAGTGGTTCTACCGATGTAGGTGATGTTAGCTATGCCTTACCTACTGTGGGTTTACGCGCAGCGACATGGGTTCCAGGCACTGCTGCACATAGCTGGCAAGCGGTGGCTTCTGGTGGAACTGAAATTGGCACAAAGGGAATGTTAGTAGCAAGTAAAACAATGGCAATGACTGCAATTGATTTAATGAGTAACCCTGTATTACTTGCAAAAGCAATGGAAGAGTTTATTAAATCTAAAGGAGATTATAAATACAAGGCACTGTTAGGAGATATAAAACCAGCGTTGAATTATAGAGATTAAATAAAAAATTTATTAATCTCTATAATTCTCTCTGATGATTTTTTCAAGGCACCCCATAAACGGGTGCCTTGATTTATTAAAGGGATTTAATCAATGTTGGATTCTGGCTTCATTTGAGGAAAGAACAACACATCTTGAATAGAGGGTTGGTTCAACATCATCATGCATAATCTATCAATGCCGATGCCAATACCAGAAGTAGGTGGCATACCGTATTCTAGGGCTCTTAAAAAATCGTGGTCAATGAACATGGCTTCGTCATCGCCACGCTCCATTAAGCCTAATTGCTCTTCGAAACGCTTGCGTTGATCAATAGGATCATTTAACTCTGTATACGCGTTCGCTAATTCTTTACCATTCACCATTAATTCAAAACGCTCTACTAAGCCTTCCTTGCTACGATGCTTTTTAGTAAGCGGACTCATTTCAATAGGATAGTCAATAATAAAAGTAGGCTGTATATATTTTGGCTCGCTGGTCGATCCAAAAATTTCATCTATTAATTTACCCTTACCAATAGTAGGTGCTACATCAATATGTAATTTTTTACAAACTTCTCTTAATGCGGCTTCGTCCATACCTGTAATATCAATACCTGTATTTTCTTGAATGGCTTCTATAATGCTTATGCGTCTATAAGGTGCTTTAAAATTTATCGTCTTATCGCCCACTGTTAATTCGGTTTTGCCATGTAGGGTCATCGCAATTTTTTCAAAAAGCTGTTCGGTAATTTCCATCATCCATAAATAATCTTTGTAGGCTGTATACCATTCTAAAACGGTAAACTCTGGATTATGCGTACGGTCCATTCCTTCATTTCTAAAGTTTCTACTAAACTCATAGACCCACTCGAATCCACCTACAATTAATCTTTTCAAATACAATTCATTGGCAATACGTAAATAAAAAGGAACATCTAATGCATTATGATGTGTTGCGAAAGGCCTTGCTGCAGCGCCTCCTGGGATAGCTTGCAGTACGGGTGTATCTACCTCTAATGCACCACGACTATTTAAATATTCACGAATAGTAGTCATCAGTAAAGTACGCTTTACAAAAGTTTCTTTTACAGAAGGATTAATAATTAAATCGGCATAGCGTTGACGATATCTAAATTCAGGATCGGTGACTGCATCAAATACATTTCCTTCTTCATCTCTTTTAACTACTGGAAGTGGCTTTAAAGATTTTGCCAATAAAGTAACAGTGCTAGAATGCACCGATGTCTCTCCTGTTTTTGTAATAAAGACATAACCCGTTGATCCAATAATATCTCCAAGGTCCATTCCATTTTTAGTAATCGCATCCCAATAAGACTTGTCTTCATCCGGGCAAATTTCATCTCTCTTTATATAAAGTTGTAAAATGCCCTTATCATCCTGAATTTTAACAAACATTACCTTACCCTTATCATTCACACTCATAATTCTACCTGCTACACAAACAGCAGCGTATTGTTCCTTGTTTTCTTCGGTATAGTTTTCCTTAATATCATTAGAATAATGAGAAACAGGATATAAAGGAGCAGGGTATGGATTAATACCAGCCGCCTCTAAATGGGCTAATTTTTCACGTCTTATAATTTCCTGTTCTGATAGCGTTTGACTCATTGATGTTATATTATTAGTGCAAAAGTAAAACTTAGCAGTCAATTAACGAAAGAAGCCTTCTTGAACATCCTGATGGCTCAAACTAATTAAATCGCTTGGCTGCATGCCCTTTATAGTGAAACTGCCTATTTGGGAGCGAATTAATCTAAGTACGGGGAAATTTACTGCAGCAAACATTTTGCGTACCTGTCTATTCTTGCCTTCTGTAAGTTCAATCTGGGCCCAAGAGCTAGGTATGTTTTTTCTAAATCGAATAGGGGGGTTTCTTTCAGGTACCGCAACATTGGCCTCTAACAGACTTAATACAGCGGGCTGGCTTTGATACTTAATTCCATTCACATTAATAGATACCCCCTTAGCGAGCTGCTCAATAGCCTCTATAGTTATATTGCCTTCCACTTGAACCCAGTAAGTTCTTTTATGTTCAAAGCTTGGATGCAATAGTTGATGATTCATTTTTGTATCGTTTGTTAGAAACAATAATCCTTCACTATCATAATCTAATCTGCCAACTGGATAAACATCTTTAGGAACATCCATGATATCTTTCAAGCATAATTTATTATCTGTCGAAGTGAACTGCGATAAAACTTGAAAGGGTTTATATAATAAATAGTAGTCGCTCAAAGTAGTAGTTCTTTTAATAACAAAGTCCCCCTGAATGCTCAAGAGGACCTCGTATATAGATGGGTTAGTAAGTACGGGAATCAGATTCCCTTCACAATATTAAATATACTTTTTTCTAATTCAAAAAATATTTTAAACAAATTTATTGACGTTATCCACAAATGGGCACAATTGACTATACAATAAAATTAAATTATTGAATGATTTATTGAAGTTTATAAAATTAATTTCTTTACTAATTTTTTTAATTAACGGCTGAAACATTGATGAATAAAGGATTTCAGAAGATGCTATTTTTGCATCCTACCCAGAATTATTTTACTTTTATTCTAAGGTTATTATAAAATAAGGGGCTATTTTTAAAGAGAATTAGGTGAAAAAGATTTTTTTACAAAAAAGGGGTATTACCTTTGATTTAGGCCAAAAACATACTTATGAAGCTTTCTACACCCATTTCGGTTAAATGGTTATCAACCCTAACCTCCTCTGAATTATTAGGTAATACCTCTTTAGAAATTACTGGAGTGAATGAAATTCATCAAGTAGAAAGCGGTGATATTGTATTTGTGGATCATCCAAAATATTATGATACTTGCTTAAATAGTGCAGCTACTTGTATCATTATTAATAATAAAGAGGTAAACATACCAGCGGGTAAGGCCTTATTATATTGTGAAGACCCCTTTGAAGCCTATATAAAAATTGTGCAACATTTTAAACCCTTGCAAATAAGCGATAAAGCAATACATGAAACTGCAATCATTGGCGAGGGTACTGTTATAATGCCGCATGTATTTATAGGTGCGAATGTTATTATTGGAAAAAATTGCTTGATTTACCCTAACGTAAGCATATTAGCAGACACTATTATAGGAGAGGATGTAATTATACAAGCAAATACGGTTATTGGTAGCGATGCCTTTTATTATAATACCAAAAAGAACCGTGCCGCCTGGTATAAAAAATTACTAAGCTGTGGTAGGGTCATTATTGAAAATAAGGTGGAAATAGGAGCCTGCTGTACCGTAGATAGAGGCGTGAGTGGAGACACTATTATAGGTATGGGCACCAAGATTGACAATATGGTACATATTGGACATGATACCCAAATTGAAGCCAACTGTTTGTTTGCAGCACAAGTGGGTATTGCGGGAGGGGTTAAAATAAAGTCGGGGGTGACTATTTGGGGCCAAGCTGGGGTGAATAAAACATTAACCATTGGAGAGAACGCAGTGGTCTTATCTCAGGCAGCTGTATTATCAAGTATTGAGGGCAATAAAGTATATATGGGATTCCCAGCAGAAGACGCTTCTATTAAAAGAAGAGAGCTGGTTTGGATTCGTCGTATTCCAGCACTTTGGAAAAAAATAATGGAGAAAGAATAAAGGAGTAAGCGTAATAGAGAGAATTATAGAGAGTGAATAGTTTACTTAAGCTGATGCATTTCAGTTAATTCTGCACTCACTCTTTTAATAGTGGTATCCATACTGCGATATTGAAAAGCAGGGAAGGCTTTTAAAAATTTCTGATTATTAAAATAAACTTTGGCCTGCGCGGTAGCCGCTGTCTCTTTAGTAAGTAGTGGTGTTTTTCCTGTAAATAAAGATTTAACAGCTTCTAATCTCCAAACAATGGCAGCTAATAAAGGCGTTACTTTTCTTCTAGGAGGTTTTTTATTAAATGCGTTTGCAATTTGTGTAAACACTGTTTGATAACTTAAATTTTCTGCACTAATAATATAACGCTCACCAACAATAGGACTATCCATTAATAATTGCATGGCATCTACTACATCTAGTACATCCACAAAACCACTGATGCCATTGGTATACCAAGGGAACTGATTATAACTCGATTTAAAAATTTCCGAAGAACCTTTGTTCCAATCTCCTGCACCAAATATAATTACCGGGTTTACAATAGCTATATTTAATCCCTCTGCCATCGCTCTCCATACTTCCATTTCTGCTAAGTACTTCGATTTTCCATAAACACTATTACTTGTTTCAGGGGTCCAATGCATGGTTTCATCAATGGGGGCGTCTTCTCGAATTCTTCCGAGTGCCGCTACTGAACTTACAAAGACTAGCTTCTCTACTTTTTTATCAATGCAAACATTTACTAGATTCGCCGTGCCCTCTTGATTCGCCTTCATCATTTCATCTACTTTACTTGGTGAAAAGGAAACAATGGCTGCACAATGATAGACTTGTTGAGTTCCTTCTATGGCGGCTTCTAATGATATTATATCTAATAAATCGCCTTCTACCCACTGCACTTGATCAGCCCCTTTAAAACGGGGTGGCTGTTTACGATACAAGGCCCTTACCGATTTTCCTTTCGCTACTAAAGATTGTATTAAATGAGCACCTACTAGCCCACTAGCGCCTGTAACAAAAATCATGGGCTATTTTTTATCTTTTAATAATCTAGAGATGTCTTGCTTCAGCTGTTCAATTTCAAAAGCTTTTAAACCATCGTAAATTTTGCCGCGCACTTTACCTTCTCTATCAATTAATGCAAAAAACTGAGTATGTATAAATTGATCTTCTATTTTTTCTACATTGTTTTTAGGATCATCTAATAAATAAGAACCACGCGCCATTAAATATAAACTGTCTTTTCTGCCCGTTAAAAAAATCCATTTTTTAGTGTCTACCCCTAAAGAATCGGCATATCTTTTAAGTACTGGAACCGAGTCTGTGTCTGGATTACAGGTATGTGATACAATTTGAAAATCGGGATTAGTTTTATAAATACTATAAATTTCTTTCATATTGGTATTAAGCTTTGGGCAAATACCTTTACAAGTAGTAAAAAAATATTCTACCACTGTAATTTTATTCAATAATTCTTTATCACTAAAAGCCTGTCCATCCTGATTGGTAAAATGAAATGGTTGAACATAACTTAAAATGGGTAATTGTACTTTCCAGTTATCGGTGCCCTTAAATAAGAAATAATAAAAGGCAGCTAGTAAGAGGGAGAAAAATATTATATAGGTAAGTAATTTTTTAGACATAGGGCATTCATTTTGGACCCTAAAGGTAATAATATTTTAGGGCAATTAGACTTAGGGGGAATTGGGTTATCTTTACACTATGTTTAAAAAATGGAATTGGGACGCTATTGGTATTGGGGCTTCGCTGGCCTGCGCCATTCACTGCGCTTTACTCCCCCTATTTTTTAGCAGCCTACCTTTATTAGGTATTAATATTTTACACAATACTAGTTTTGAGTTAGGCATGATTGTACTTTCTTTTGCTATTGGTGCCTATTCTTTATACCATGGCTATAAAAAACACCATCATTCCTACAAGCCCATTATTTTATTTACCCTAGGTATTGCACTTATGTTAAGTAGACTAGTTTTTAGAAATATTGAAATTATTTTATTATTTCCTGCCGCTTTTTTTATCATTATTGCGCATGTCAATAACCATATGCGTTGTAGAGTGCATAACCACGCCCATGAGGACGATTGTGATCATTAATAAGTTGAATGAATTGAACTAAGCAAGGCTGTAACTCACTTCTCCGTCTTTTTCGTCTTTGATTTGAATGCCCATGTCCATTAATTGATTTCTGATTTTATCGCTAGTGGCAAAATCTTTACGAGACTTTGCGTCACTTCGAATTTCAATTAATAATTGAATCACGCCATGTAATTGTACTTGGTTAGCACCGTCTACAACTTTTAGGCCCAATATATTTTCAATAAATAGAATTAACTGTTTTTGTGCAAAGCTCCAGCTTGCACCTGATATAGCGTCTGCTGCGATATGCTTATCCTTTAAAGAATTAATCAAGGGTGCTATTTCAAATAAATTAGCCACCACTTTCGCAGTGTTTAAATCATCGTCCATAAATTCACCCAATTCATTCACCCAAGTAACAAGTTGTTTATCTAAAGCGGCATCCGTTGCACTAGTATTGTTTGTAAAGCTTTGCGCTTTTAACCACTCATAGGCTTCCATTAATCTTTTGAGTGCTTTTTCAGAGGCTTGTAATGCTTCGTTACTAAAATCTAAAGTACCACGGTATTGACTTTGTAAAATAAAAAACCTTACAGTCATAGGACTATAGGCCTGCGTTAAAATAGGATGGCTGCCATCAAATAGCTCGCTTAGCTTCACTACATTATTATAGCTCTTACCCATCTTGCGGCCATTAATGGTAATCATATTATTATGTACCCAATAACGCGCAGGCATTTCATGATTACAAACTGTGCTTTGTGCAATTTCACATTCATGATGCGGAAATTGTAAATCCATTCCACCTCCATGTATATCAAATTGTTTGCCTAAATATTTAGTAGCCATGGCCGAGCATTCAATATGCCAGCCCGGAAAGCCTTCCCCCCAGGGGCTTTGCCAACGCATGATATGTTCAGCAGGTGCTTTTTTCCATAAAGCAAAATCGACTTTATTTTTTTTCTCGTCTTGATTATCTAGTTCACGCGTAGTTTCTAATTGATCTTCTATATTGCGTCCACTTAAAATGCCATAAGGCTGATTTTTTTTAGAATAAACATCGTTGTACTTAATCACATCAAAATAAACCGAGCCATTGGCTTCATAAGCAAATCCGTCTGCAATGATTTTTTTAATCATTTCTATTTGCTCCACAATATGTCCAGTAGCGGTAGGTTCAATGCTAGGAGGTAAATTATTAAACTGCTCCATGGCCCAGTGATATAAGTGTGTATACTTTTGCACTAGTTCCATCGGCTCTAGTTTTTCTAAAATAGCCTTGGTCGCAATTTTATCTTCAGCTTGTTTTCCTTCTTCTTCAAAATGCCCTGCATCGGTAATATTTCTTACATAACGAACCTTATAGCCTTGGTGCACTAAGTACCTGTATAAAACATCAAATGTAATAAAGGGGCGTGCATGGCCTAAATGACTTTCCCCACTTACCGTAGGTCCACAAACATACATACCCACATAAGGTGCGTTGATGGGTTCAAAAACTTCTTTTTGACGTGTAAGGGAATTGTATAATTTAAGTGGCATAGTTCGTATTGCCTCAAAGATATTTTATTTTAAATTAAATAGGTTAAATCTTATGTAAAATAAAGAGCGCTACTTCTTTAAAATAAGGTCGGCCATGATCATATGATGATCGCTCAGGTTTTCATCCATCGAATCCCATCCCCTAATCTCCCAATCACTACTCGCTAATATATAATCAATTCTTAAAGTGGGAGAAATACCTAAATAAGTAGCTCCAATACCAAAGCCTTTTTCTAAAAATGCATCCTGCCAATTTCCTCTAATGGTTTTATAGGTATAGGAGCCTGGCACATCATTAAAATCGCCTGTGATAATGGCGGGGTAATTGGTTTTAGCAAGTTGGGATTTAATTAATTCCGCTTCCAGTGCACGCTGCATAAAGGCAGTACGCATTTTTCGAAGCACCCCTCTTTTTCCATTCAAAGAAATAGAATTCGCTACAGTGGATTGATCTATGGCTTCAAAATCATTTTGTTTAAAACGATACGAAGCCAAGTGGGTGGTGAATATTTGAATAGTGTCGTCCCCTTTTAAGATAGTGGCACTTATTAAACTTTCTCCGTTTACAAATGGAAAGCGTTCTGCTTTTAATATTTTATATTTTGAATAAATTATGGAGCCTGCATAATAATCGTTTTGAGCAACTTGAAAATCTTTAGAGAAAAAATAATGAGGATATTTTTTTATAAAATAATTAGCGTGGTTGGCAATATCATTGGGCCTTTCATTGGTATTGTATTCTTGTAAACAAATAATATCGGGATTCCACTTTTGAATAGAATAAGCGATATCCTCTGTGCGTAGTTTCAAACTACTTGAAGTATTTGTACCATTAAAGCTTTTCACATTCCAACTTAAAACGCGAAGTACACTTTCTTTCCTTTTTTGTGCAAAGGGTGTACCCGGATGCCAGGCAAATACAGACCAAACTACCTGCCATCCAAGAACTAATGTGCCCAAGGGCAGTAAGCTCATAATAGGCTTAGCGATTAACCAAAAAATACATAATAAAATTTCAATGACAATTAAATAAGGAGCCATTAAACCTAAAAATCCGTTGATCCATATAAAAGAAGAAGGTGTAAAAAAAATTGGATATAAAAATAAAAGGGATACCAATAAATTAAAAAAAAGAAAAACTTTTTTTCCAAAATTTCTTGCCCTAGATTTTTTTGCCATGCGTATAGGGATTATAAAGACTCATTATTTTTTAGGGGCTAAACTATTATTTAACAAAGCTAATAGTTGATGCATCCATTTACCTAAATCCCTGCCTTTATTTAATAACATTACATACAGAAGCCCTGTACTTGCGGCCACCAAATAGCTTGCTAATAAAGCAAAACTAGCATGCGCTGAGCTTAGGGCTTGTATGATTAGGTATACTAAGGCTAATATCCATACGGGTATGCCTTTTCCTATATTTTTAAGTAGTCGGTATTGTGGTGAAAGACTAACTACTGCCATGGCCAAGGCCATCACGCCCACTTGCGCTCCCATTATAGGTGCATCAGCACCTAATAAAATATAAGTAAGCCCAGCTAGAATGCCTGCATAAAAATAAATTGGAAAAATATGTTTGTTGGCAGCTTGCACTTGTAATAAATAACCAAAGGCTACTAACCAAATCATATTGGTGAGTAATACCCAAAATCCATCATGCACCCAGTAATAAGTGAAGAGCGTCCAAGGTTGTTGCAAAAATTCAGAGGGGCTGCTTGCTAAAATACTAGGTTGCATTATTTGCGCATAAAACTGTTCTAAAGGAAGGCTATTTAAATAATAGACCACTTTAAAAAATCCAATGAGGGCATATACCACTAAGTTAATAGAGAGTAGAGCAATTAAAGCATTATTGTCAGCGCCTAATAAAGGCTTGTTTGAATTTTCGTTTTGCATTAGTTAGTGGTTCCTTTCTTTTTCCAAATATACACCAAGATAAATCCAATGACAGCGCCTCCTACGTGGGCCCATCTTGCCACATTATCTCCTGCTGAATTTTGTACACCTTTATAAAATTCAAAAGCAAAATAAGCTATACCTAACCATTTTGCTTTTACTGGAAATAGAAAATATATATAGATATAGGTATTCGGAAATAAATAAACAAAGGCAATTAAAATACCAAAGACTGCACCACTCGCACCCAAGGTAGCTGTATCCACTGTTTTATTATAATAAGTAGTCATTAAGTCCATGAGCTGTGGCGCTAAACCAGGCGTTGAAAGACTGACTTTATTATCGGCAAGTATTTGTGTAAGGGGGATATGATGCCTAGCGGAATAATTATAGATAGCCTCCGTAAAACCCGATGTATTGGTTTTACTAAGTAGTAATAAGCGTTCATACTCGGTGGCTAGTGGCACTAATTGATAAGATAGTATAGCTAAATGAATTACCGCAGCACCCACACCACAGAGCATATAAAAAAGTAAAAACCTTTTAGGGCCCCAAACATTTTCTAAAATGGAACCAAACATCCATAAAGCAAACATATTACCTAGTATATGTGAAAAATCTCCGTGCAAGAACATATGGGTAATTAATTGCCAAGGCTTGTATAAATCGCTCTGCCATGCATGTAAAGCAAAATAATCTTCAAAAGAAAAAGAACTAGTAGGGCCTGCAAAAGTATTTTGAGCTAAGAACATAAGCCCATTGATGATCAATAAATTTTTTATGATCGTAGGAAGAACTTCAAATCGGGTGGGGCTAAATTGCGTCATGCTTTATAATTTGCGTAGGGTGATTATAGTAAATCTTTTCTTTTTAATTGAACTACGTTTTCTATATGAAGTGTATGCGGAAACATATCTACAGGTTGGATTTTAGTAACCGTATACTTTTCATTTAACAAAGATAGGTCTCTTGCTTGTGTAGCAGGGTTACAACTTACATACACAATTATAGGTGCTTCCATAGCTAATAACTTATGTACTAGTTTTTCGTGCATGCCTGCTCTTGGCGGATCGGTAATAATTACATCGGGTTTACCATGGGCTTCAAAAAAGGCGTCGTCACATATTTTAATCACATCACCTGCAAAAAAAGCAGTCTCTGTTAATTTATTTAAGCTTGCATTTATTTTAGCATCTTCTATCGCTTCTTCAACTACTTCAACACCAATAATTTTTTTAGCATTTTTACTACAGAAAATTCCAATGCTTCCTGTGCCGCAGTATAAATCATAGACAATTTCTTTTCCAGTCAGTTCTGCAAAATCGCGTGTGACTTGATATAGTTTTTCTGCTTGTTTAGAATTAGTTTGAAAAAAAGATTTAGGACTTATTTTAAATTGGAAGTCTTCTAAATATTCTGTGATATAGCCGCTACCTGAATATACTTGAGGCAGGAGGTCCTGCATACTATCATTGCGTTTGGCATTAATAGTATATAATAAGGTAGTTATTTGTGGGAAGCTTTCTAGCAATGAATTAAATAATGCTTCACGCTTTTCTTTATCCTCATAGCCTAAAATTAAATTCACCATCCACTCTCCCTTGGTGGTATTGCGAATAAACATATTACGCACCCAACCTTTATGCTCTTTAATATTATAAAAAGGCATTTTATTTTCTATCGCAAAATTGACTACTGCTTTTCTTAAATCATTGGTGGGTTCTGCTTGTAAATAACATTTATCTACTTCTACTACTTTTTCAAAAAAACCTCTAGCATGAAATCCTGCTACCCCTGGCGCTTTTTCAAGTACAGTAGTATCTCCATTTTCAGCAGCCGCCTTCATGGCTTTAAATTCTGAAAAAGGAATAAATTTTTCGGTGGCAAAAGTATATTCCACTTTATTTCGGTAGCCCTGTGTTTGCTCGGCACCCATAATAGGTGGGATAGGAGGCAGTGACACTTTAGCAATTCTTGTTAAATTGTCTACCACTTGTTTATGCTTGTACACCAATTGTTGTTCATAAGGAAGCATCTGCCATTGACAACCGCCGCATACACCAAAATGACTACAGAAAGGCGTTACCCTAATGCTAGAATAAGTATGAAAATGTTTGACAAAGCCTTCGGCCCAATCGGCCTTATTTTTTTGTAATTGAATATCGACAATATCACCCGGCACAGCACCTTCTACAAATATCACTTTACCGTCTACTCGAGCCAATGCCTTGCCCTCTGCGGCATAATCTTCAATTAATACTTTTTCTAATAAAGGGGCTGGTTTAAATTTTCTCACGGAAACAAAGGTACTACCCAAGCATTATATTTAAGGTATATATTGTTATTTTTACCCAGCTTTTATAAAGAAAATAAAACAAAGATCCAATGAGAAAATTAGTATTTGCATTCATGGTGGGTTTTCTATTACCACTATGCTTAATAGCGCAAAATACGAAGGGGGCAGTTAATACAAAGGCTAAAACAAGTACAAGCGCTGCACCTGTAGGACACGCCATAGAAATAGTTTTAAAGCCTTATCAAAATACAAAAATTTATATAGGAACGAATTATGGAAGAAATAGGGTTTTAGCCGATTCTGCACTGCTAAATGAAAAAAGCGAAGGCGTATTTAAATCTAAAACAAAATTAACACCAGGTATTTATTTTATAGTCTCTCCAAAGTATTCAATTCTATTTGATTTTTTAGTGGACGAAGCTCAACATTTTAAAATTATTGCAGACACCCTATCTCTTAATGCATTTCAAATTATAGGTTCTAAAGAAAATGATATTTTTAAAGCCTACTCAAAATCAATCAATGATTTAGGAATGCAATTAAGTAGCATTGAAAATAAATACAAAACTGCAACGAGTGCCAAGGATTCTGCAAGCTTTAAAGAATTGTATTTAGCTAAAGATAAAGAAGTGAAAGCCGCTAGAGCCAATGTGATAAATACAAATCCGGGTTCCATGACTAGCTTCTTTTTAAATGTCATGCAACGTCCAGAAGCCCCGGCCATGCCTACTATCAATGGAAAGCTAGATTCACTCTATCCTTACTATTATGTAAAAAATCATTTCTGGGACGATGTTGTTTTTAATGATGACCGTTTACTTCGCACCCCATTTTTTGAAGAAAAGCTAGATGAATATTTTAAAAATTATGTTTCCCGCGAACCCGATTCTATTATTGAAGAAGTTCAATATATGTTAACCGTGGCAAAAACCGGGAAAGAAATTTATCCTTTCTTACTTTTTAAATTTACCAATAAATATATTGCGCCAGAATTCATGGGACAAGAAAAAGTATTCTTACACTTGTTTCAAAACTTTTTTGCTAAAGGAGATACGGTACTTTTAAATGAAGCTTCAAAGAAATCCATTACAGAAAGGGCCTATAGCATGATGGCCAATCAATTGGGCTTAGCTGCGCCTGGCTTGATTATTAACAGCCCTGAGAATAAAAAAGTTTCTTTATATGATCAAAAAGCGCCTTACACCTTTCTTGCTTTTTGGGACCCTACCTGTAGCCATTGTAAAGTAGAAATTCCAAGATTAGATTCTTTTTACAAAGCTTCTTGGAAAAGTTTGAATGTAAAAATATTTTCAGTCAATACAAATGCTAAAGAATTGGCTACTTGGAAAACTTTTATACGAGAAAATCATTTAGAAAATTGGACCCACGCGTATCAAACCGAAGAAGATTTAAATAAAGAAATAAAAGCAGGCCTACCCACCACTATTCGTCAACAGTATGATGTGTTTAAAACACCTACTTTTTATTTATTAGATGCTGATAAAAAAATTATAGCTAAAAATTTAAGCTTGGAACAGTTCAACGACTTTTTACAAAACGCAAATAATAAATCGGCGCCTAAAAATTAGCCTCACTAAAATACAGCGGCCACTACATCTTTCACCACCTTCGGTTTACCTAAGGTATAGTAGTGTAAAACGGGTACGCCAGCGGCTTTCAGCTCCTTGCATTGCATAATTAACCATTCTGTGCCTACTTGCTCACAAGCCTCGTCGGTAGTGGCTGCTAACATCGCATTTTTTAAATCCGAAGGAATATCTACATAAAAAATATTCGGTAAAATAGTTAACTGCTTTTTATTGGTAATAGGTTTTAGTCCTGGAATAATTGGAACAGTTATACCCATACTTCTACAAGCATCCACATATTCAAAATATTTTTTGTTGTCAAAAAACATTTGCGTCATAATGTATTCAGCACCTGCATCTACTTTATCTTTTGCTCTTTGTAAATCAAATTCCATACTTGGCGCTTCAAAATGTTTTTCAGGATACCCTGAAACACCCATGCAAAAATTAGTCTTGCTGCCGTTCACAATATCCTTGTCTAAATACTCTCCTTTATTTAAGCCTACTACTTGTTCTAATAATTCAATAGCCTGCTTATTACCATTGGGTTCTGGAATAAATGTTTTTTGATTTTTTTCAGCGTCGCCTCTTAAAACCAATAAATTATCAATACCTAAAAATTGTAAATCAATTAGGGCATCTTCTGTTTCTCTTTTTGAAAACCCTCCACAAATAATATGGGGTACTGCATCTACATTATAATGGTTCATTATGGCCGCACAAATGCCCACCGTGCCTGGACGCTTTCGCACATCAATTTTTTCCTGCGTACCATCTTCCTTTGTTCTTGTGATAGTTTCACTGCGGTGGTAAGTTACATTAATCCATGAAGGCTTAAATTCCATGAGAGGATCTAAGTGTTCATATATGTAAGAAATGGTTTTACCTTTTAGAGGAGGTAGTACCTCAAATGACACCAATGTGTCTTTGGCTTTCGCCAAATGTTCCGTCACCTTCATATTCAATTTGCTTTACTAGTGTTTGGGTTGTTTCTAAATAGAAACCTAACGCAAGACGCTATGGTGCAAAAATATATAATATTATTAAGCTATAGGTCGAAAAGCCTTATTTACCCTTATTTTTGTGTAAATTTCTATTGTGATACTCGCTATACATACCGATAAACTAATAAAGCAATACAAGGGCCGCAAAGTAGTGGACCAAGTAAGCATTTCTGTGAAACAAGGAGAGATTGTGGGCTTATTAGGGCCCAATGGTGCAGGCAAGACCACCACTTTCTATATGGTAGTAGGTTTAATTGCCCCCGATGAAGGGCGCGTATTCTTAAATGACGAAGATATTACTAGGCTTCCCATGTATAAAAGAGCACAAATGGGCTTGGGCTATTTACCTCAAGAAGCCAGTGTGTTTAGAAAGTTGACTGTAGAAGATAATATCATGGCGGTTTTAGAAATGACTAAACTTACCAAGGGCGAAAGAGAATTTAAATTAGAAAGTTTATTGGATGAATTTAATTTGCATCAGGTGCGCAATAATAATGGAGATAGTTTAAGTGGGGGCGAAAGAAGAAGAACTGAAATAGCGAGAGCATTGGCGGTGGATCCTAAATTTATTTTATTAGATGAACCTTTTGCAGGCGTAGATCCGATTGCAGTGGAAGATATACAATCGGTAGTAGCTAGATTAAAATTAAAAGACATTGGTATTTTAATTACAGATCATAATGTAAACGAAACACTTTCTATTTGTGATAGAGCATACTTATTAATAGAAGGAAAAATATTTAAACATGGTACTGCGGAAGAATTAGCAGAAGACGATCAAGTGCGTCGTTTATACTTAGGCACGAACTTTGAATTAAAACGCAAAGACTGGATCATTGAAATGGGCCAGAAAGCAAGATAAGCAAGCTATGAAAATATTTAGCCCCGCATTGTCAAGATTAGCGCGCCTTCGTTATTGGAAAATTGAACATTGGGTAAACGACCCTATTTCAGCACAAAGAGAAGTTTTACAAGATTTAATTACACATGGTCAGTATACACAGTTTGGTTTAAAATATCAATTTGCAGAAATATTTGATATTCGAAAATTCAAAGCAACGGTTCCTATTCACGAATACGAAGACCTCAAGCCTTATATAGAACAAATATTAGAAGCAGAAGACGGAGTGCTCTGGAACACACCCGTAGAGTGGTTTGCGAAGAGTAGCGGTACCACTAGTGATAAAAGTAAATTTATTCCGCTCACTAAAGAAAGTATTGAAGACAACCATTTTCAAGCGTCCAAAGATGTACTCACTAGTTATTATCATGCACTACCCGATAGTGATTTACTCACCGGAAAATCTTTGGTCATTGGAGGAAGCCATCAATTACATCCTATTAAAGAGGATATTCAATTTGGTGATTTAAGTGCCGTCTTATTACAAAATTCTCCTTTCTGGGCGGGCTTTATTCGTACACCAGAATTATCGATTGCCTTAATGGATGAATGGGAAAATAAAATAGAAAGTTTAGCACAAAGTACCATTGAAGAAAATGTAACTTCTATTGCAGGCGTGCCTACTTGGACCCTGGTCTTATTAAAAAGAATTTTAGAAATTACGGGTAAGGCAAACATAAAAGAAGTTTGGCCCAATTTTGAATTATATATTCACGGCGGCGTTTCTTTCACTCCTTATAAAGAACAATTCAATAAAGTCATTGGACCTAATTGTAATTATATAGAAATATATAATGCCAGTGAAGGATTTTTTGCTGCGCAAGATAGAATTAACGAAGAGGGTATGTTACTGTATTTACAACATGGCATTTTTTATGAGTTCATGCCAGTGGAGGAATATGGAAAGCCACATCCCATAACTTATGGATTAAACAAAGTAGTGATAGGAAAAAATTATGCGATTGTAGTAAGTACCAATGGGGGGCTATGGCGTTATTTAGTGGGAGACACTATTCAGTTTGTAAGCATAAGTCCTTATAGAATAAAAGTAAGCGGTAGATTAAAACAATTTATCAATGCCTTCGGAGAAGAGCTTATTGCAGATAATAGCGATAAGGCCATCAGTGAAACCTGTTCTGCCTTAGGCCTTACTATTAAAGAGTATACGGCGGCCCCTATATACATGACGGATCAAAATAAGGGGGCACATGAGTGGTTAATTGAATTTGATGAAAACCCCAAAGACCTTGAAGCCTTTACCCTTTTATTAGATAAAAATTTACAAGCAGCCAATAGCGACTATGAGGCAAAAAGGCATAAAAATATTGCACTAGGTCTTCCGCAAATAACAGCAGTGAGAGCGGGTTGTTTTCATGACTGGCTCAAACAAAAAGGGAAACTAGGTGGACAACATAAAGTGCCAAGGCTGTCAAATGAGCGTAAATTTATAGAGGAAATAAAATTGATTCACCAACTAGGCTAATAAAAAAATACAATGATTGAAACATTAGGTTGGATTGCGACTGCTATTGTAGTGGGTTCCTTTGGAATACAAGATCAAAGAAAACTAAGGATAGTGAATATGTCCGGTAGTATTCTTTGGATTGGCTATGGTTTTTTAAAACAGGATAATCCTATTATATTTGTGAATATTAGTATTATGGTAATGCATACTTATTGGTTTATTAAAAATAAAAAATAATGAAACTATTAACAGGAAAAGTAGCCATTGTAACCGGAGCCGCTAGAGGCATTGGTGCAGCGATTGCTTTAAAATTAGCAGCGCAAGGAAGTCATATTGCTTTTACCTATGTAAGCGATAGTAGCGAAGAGAAGGCAAATAGTTTAGTAGCTGAAATAGAAAAATTAGGCGTGAAAGCAAAAGCTTATAAAGCCAATGCGGCCGATTTTGCTGCCTGTGAAAATTTCGTGAATGATGTAGTTGCACATTTTGGTACAGTAGATATTTGTGTGAACAATGCAGGTATATCAAAAGATAATTTATTATTACGCATGACCCCAGAGCAATGGGATGATGTAATGAATACGAATTTGAAAAGCGTTTACAATATGACTAAGCAAGTCATACGCCCTATGATGAAAGCAAAAAGCGGTAGTATTATTAATATGAGTTCTATTATTGGTATTCGTGGCAATGCAGGACAAAGTAGTTATGCAGCTAGCAAGGCTGGTATCATTGGATTTACAAAGTCTATTGCTTTGGAAATAGGCAGTCGCAATATAAGATGCAATGCCATTGCGCCTGGTTTTGTAGAAACCGATATGACGCATTATTTAAATGAAGGAGATGCAGGAAAAGCTTTCTTAGATAAAATTCCTTTGGGCCGTTTTGGAAAAGCAGAAGAAATTGCGAACACTACTTTATTTTTAG
This sequence comes from uncultured Sediminibacterium sp., assembly GCA_937911175.1. Lineage (GTDB taxonomy): Bacteria > Bacteroidota > Bacteroidia > Chitinophagales > Chitinophagaceae > Sediminibacterium. The sequence goes on from CALDSE010000057.1 coordinate 26,001, forward strand.
CAAGTGATTTAAGTAGCTATATCACAGGACAAGTTATAAGTGCTTGCGGTGGTTTGAATATTTAATAAAATAGCTATAATTTATATAGATTGTATTAATAAAAAAGGAGCTCAAAATAATGGGCTCCTTTTTTTATGCTAGTTTATTTAACTTATTAAATTCTTGCATCAATTTCTTTTTTCAAATCGGCATAAATACTTTCTACCGTTCCTTCTCCTGTTATGCCTACTACTTTATTGAACTGTGCATAGTAAGTAGCTACCGCTGTTGTTTTATCGTGGTACTCTTTAATTCTTGCGCGTATAATATTTTCATTGGTATCATCGCTTCTGCCTGATGTTAAACCACGGCCTAATAATCTTTTTACTAATTCTTCTTCACTCACTTCTAAGGCCAAGACTAGATTAATCTCATTATTTTTTTCTTTCAATAAAGCGTCTAAGGCAATACACTGTGCAGTAGTTCGCGGAAAACCATCAAATAAAAAACCTTTGGCATCGGGACGGGCATCCATAAAATTTCCCACCATTCCAATGACTACCGCATCAGGCACTAATTGACCCGCATCCATATAACGCTTAGCTTCCATACCTAATTCGGTTTGATTCCCCATTTCTGTTCTTAATAAATTTCCAGTACTAAGGTGTTGTAAGCCAAAAGATTCGATGATATTTTCACTTTGCGTTCCTTTGCCGCTGCCTGGAGGGCCAAATAAGATTAAATTAAACATGCTGTAGAGTTGAGTTCAAAGATACAGAATTGAGGTAAATGATAATTGTGAAAATCTCGTTATTACTAAAATTTTATACGCCTCTAAACAAAATAGATGAATAGTTGTTAGTATTTTTATCATCGAAATAAGCGCTATGTATAAAATCATCTTTTGTTTACTATTATTAAGCACGGAGGCCTGCTCTCAGTCGCCAAATAATAACCCATTAAAAAAAGCTCCTATGTCAGCAAGCCAAAACAAGTACTATTCTACTACTAGTAAAGAGAAAATAGTATTAGCCGATAGCGTTTGGAAACAAGTCCTATCACCTGAAGTATATCAGATTGCAAGACAGAAGGGAACCGAAAGGCCCTTTACTAGTGCTTTTGAAACAAGTAAGGAAGTGGGCACTTTTCATTGTGCTGCCTGCGGTAACCCCTTGTTTAAAAGTACGGCCAAGTTTGAAAGTGGTTGTGGCTGGCCAAGTTTTTTTGAACCCATCACCAAGGGCTCTATAATATATATACCCGATAACTCACTTGGTATGCAACGTACCGAAGTAGAATGCGGAAAATGTAAGGGCCATTTAGGACATGTATTTGAAGATGGTCCTCCACCCACAGGATTGCGTTACTGTATTAATGGGGTGGTCTTAAGTTTAGAAAAATAATTAGGGCATAGCGATTAAATAATTATTTACGCAGCAGCAACTAAACTTGCTTTATGTTTTTTCGTGAAATAATACATGGCATAGAGGGTTATAAATACGCCTACAAAAGAAAGTATCATCACACTTTGTGAAAAAAACTGTGTCCATTTTATTTCTAGGCTCATCCCTTCTTTGACTAGCATCACAGATACACTTCCTACATAGCCCACAGAATCGGCTACATAAATAAAGAAACCTGCATTGCCTTTCATGGAGAAGGCAGCAATAAGTCGATCAAAGAAAATAGAATTAAAAGGTATATACACTAAGTATAAACCAAGTCCTACCAATAGCATCCACCAAAAAGGATCTAATAATTGCGCTGAGAAATAATAAGTAGAAACACCTGCTATTATAAAGCCCATTAAAATAAAAACATGGGCCACCATCAAGGCCTTAAAACTATTTTTAATAAATACCACAGCGCCCATTATAATTAAAATAAAAATAGTGATGGGAATTTCTGTTTGTGTAAATAGGGCGGGTCTTGAATTAAAGCCCATCTCCTTCCACATATCGGCTGAAAAATTATCGCGTATGTCTCTAAAAATAGTGGCGAATAAATAAATAGCTACAAAGGCAATGATGCCGGGTAAATATTGTTTTAATAAAAATTTGCGCTCTACACCGGTCATGGGAATGCGTTTGGTTCGAAGCATTTCATCTTCTTCGGAAGGTGGTGGTACTTTTTCTAAACCATACACACATATAATAAGAGGTAAGGCAAATACTAATCCTGTGCAAAATGGAACCCAAAATTCTGTAATATGATATTGCTCCATTAACCAAGCCCCCACGGACTTTACCCAACCAGAAGAAAAAATAAAACTTACCGCAAGTGCTGCCCCAATAAAATCGGTACTCTTGCGTCCTTCTACATAAGAAAAAATAACCCCCCATAACATACCTAATGGAAACCCATTTAAAAATAAGAATATAACATTATAAGGTGCAGGCACAATAGCAAACAATAACCAAGCCAGCCAAGAAATACCTGTCAATAAAAAAATAATTTTATACCTATTTACTTTTTGAAGTCCTGAGATAAATTTAATGCCATAAAATTTAGCCAACATATAGCCTAGCATTTGACTAATGACTAGCGCCGTTTTATAAGCAATGGGTCCAAAGACTAGTCCGTCAAATGTGCAAACAGTGAATGATTTTCTAAAACCAAAAATAAATACATAGGTCCCAAAAGAAACAAGGGCTGCATAAAGTGCAATGGATTTATCTTTGGACAAGACGGGCATATTTATCTATTTTATTAGTCTTCTCAAATTTACATTTTAAACATGTATAATATTGACTAAATTAGTGTTTTATGAAACGACCTTCTATTTGTATTTCTCCTATTGATTGGGGCCTGGGACATGCCACTAGATGCATTACCCTTATCAAAGCCTTTGAAAAATTAGGATACCAAGTATTTGTTGCAACAGAAGGATATCATGAGGTCATTTTAAGAGAAGCCCTTCCCAATGCGCATTTTTTACACTTAAGAGGTTACCGGATCCGCTATGCTAAATGGGGTTTTAATCTTCCTATTGTACTACTATTTCAATTACCTAAAATTATATATAGTATAATTCATGAGCAGAATTGGTTGAAAAAAGCGCATGCACAATATCAATTTGATATGATTGTTTCCGATAACCGTTTTGGATTTTATCATAAACAAGTGCCTAGTGTTTTTATAACTCATCAACTGAATTTGCAAATGCATTTTGCTTGGGCCACCCGCTTATTTCAAAAAATACAATATGCTTGGTTAAAAAAATATACAGCTTGTTGGATTCCCGATATAGAAGGCGAAAATAATTTATCGGGGGTCTTAGCTAATCCAAAACATAAACCTAGTATTCCTTTGTGGTATATGGGTTGCTTGTCAAGACTAATTGATACCCCTATTGATAACACTTCTGATAATAGTAGTGCTGTTCATAGCGCCACTAATAATAAAAATGTTTTTTTAGGAATTGTTTCAGGACCTGAACCACAAAGAACCGTACTTGAAAATTTATTATGGAAAGCGGGTAATAAATTAAATATTCCCTTTGTTGTCATTGCAGGCACTCCTTCTAAAGAGCAGCCTAATAAAATAATTGCGGAAAATAAAAATGCTACGCTTTATGCACATTTAGCGGCCCCTGACTTAGTCAAAGAAATTAAAAGAGCAGATTATATTATTTGCAGAGGGGGTTATACCACTTTAATGGAATTAATTCCTTTTGATAAAAAATTAATTTTTATTCCTACGCCTGGGCAAACAGAACAAATGTATTTAGGAAAATTATGGGAAGAAAAAAATTGGGCACTTTGCTATGCACAAGAAAATTTTAAATTAAATTTTGCTTTAGAAGAAGCGAAAAGTTTTCACTTTAAACAAGCGCCCTTTAAAGCTTTCTCCATAGAAGCACTTGAGGCTGCGATAAAGAAGTTATCTTTATAAATATGGCAGTTCAAAAAATTGATATTGACAATTTTATAATTGAAACAAGCGCAAGCATTGGTTCAAGCCTTCGTTCAAGCATTACTATAGATGTAAGAAGCCCTGCAGAATTTGAACATGCACACATTCCGCATGCCCTTAACCTTCCCTTATTTGATAATGAGCAGCGGGCGCTGATTGGTACTACTTATAAAAAACAAAGCAGGGAAGCGGCTATCAAGGTGGGTTTACCGCTTTTTGGAGCCAAGATGCTCCCTATGATTGAGACAGTGGAAGCTTGGATAAAGGATAGACAAAAAGAAAATGATTTAACGAAGCCCACTATATATGTGCATTGTTGGAGAGGCGGTATGCGCAGTGCGGCAGTGGCCTGGCTATTAGATTTGTATGGCTATAAAGTCATTCAATTAACAGGCGGCTATAAAGCTTATCGAAATTGGGTGCTTGCACAATTTACAATCCCATACAGTTTAAAAGTTTTAGGCGGTTACACCGGCTCTGGTAAAACAGAAATTTTACATGCATTGCAAGAAAAAAATTATGCAGTGATAGATTTAGAGGGACTAGCACATCATAAAGGTTCGGCCTATGGTGCCATTGGACAATTGCCGCAACCAAGTCAAGAAATGTTTGAAAATATTGTAGCCGAAAAATTATTGGAAGTCAATAAAAAACAAAAAAGTATTTGGATAGAAGATGAAAGTCAAAGAATAGGAACGGTTTTAATTCCTACACCCTTATTTCATTTAATGCGAAACAGTACTTGTTATTTTATGACCATTCCTTTTGAGCAAAGACTTAATTTTATTGTGGAAGGGTATGGAAGCTTTGATCAAAAAAGTTTAATAGAGGCAACGATGCGCATACAAAAAAGATTAGGCGGCCTAGAAACCAAGACAGCTATTGATTTTATTACAGCCGGTGCCTTGAAAGAGGCCTTCTCTATTTTATTAAAATACTATGATAAGTGGTATGAAAAAAATGCAAAAAACGAAGTACTTCCTACAATAGAATTAATTCCCGTTTCGTCTGAAACTGTCGATCCAGTTCATAATGCAAGTTTGCTAGAAAAATTAAATTAATTGGCTATCTTCAATTTTATAAATTATGCAACAATTAATTGCTTGGTGGATGTTCGCCATTAGAGGCTGGAAAATTGAAGGTAAATTTCATTTTGAATTACCTAAATCTATTATGATAGTAGCACCTCATACGCATTGGGTTGATTTTTTTATAGGAATAGCTGTTCGTAAAAAAATGGGTTTTGAATTTGTACATTTTTTAGGCAAGAGCGAACTTTTTTGGCCCCCACTAGGTTGGCTTTTACGTTATTTAGGTGCCTACCCAGTAAATAGACAGCAGAAGCAGAATATGGTAGACCAGGTCGTGGGTATTTTTAATAAAAAAGAAAGGTTTCATCTAGCGCTTTCACCCGAGGGAACCCGTAAAAAGGTAACAAAACTAAGGTCTGGCTTTTATCATATTGCAAAAAACGCCCATATTCCCATCGTAATGGTGGGTTTTGACTTTGCCCAAAGAAGGGTGGTTTTTGCCGAGCCCTTTTTTGCGACTGACGATGAAAAAGCAGATAAACACAATATTGTACAGTTTTTCAAGCAATTTATAGGCTATATCCCCGAATATGGGATCACCCAGGACCTGGAAAATTAGTCTCTTGTTTAACAAAATATTGTTTTTCCGTATAAACTATATTAGTATTTTTGTTCTAGACCTATTTATATTCATTTTAAATTAAACAGATACAGTATGAAAAGTAAAATTTTTTTAGCGCTTGCGGTTCTTAGCATTGGTGCTTATTCTTGCGTAAGTCCTAAGAAATTGCAAGATGCAGAAGCTAAATACGGCCAGTTAAATGGAGCTTATGCCGATTTACAAGGTAAATACCGTGATGCACAAGACGCTATCACTAAAAGCAAAACAGATGCTGAAAGAGCTTCTGATAGAACAAAATCATTACAAAGCACAATTGACGATTTAAACAAACAAGTTGATTTCTTAAAATCTAATAACAATGTTGTTTTAAGTCAATTAAAAGATATGTCTGTTGTGACAGGTGCACAAGCAGAAAGTATTAAAATGTCATTAGACAATATTGGTGCTAAGGATTTATATATCCAAGGTTTACAAAGTTCAATGGCGCGTAAGGATTCTATCAACATGAACTTGGTGATGAATTTGAAAGGTGCGATTGGCGATTTAAACGATGGCGATATCAATGTGAAAGTAGATAAAGGTGTTGTATACGTTGACATTTCAGATAAGTTATTATTTAAAAGTGGCAGCTTCAACATTACTGATAAAGCAAAAGTGGTTTTAGGTAAAGTAGCTAAAGTATTGGCTGCACAACCTGCTATTGAATTTATGGTAGAAGGCCATACCGATTCTAAGCAATTAATTAGCGGTGGTAATTTAATGGAAGACAACTGGGACTTAAGTGTGAAAAGAGCCACTACTATTGTTCGTGTTTTACAAGATACTTATGGTATCGATCCTAAGCGTATGACAGCAGCTGGTAGAAGTGAATACATTCCTGTTGTGGAAAACAATTCTGCAGAAAATAGAGCTGCGAATCGTAGAACAAGAATTGTAATTCTTCCTCAATTAGATCAATTCTTTAAATTGTTAGAGAAGAAGTAATTCTTTTCTCTGTTTTAAAATAGTATAAACCCTTCCCGTTCATTCGGGAGGGGTTTATTTTTATAGAAAGTTTTCATTTTTAGTTTTCCACCTCTAACAATAATGAGGGGTCTTGCCCGTATCTTCGCAACATGCAAGCAGCGTATTTAAATGGTTTAAACGAAAAGCAATTAGAGGCGGTATTACATATTAAAGGCCCCTTGATGATTATTGCTGGAGCAGGAAGTGGTAAAACAAAGGTTTTAACCACCCGTGTGGCGCATCTAATGCATAGCGGCGTTGATTCATTTAATATATTGGCACTTACTTTTACCAATAAGGCAGCGGCTGAAATGAAAGAGCGTGTTGAAAAAGCACTAGGCAATACCGAAGCAAGAAATTTATACATTGGTACTTTTCATAGTGTCTTTGCAAGAATACTAAGAGCCGAAGCAGATAAGCTTGGTTACCCAAAAAGCTTTACCATTTATGATACCGATGATTCCCGCTCTGTGATAAAAGCAGTAGTGAACGATATGGGGTTAGATGATAAATTATACAAACCCAATATTGTACATAATCGTATCTCTAGTGCCAAGAATGCATTAGTAGGCCCCGCTGAATATGCAATGGATACCTTTTTAAAGCAGGAAGATGCAAGATCAAACCGACCAGCCATTGCAGATATATATGCAAGTTATGCAGCACGCTGTTTTAAAAATGGGGCAATGGACTTTGATGATTTACTTTTTAAAATGCATGAGCTATTACAAAATTTTCCAGAGGTCTTACATAAATACCAACATAAGTTTAAATATATTTTAATTGATGAGTACCAGGATACCAATCCGGTACAGTATCAAATTGCAAAATTACTTGCAGCCGTGCATGAAAATTTATGTGTGGTGGGTGATGATGCACAAAGTATTTATAGTTTCCGTGGTGCTACCATTGAAAATATTTTACAGTTCCAAAAAGACTATGACGATGTCAAACTAGTGAAGCTGGAACAAAATTATAGAAGTAGTCAATCCATTATTGGTGTAGCAAATCATGTGATTAAAAATAATGTCGGACAAATTCCTAAAGAGTTATGGACTGAAAATGAAGCAGGGGATAAAATAAAGTTGGTGCGTACCATGACCGATAATGACGAAGGAAAATATATAGCTGACGCCATTCAAGAAAATAAATTAAGAAATCATTTTTACAATAAAGACTTTGCTATATTATATAGAACCAATGCACAAAGTAGATCCTTTGAAGAAAGTTTAAGAAGAACCGGTATTGCTTATAAGATATACGGTGGGCTTAGCTTCTATCAAAGAAAAGAAGTGAAGGATTATATTGCTTACCTGCGCATTATTGCCAATACCAAGGACGAAGAAGGACTTAAAAGAATTATTAATTATCCTGCAAGAGGCATTGGCAAAACCACCATGGAAAAATGTTTGGTCATTGCGGGCGAACAAAATATTACTTTTTTTGAAGTACTAGAAAAAGCCAAGGGCTTTGGATTTAAAGCAGGCACACTCACTGCTATTGAAGAGTTTGTGACCATGATTAAGTATTTTCAAAATCAACTCACAAAGCATAATGCCTACGATGTAGCCGTGCAAGTGGGCAAGCATACTAATTTAGTAAAGGAATTATTTAACGATAAGTCTACCGAAGGTTTAGCGCGTTATGAAAACATTCAAGAATTATTAAACTCTATTAAAGAGTGGACAGAAAGCCCAAGCAACGACGACGGTGAATTAGGCGATAAAAGTTTAGGATCTTATTTACAACAAATTACTTTAATCACTGATGCAGATAACGACAATGGTAACGAGGACACGGTAAAATTAATGACAGTGCATGCGGCTAAGGGATTAGAATTTGCCTGTGTGTTTTTAGTGGGGCTGGAAGAATCTTTATTCCCAAGCGGTATGAGTGTAAATACAAGAGAAGAATTAGAGGAAGAAAGAAGATTATTTTATGTAGCAGTTACCAGGGCTAAAAAACATTTATGGTTAACCTATGCCAACACACGTTATAGATATGGGCAACTAGTACAAAACGATCCTAGCCGTTTCATCGATGAAATGCCAGAGGAACAAATTGATAAAAGTAGTTCTGGTGGTGGAGCAAGAAATCAATCTAGTGGATGGGGATCGGCCTATGATAGAATGCATGGTGGCACGAAAACAACCGAGCCTTCCAAGCCTAGTTACCTTCCTGTTGTGGCGCCCCATACTTTAAATAAAAATCATATCCCTTCGGCGAATTTCACTCCCTGTGATCCTTCGGCGCTAGAAGCTGGTAATAAAATTGAGCATCAAAAATTTGGATTTGGGGTGATTAAAGAAATAGAAGGGTCGGCGCATAACCCTATTGCCATTATCCTTTTTGATAAAAATGGCGAGAAAAAGATCATGTTGAACTACGCCAAGCTTAGTATAATACCCTAAAAGTCTTTCGATATCGGAAAAATAAAGGTCCAATTAGCCCAAAGCCCTCTTCCAGCTAGGCTTTTTGATTATTTTTGTACCGCGTTGAATTTTAAAACGCATTGAATTAAAAATTGAAACTATGATTACCACAGGCAATACCATTGTAAGTATCTATACCGAAATGACTCCTAACCCAGAAACGATGAAGTTTGTGGCCAACAAACTTTTGTATCCTGGAAAAAGTATTGACATTGCCGATGAGAACCTTGCCTTTGCTTCCCCACTTGCCAAAGAATTATTTAGTTTCCCTTTTATTAAAAGTGTTTTTATAGCAAGCAATTTTGTAACGCTTACAAAAAACACAGAGCAAGATGACTGGCAAGATGTCATCCCTACTATTAAAACTTTCTTAAAAGAATATTTAGAAAATGGCGGCGTGGTGGTGAATGAAGAAGAGGTTGCTAAAATGAAACAAGAAGCTAGCAACACCGTTAACGCAGATGATAATGATATAGTGAAGCGTATTAAAGAATTATTAGAAAATTATGTGAAGCCCGCAGTAGAAATGGACGGCGGTGCGATTCAATTTAAAAGTTATAACGACGGCATCGTAAATTTAATGTTACAAGGTTCTTGTAGCGGTTGCCCATCAAGCATGGTTACTTTAAAGGCAGGTATCGAAGGCATGATGAAACGCATGATTCCTGAAGTAAAAGAAGTAGTGGCTGAAGCAGAGTAAGTTTATTTTCTTATAAATTTAGTCCCATTCCACTCCCATCTTATATTATCTTTTTTCTCTCCAGAAAAAATATCTAATTGCCCGTTCTTGTCAATGTCTTGCACACGAATATGATAAAAGCGACCGGCTGTATTATTATCAATATACTGACTTGTTTTATCTGAAAATGTTTTTCCTTTATCAGTGGATTTAAATAAAGAGATAAAATAAATGGGCGCTCCACTGCCTGTCGGATTATTATAATTTCCACTAGCTATTATTTCTTTAGTGCCATCTGCATCTAAGTCTGTAAAGTCTAAATTCATTAAATACCATTCTCCTGATATGCTAATAGAACTTGAATTAGTTAAGCTAAATCCTTTGCCATTACCCCATAATACCCTGAAATCATTGACTCTGCTAGGAAAAATAGCCGGAACAAATACAATGACAAGGTCTAAAAATCCATCATTATTTACATCCACCAGCTCTGATAGATATACAACGGGAATATCCCCCACACCGGTAAAGTCAATAGTAAAATTAGCCTTACCGTCATTCCACATAATTCTACTTTTTACTCCATTGGATTGATTATGAAAATTGAAAGCAATTATATCTAAATCTCCATCATTGTCAATGTCTCCCGAACATCCGGTATACCAAAAACCTTGGTCGGGAAATTCTTTTACAGTGGTAAATCCATTTTTTGAATTTAATAAAAGATGGTTGTTATCATTTAAGAATGGGAATGCACCAAAAGGAGGATCTACCGCAACATTTGAAAAAATATCAGGAAGCGAGTCGTTGTTAAAGTCACCTACTAATATTTTTGTACCATGTGGATTTTTTATGTTAGGGCCTGTATAATTTGTTTGTTTTAAATTAGCTCCTGTATTCATAAAAACTGATGGAGGGGGATTCGGTGTGGGACTAATATTTAAATCATAGCCTTCATAATAAAATAAATCTTCTTGTCCATCTCCATCAATATCTATTTGCGTAGACTGCTCATCAATGAATGGATTATTGGGATATTTTGAACCGTCGGCCTTATACAATTGAGCTGAAGAAAACCAAGTATCAAAATTAGATAGCTCGTAAGAATTTTTTAAATAGTTTTTATAAATCCTACCCCTGCTTATTTGAAAGATTTGATTTGCGGAATTAGTGGAACTAGCTTTAGAGCTTATGGTTATTTTAATTGTATAATTTGCTTTAATAGAAAAGCCCCCCGTTTTGACGACCAATGAATTTTGTGAAATAGTAGAATCTAATTTGTATAGGGCTAAAGTACTGTCTAGTCTACTTATGGCAATGGAATAAATAAAGCCGCTGCTGGGCATTTTAGAACTAACAGTAATGGTAAATTCAAGTGTGTCTTTGGTAAGTAAGTAATTACTAGCAGATAGATCTGGGCTCAAAGTAAATTTAACGGGTTCTTCTACAACCACTGGAACGATGGGCGGATCAGGAATGACCTCTTTTTTACTACAGCCTAAAAGAGACAATACAAACAAGACAAGTATACCCTTTTTCATATTATTTAATTTAAAATAAATAGGGGGGTATTCTATATTTAATTATTACAATTTACCGTAAAGCTCTCTCAATTTTTCTCTAGTAATCATGCTTTCCCAATTAGGGCCTAAGGCATTTTCCCATAAAGGCTTCATGCCAAGAGATACATTAATCATAGTATCGAACTGCTCTTCTGTTAAATTAGCACAAATACCAGTAGGAATTTCTATTTTGTTTTTTTCTACCATGAACTTAAACTCTTCTACCCCTGCAGGATAATATTCTGCTAAATGATTCATCACAATACAGTTGCCAATACCATGCTTCGTGCCTAATAAATAACTAAGGCCATAGCTCACTGCATGTGCTACACCTACTTGACTATAAGCAATGCTCATACCGCCTGCAAAAGAAGCCATCATTAATTGATCGTCACATTCTTCATCCCATTTGTCTTTATGCACAAATATTTTTTGACAAAGGTCCAAGGCTTTTTCGCCGTAGCTTTTACTAAACTCATTTAAAAAAGTGCCTTCTAAACTTTCAATGCAATGAATGTAACAATCCATGCCTGTATAAAAGCGTTGATTGGCTGGAACATTCTTAGTTAATTCAGGATCTAATACAATTTGATTAAAGGGCGTGAAGTCGGAGTTCATGCCTAGCTTACGCGTAGGTCCTGTTAATACAGTAGTACGGCTTACTTCAGCACCTGTTCCACTTAAGGTAGGTATGCCTACTTTATATACACCAGGTAATTTTACTAAGTCCCAACCTTGATAGTCTGCAGAAGAACCCGGATTGGTCATCATTAAAGCAACTGCTTTGGCTAAATCTAAAGTGGAGCCGCCGCCAATACCGATGATACCACTCACTTCACCAAACTCTGCTTTTAATTCTGAAGCGAGTGCATCTACTTGTTTTGTTTTAGGTTCATGCGTAACATCAACATATACAATTTTATCTTTCCCTCTTAGCGGAATTCTACCGGCTAGTGGTTTGCCTACAAAAAAATGATCTAAAAAAAATATCATTGGATAGTCGCCCTTGCGATGCGGGGCAATAATTTCATCTACTTGATTAAAAGAACCACGACCAAAGACCACATAGTCTACCATTTTAAAATTACGAAACTGCATATTTATTTTTTTACTAGTATCAAAGTTACATTCTTATTGATAATTAGGATGCTAATTTCTTTTGTAGCTCTTCTAAAGAAACGCCTTTGGTTTCTGGCACTTTAGCTATAATCCAAACTAATTGCAAGGCCATCATGACCGTAAAAAAAGCAAAGATGGGCCAAGGGTTGTCTTTGAAAATACCATCTTCACTATCTAAAAATACGGGTGTTACCAAGGTAATGAGTGCAGCAAATATCCAATGAATACTGGCGCCGAAGGCTTGGCCCTTGGCTCTAATTTGAGTAGGGAAGATTTCTGATATCAATACCCAAATAACTGCACCTTGTCCAATAGCATGTGCTGCTATAAATAATAATAAAAAGCTAAGCATGAATTCGGGAGCACTATGATTGATAAAGCCATAGGCCACCATGGATAAACTTATAATGTATCCAAATGATCCAATAATTAATAAAGTTTTACGGCCTATGCGATCAATTAACCAAAGACCTACGAATGTAAAAACTAAGTTCATAAGTCCTAATGAAATGGAACTTAATAATGAATTGTTTTTAGCAAAGCCCGCTTCTTCTAAAATTCTAGGTGCATAGTATAAAAGAAAATTAATACCAGATGCCTGATTAAAAAAAGCAACGAAAAAAGCAATGGAAATTATTTTGCTGTGATGCTTGGTAAATAAGAGAATACTTCCTTGCGCTTTTTCTTCTTCATTCGCCGTTTTTATTTCTTGAATGGTTTGATCAATATTTTCTACTCCCACAATGGCCAAGTTTTCTCTAGCCCCTGCCTCGTCGTTTTTAACAGAGAACAACCATCTTGGACTTTCGGGTAAACCCAGGGTCATTAAAGTATAAATAATAGAAGGAATTAATAATACAGCTAACATCCAACGCCAATCGTTGGCACCACCAAAACCTGCTAAAAAATAATTAGATAAATAAGCCACTAAAATTCCAAAGACGATATTGAACTGATACATACCTACTAATTTTCCTCTATTATTTTTATTGGAAATTTCAGAAATATAAGTAGGGGCCGCTACAGAAGAAACCCCAATAGCAATACCTCCTATTAATCTGAAGAAAGAAAAGGTATAAGGATCTTGTGCAAAAGCAGAACCAATGGCGGATGCAATAAACATAATACCTAACCATATTAATACTTTTTTACGGCCATACTTTTCAGTAGGCGCGCCTGCAAACACAGAGCCAATAACGGTTCCCCATAATGCCATGGACATAATAAAAAATCCGTGGAACAAAGGTGTGGTATGCCAAAGCTCTTGAATAGGTTTATCCGCACCAGAAATAACTACCATGTCAAAGCCGAAAATAAAACCTGCCAGAGCGGCCACGATAGTTGATTGAAATAATTTTCCTTTGTTCATAATTAAATATTAATAAGAAGGTTTCTGTTAATAACTATTTTAAATATACTTATTATTAAACTAAGTAGTATAAACTGCTTATTTTAAAAGTGCTGCTGCTTTAATTAAATCTTCTGGTGTATCTATTTCTACGCCCATATAACTGGTTACTACCATTTTTATAGGAACGCCATTTTCTAAATAACGAAGACATTCAATTTTCTCAGCAGCTTCTAATGGTGAGATAGGCCAGTTCGTAAAATTAAGTAGGGCTTGTTTTTTAAAGGCATACACACCAATATGTTCGTAATAAGGAATAGCTATTTCTGTATTTCTTGCATAAGGAATAACACTGCGTGAAAAAAACAGTGCATTCATATTTTTATCTACGGCTACTTTTACATAATTAGGATCGGCAATTAAATCCGAATTAGTTAATGCCTGCATGAGGGAGGCCACGTCTACTTTTTCGTCTTTAAAAACAGCAATTAGTTTTTCAAGCGGCTCTTTTTTTACAAAGGGTTCGTCTCCTTGTACATTCACTACTATATCAATATCTAAATGCTCTATCGCTTCCGCAATTCTATCTGATCCACTTTCATGTTCTTTTTTACTCATGAGGGCCTTGCCGCCATGAGAAGTTATTTCATTAAAAATAATTTCACTGTCGGTTACCACATATACTTCATTGAAGAGGCCCGTGGCCACTGTATTATCATAGGTATGCCTAATCACCGTTTTAGCACCTAAGACCTGCATTAGTTTTGCTGGAAAGCGTATGGCCGCATAGCGGGCAGGTATAAAGGCACCAATTTTAGTCATTGTTTTTTGCTTAATTATCTTTTTAAAACTGGATTAGTAATCTGATTTTATCGATTTATCAAAGGGCGCCTTTAGTTGATACAATAAGGACTTGTCTTTTGAATTGTCCATTACATCTAATCCATAAACAATTTCATTCATGGGTGTATAATTATAAGTCCCTAATAAACGGTCCCAGAAAGAAAATATATTTCCGTAATTGCTATCGGTTTGTGGGCGTGTAATATGATGATGAGTTCTATGCATATTAGGAGAGACAATAATATATCCAAAACTTTGGTCAAACCATTTAGGAATTTTAATGTTGGCATGATTAAATTGAGTAAGTACCACGCTTAAACTTTGGTATACCATCACTATCCAAATAGGTGTGCCTAAAACAAATACAGCTAGAATAGCAAATACCGCTCTTACCACCGACTCACCCGGATGATGTCTATTGCCTGTAGTGGTGTCTACTTGAGTATCGGCGTGGTGCACCATATGAAATTTCCATAAAAATTTTACTTTATGTTCTATCATATGTACTAAATAAGCACCGATAAAATCTAATAATAATAAACCCACAATAGCTTCCACCCAAGGGCTTAATTGAATAATATGAAGTAATCCGAAATTTTCTGCTACTGTCCAGTCACTGATTTTTACCATTACAAGTGCAAATAAAAAATTAATGACAATAGTGGTGAAAGTAAAAAAGAAATTCAGGCCCGCGTGTTTGAACTTATTGTATTTAAAATTAAATAAGGGCACTGCAATTTCTACCAACCAGAAAAAGCTGATACCCCCTGCCAATAACAAGGCCCTGTGCGCACTTGGAATAGTTTCAAAATAGGTTTTTATCGCCTCTAACATAGCAATGTATTTTATGCATAAATGTAAATAAAAAAACCCGATGTACCATTGATTGGGCCAGCGGGTTTCTATTATTATAGCAATTATTAAAATGCTTATTAAAGCGATCAAAAATAAACGCTTTATAGAGTAGGGATTATTTTAGCTATTTAACATTAAAGGCATGACCAACATGAGTAGGTCCTCTCCTGGTGCTTGTTCAGAAGGCTTGATAAGGCCGGCCTTGCTAGGTGTAGAGAGTTCTAAGAAAATATCGTCGGTATCAGCAGCAGATAACATTTCAATTAAAAATTTTGCATTAAATGCAATTTGAATGTCTTCACCTTTGTATTCACAACTCATGCGCTCATTTCCTTCAAAACTAAAGTCAATATCTTGAGCCGCCATTTGTAATTCATTGCCTGTAATATTTAAGGCCACTTGATTGGTGCTCTTATTGCTAAATACATTCACTCGGCGAAGTGCATTTTGAAAATCATGCTTGTTCACTGTTAAGCGGTATGGATTATCCGCAGGTATAACCACTTTATAGTCAGGGAAACGCGCATCAATTAATCGACAAATTAATTGAGTAGAACCATGGTCTACAAAAAGATGATTGTTATTAAAACTTAAAGTGATAGGGTCTTCATTATCAGGTAAAGCATTCTTTAATAAGTTCAAAGGTTTTTTAGGTACAATGAAAGAAGCGTTTTGCTTTGCCTTGGTATCGGTTCTTTTATAACGCACTAAACGGTGTGCATCGGTGGCTACAAACTGAACGCTGTCCTTGGTTAATTCAAAGAACACACCGGTCATGGCAGGGCGTAAGTCATCGCCACTTACTGCAAATAATGTTTTATTAATAGCCGTTAACAAGCTACTACTAGTCATATCAAAGCCAGTGGTATCATCGGCTGTAGGCTCTTTCGGAAAATTATCAGGATTCTCTCCCATGACTTTATACTTACCATTATCACTGGTAATTTCTACACTATAGTTTTTATCTATATTGAAAGTAAGGGGTTGGTCTGCAATATTTTTTAAAGAATCAATTAAAATTTTAGCGGGAATACAAACACGACCATTGGCCTTGCTTTCCACATCCATTTGAACGCGCATAACCGTTTCTAAATCGGTAGCTACAATATTTAATTTTTTATCTTCGATTTCGAATAAAAAATCTTCCAAGATGGGAAGTACGGTATTGGTATTAATAACACCTGAAATTTGTTGAAGGTGTTTTAAAAGCGAAGAAGAAGAAACAATAAATTTCATAGGATAATACGTTTTGTTTTTTAGTAGGTTTTTCTTAGGCTAGGGCTGTTTAGATAGGCTCCAGGACTAAGCGAAATAACCTTAAATAACACTAACGAAACTAATGCAAAATCTTAAGATTAAAAAGCTATTTTAGCATTTCTTATTGACATACTTATCTACAAAATGCAAAAGATTAGAATAGGCAAAGAGCAGGCTATACAAAGGATACGGCATTTTTGTGCTTACCAAGAAAGGGCCCAACAAGAGGTGAGAGACAAGCTCTATGCTTTCGGTATGACCCCTGTTGAAGTAGAAGAAATAATTTCCGATTTAATATCAGATAATTTTTTAAATGAAGCAAGGTTTGCAGAAAGTTTTGCAGGTGGTCATTTTAGAATAAAGGCATGGGGTAAGCAAAAAATAAAATATGCCTTGCAACAAAAAAGAGTAAGCCCTGTAAATATTAAAAAGGCATTGCTTTGTATTGATGAAAAGGCTTATGAAAAAACCTTATTAAACCTAGCCACTAAAAAGTGGAATTCACTAAAAGGGGAAAGAGGCATGAGTCGTATGGCGAAAACACAATCCTTTTTAAATCAAAGGGGCTTTGAATCAAACTTAATTAGCCCCATTATACAAGCACTAAACAAGAAGTAAGTTTTTTATTTGAATATTGTACCTTTAAATAATAAGAAAAAAGAATGTCTGTATCCACCCTTAGTTTCTCCCTTATACAAACCGATTTATTTTGGGAAGATAAAGCGGCCAACCTAGCTATGTTGGCTAAAAAAATAAGGGGTATTGAAGAATATACAGAAGTGGTGGTGCTTCCTGAAATGTTTAGTACGGGCTTTAGTATGCGACCTACCGAGTTTGCTGAAACCATGGATGGGCCTACGCTTAAGTGGATGAAACAATTGTCTGCAGAAAAGAAAGTTATTATAGTGGGGTCCTTAATTATCAAAGAAGAAATTAGTGAAGAAGGGCCTCAATTTTATAATAGACTTATATGGGTTTTACCGAATGGTGAATTAGGTTATTATGATAAAAGGCATTTATTTGCCTTTGCGGGCGAAGACCAACATTATACGGCAGGAGCTAAAAGATTAATTGCAAGTGTGAAAGGTTGGAAAATAAATTTACAAGTTTGTTATGATTTACGTTTTCCTGTTTGGGCCCGTCAACAAGGGGAAGAATATGATGTACTGCTTTATGTTGCCAACTGGCCAGAGAAAAGAAATCATGCTTGGAAAACATTATTAACAGCGCGCGCAATTGAAAACCAGTGTTATACTATTGGGGTTAATAGAGTGGGCATAGATGGTAATAATATAGCACATAGTGGCGACTCCTTAATTGTTGGACCCCTTGGAGAAGTGCTCTATCACTGCGCTTACAAAGAAGATGTCTTTACCATTACACTACAAAAACAAGAACTAACGACTGCTCGAAATCAATTTCCTTTTTGGAAGGATGCCGATTTTTTTCAAATTCAATAATTAGAAATTAAAATACAATGCATATAAGTTTATCTGTTCAAAAATTATTTACGGGAAAAGATTGGATGAAAGAAGTAGTAGTTGAAATAGAAAATGGAATTATAAAAAATATAAGTACCGAGGGCTATGATACGAATAATGCAATGCCTATTGTTATACCTGCTTTAATTGATCTTCAAATTTATGGAGCAGAAAATAAATTGTTGTCTGAATTTCCCGATGCAGACACCATTGAAAAAACTTACCGCTATTGCTTAAAAGGAGGTGCTGCTTATTTTCAACCTACCATTGCCTCTCAAACAAATGATATCATTTTAAAAGCAATAGATGCGGTAAGAACCTATAAAGCCAGTGGTGGCAAGGGTTGTATGGGACTCCATATTGAAGGGCCTTGGATTAATGTTGAGAAAAAAGGCGCGCATCAGGCTGAAATTATTCACGCCCCTTCTTATGAAGAAGTGAAGTCCATCATTGAATATGGAAAAGATTGTATTGGCATGATTACTATTGCCCCCGAAGTGGTGGATCAAAAAATTATTGATTTAATACAAGAAAATAATATTGTTATTTCTGCAGGACATACCAATGCCAGTTATGAATTAGCTAATTCTTTTTTAGATAAGGGCATTACAGTGGGTACACATTTATACAATGCGATGAGTAGTTTGCAACACAGGGCTCCTGGTATGGTGGGCGCTTTGTTTAATCACCCTACTGCCATGTGTAGTTTAGTGCCAGATGGTTACCACGTGGACTTTGCAGCTATTAAAATTGCTAAAAAAATGATGGGCGACCGTTTGTTTTGTATTACCGATGCGGTGACCACTGCAAGTACTGGTATGTATCAACATACACTTGTAGGAGACAAATATGAAAGCCATGGTGTATTAAGTGGCTCTGCTTTAACGCAATTAAAATCAGTGAAAAACTTAGTAAACAATGTAGGTATTGAATTAGGGGAAGCCATAAGAATGTGTAGCGTCTATCCAGCCAAGGTAATGAACCACGATGACATTAAGGGCAGTATTGAAATAGGCGGAAAAGCAGACCTAGCTTGCTTAGAAGCAGATCTTAGTTTAATAAAAATGATGGTAGCTTAAATTATTTCTTAGCTATATAAGTTTATTTTCCAAAAGCATTCCAACCCTGTGCAGTTATATCAAATAAATTTTTACCCTTAGTAATTAATTTAGCGCCTTCTTCTTTATCACACATATAACCAATCACACTAATTTCTTCTTGCAGGGTTATTTTATCGTAATCGGCCTGCTTCATGGTAAATAAAAGTTCATAGTCCTCTCCGCCATTCAATGCGCATACAGTTGGATCTAACCCAAACTTAAAAGCTGCAGCACGACTAGCATCATGAATAGGAATTTTCTCTTCATAAATTCTACAGCCTAAATTACTTTGCTTACACAAATGCAATAGCTCACTGCTTAACCCATCGCTAATATCCATCATGGAGGTAGGAAGTATTTGTTGATTTTCTAAAATTTCTATAATGTCTTTTCTAGCTTCTGGTTTTAATAAACGGCCTACTATATAATCTTCGTTTTCTAAATTGGGTTGTATTTGCGGGTTCTCTACAAATATTTGTTTCTCCCGCTCCATTAAAGTTAAGCCTAAAAAAGCGGCGCCTAAATCGCCTGAAACGCAGATCAGATCACCACTTTCAGCCGTGCTTCTTTTTATATATTTATCAGGGGCCACTTCTCCTAAGGCAGTAACTGAAATAATAAAGCCTTTTTGAGAAGTAGAGGTATCTCCACCAATTAAGTCCACATCATATTTTTCACAAGCAATATTCACCCCTTCATAAAATTCTTCTAAGGCTTCTAAACTAAATCTGTTGCTAAAAGCAATACTCATGGTTATTTGAGTAGGCGTTGCATTCATTGCATAAATATCACTTAGGTTTACCATAACCGCTTTATAGCCTAAATGTTTAAGTGGTGTATACATTAAATCAAAGTGTACGCCTTCGATTAACAGGTCGGTAGTAATCACTGTTTGTTTTCCAAAATGATCTATCACTGCTGCATCATCTCCTATCGATAAAATAGTAGAGGCATTATTTGTTTCAAAATTTTCTGTGAGATGATCTATTAAACCAAACTCACCTAATTTATCAATTTCAGTTCTTTCTGTTGACATAAAATAATTTATAAATTTCCGCCTGTTATAACGTGTAATAATTGATCATGAATTTTACCATTGGTGGCTATAATGCCCGGCTGGTATGGGCTGTAGTCGTTTCCTTTTAGGTCGGTAACTTTTCCGCCTGCTTCTTCTACCATTAAAAAACCTGCGGCGCTATCCCATGCTTGTAGTTTATGTTCATAAAATCCATCGAACCTACCTGCCGCTGTCCAACATAAATCAATGGCTGCACTGCCTAGTCTTCGAACCGGAATGGCCTTGCGAATTAATTTTTCAAAAATTTGTAAGGGCCCGTTTTCTGTATCTAAATATTGATAAGGAAAACCCGTTACCAAACAACTGCTTAATAAATTGTCTTTATCACTTACTTGAATTTTATTACCATTTAAAGTAGCGCCCTTTCCTTTCTCTGCAATAAACATTTCATTCATAATGGGATTATATACGGCGCCTAATATCATTTTACCTTCTTCTTCCACACCGATGCTCACACAACAAATAGGAATGCCATTGGCGAAATTAATAGTGCCATCAATGGGATCAATGATCCATTTAATTTTAGAGTCTTGTTTTATTTCGCCCGTTTCTTCACTTAATATAAAATGCGAAGGAAAGGCCTCTTGAATCACTTTGAAAATAGCCTTCTCTGCAGCATGATCGGCCTCGGTTACTAGGTCGTTCAGAGAACCCTTGCTAGATATTGTAAAAGAACCGTTAAAAAAATGCTTTAATTCTTTGCCACCGGCCTCTACAGCCTTTAAAAGTGTATTTTTAATCATAAGGCAAAAGTAGGTGCGTTTGCTCGAATAACATTCCTATTTTTGCAGATAATCTTTAAAAAATAAACCCCGATTCAGTAGATGCCTATTTTTGAGATTAACCTACCAAAAAGCATTCAAAAAGCCTTGGGCATTCCCCCAAGAAGCCCCAAAAGAGCACAGCTACGCGTGCTCAAGAAATTACTGCGCCGAGCGAGGTATACTGCTTTTGGCCAGCAGTTTCATTTTGATAAAATTTTATTAAGCAAAAGGCCGGATAAGGTATTTCAACAGTCTGTACCTAGCTATAATTATAATAAAATTTATAAGGAATGGTGGCACCGAACCTTAAAAGGGGAATCAGATATTTGTTGGCCAGGTAAAATAAAATATTTCGCTTTAAGTAGTGGTACCAGCGAGTCTGCTAGTAAATACATTCCCATTACCAATGATTTATTAAGAGGCAATAAAATTATTATGATTAAACAACTCATAAGTTTGTTTAAGTATAGTGATGTAAGTTTTGGATCTATTGGCAAGGGTTGGCTTGCTTTGGGTGGAAGTACCGACTTACAAAAAGAAGCTGGGTATTATGCCGGTGATTTAAGTGGCATTACTGCGAAAAAAAATCCTTTTTGGTTTCAACCTTTTTATAAGCCTGGTAAAAAAATTGCTAAAGAAAGAGATTGGAATAAGAAATTGAAAGAGATTGTAGAAAAAGCGCCCGATTGGGATATTGGATTTATTGTGGGCGTGCCTGCTTGGATACAAATGTGTATTGAAATGGTGATTGAAAAATACAAGCTTAATAATATTCACGAGATATGGCCGAATTTAGATTTTTTTGCGCATGGTGGCGTAAGCTTTGAACCTTATAAACATGGCTTTGAAAAATTATTAGGAAAACCTATCACTTATATTGAAACCTATTTGGCCAGCGAGGGTTTCTTGGCCTGGCAGGATAAACAAAATGGCGTGGGTATGCGCTTGTCTTTTAACCAGCATATCTTTTTTGAATTTGTTCCTTTTGATGAAAACAACTTTGATGAAAATGGCGAGATGGTTGAAAACCCTCAAGCTTTACTAATACATGAAGTAGAAGAAAATAAAGATTACGCTATTTTAATAAGTACTGCTGCTGGGGCTTGGCGTTATTTAATTGGTGATACCATTCGCTTTATTGACAAAGTGAATGCAGAAATTATTATTACAGGTAGAACAAAGCATTTTTTAAGTTTAGTAGGCGAACACCTAAGTGTTGATAATATGAATAAGGCTATTCAACTAGTAAGCGAGGAGATGAATATATCTATTCCGGAATTTGGTGTAACGGGTGTGCCCTTTGAAAGTTTATTTGCACATCATTGGTATGTTGCCTGCAATGACGAGGTAGACAGCGATTTACTCATCAAAAAAATTGATGAGAAGTTAATTGAATTAAATGATGATTATGCAGTTGAGAGAAAAAGTGCTTTAAAGAAAGTTTTTATAACTGTTTTAAAAGAAAGCGTATTCATGGATTTTATGAGCAGCAAGGGCAAGGTGGGCGGCCAGCATAAGTTTCCAAGAGTTATAAAAGGAAATTTATTGGATGATTGGAAAAAATTTATTGCCTAAGTATGATTGCCCCCATTTTAAAAGGTTTGTTGTTGGGACTTATTTTAAGTATTTCTATTGGCCCCGTTATTTTTGCAATATTAAAACAAAGTTTAACCAATGGACATAAGGCAGGATATGTTTTTGTAGCAGGCGTTTCTATAAGTGATATAGTTTTATTATTTATTTGTAATTTTTTTACTGGCTTTTTTACACTCGCTTTATCACATAAGGCCTTAATTGCCATGCTGGGTGCTGGTTTTTTATTAGTGATGAGTGTGTATACTTTATTTTTTAAAAAAATAGTTTTTGAAGGGGGAGAGGATAGTAAAGAAAAGTTAATGAGTAAAAGAGATTTAGTTTCTACTTTTTTATCGGGCTTTTTTATGAACACGCTAAACCCTAGTGTATTTTTATTTTGGTTTGCATGGACGGCAGCTATTAGTGCAACTGCGGCTGAAACAAATAATCCGCTTAGTTATAGAATACTTGTATTCGGTACTTGTTTGTTGTTTGTATTATTATCTGATTTACTAAAAGTGGCATTAGCAGGCAAGCTTCGACCTAAACTTACCCTTCATAACATGATAATCATTAACAGAGTCTCGGGGATTATTATTTTAGTATTTAGTGCAGCCTTGTTCTATGGGGCGCTGCATTATTAGTCATTTATAGTAAGCCATCTTTTCGCTATATATCTTATTCTATATTAAAAATAAAAATCGTAAATTGCTGTAGTGAAAAAATTAATCATCTTTAAGTTTTGTTTTTTGGTAATTCTTTTGTCTGTAATGCATTCAGATCTAAAGGCACAAGGAGGCAAACTATTATTATTAAAGGATCGTGGTGTGATTATAAGATCCTTTACCGAAGGTGATTATATAAACTTTGAGTTTAGCAATGCGCAATGGCTTACCGGCTATATCGATTGGATTCGAGGTGATTCTATTCAAGTTAATCATTTTGCCTTACAGGGTTCTGTAACCATGTTTGGTACCTATGGTCAGGATACGCTTAAACTAGGTCGACTCATTTTACATATTAATGAAATAAAGGCCTTTGCAAAAGATAGAGGGCGCTTTAGAAGTGTGTTTACCAATGGAGCTGTTTTAAAAGCTGGTGGTCTTGGTTATGTAGGTTTAAATATTATAAATTCTGCTATAAATGGCGATAATATTTTTGAAACTAAAAATATAAGCAAATTAGCTGGGGGCATAACAGCCTGGCTTGCGGGCGTGCTAGTTAAGAGGTCTAATCCCGATTACCGTCCCATTGGAAAACGTTTTAGTGTAGAAATTTTATAAATTGTATTTGTGTTTAAAAAAATACGTCGCTTTTTTCTTTATTTATTTTTAAGTTCATTGGCTTATGTGCTCATAACTAAATTTATAGAGCCACCCATTACCATTACACAAATTACCAACGCATTTGGTTTAGGTTTAAAAAGAGATTATGTTGCTTGGGATAAAATGTCCTATAATATTAAACTAGCGGCTATGGCAAGCGAGGACCAGGCCTTTACAGATCATATGGGCTTTGATTGGGACGCTATTGAAAAAAGCCTTCGACCTAAAAAGAAAAAGAAAAAATCTAAAATACCATTGGGAGGTGGTGCTAGCACTATTTCGCAACAGGTTGCTAAAAATGTTTTTTTGTGGCAGGGCGGCCGCTATGATAAATACATCAGAAAAATTCCAGAAGTGTATTTTACATTTTTAATAGAACTTATTTGGGGGAAGCAAAGAATTTTAGAAGTGTATTTAAATGTAATTGAAACTGGGCCTGGTTGTTTTGGGGTGGAAGCTGCAGCACAACACTATTTTAAAAAGTCTGCTAAAAACCTATCAAGGGCTGAGGCCGCCATGATTGTTGCAGGTTTTCCCAATCCTAAAAAATTTACCGCGCGTCCAATGACTAGAAGGGTTTCATGGCGCTATCCACAAATTCTAAGAGAGATGAATAATATTGAAACAGATGAGGATGTAGCTGCCTTGTTGAAAAACTAATGACTCAATAATTATGAATTATACAAATATTATTCATAATATAAGAATACTTATTTCTAATAAATACATCCTTAGATAAACTATCCTAAAATTTTATCAATGAGTTGAATGGCGTTCTGGGTTCTTTGATCGCCCGCACCACTTACAATCCCCCAGGGTGTATTTTGATTGATTAAAATATCTTTATAAATAGCAAATAATTCTTGTCTTGGTTTTTCATCTGGGTATTCACGCATTTCATCTGGAGTCCATACTAGGTCTATATCACATAGAAGATAGAGGTCGTACTCTCTTTTATGAATTTCATCTAAGATATAAGTATGGCAATTATTAAAAACATATTCACACCAAACCTTCATAACATACATGTTGGTGTCAATAACTATCTTGTTTTTTGATTTTTCAATAAATAGTTGCTCCGCTTTTTGTATTGCCTCGTCCTCTAATGTTAATTGCCCCTTAGCAATTGTTAATAAATCTTCGAAATTATATTTTGTACCGTTTTCATGTAAATACTGTCTGGCATATTCTTTACAATCCACCACTCCATAGTGTTTAGCTAATGCTTCTGATAATGTTGATTTACCCGTGGACTCTGGGCCTAGCACCACAATTTTTTGCAGCTTGGTATTTCTTGTTGGTGTTTCTTTAGACATAGTATGCTTTGAAGAATTTTACGCTTGATTAAGGTTTTTAGCATTATTTGCTTTTCTACTCCACTCTATCCATCCTGCAATAGCTAAAATTAATAGTACTATAAATTGAACACTTGTAAAAGTGTAACCCTTTATAAAATATAAAGGTATGGAGGCAATATTGGTAAGCACCCACCAAAACCAACTCTCTACTTTTTTCTTCGCCATTAACCACATAGCTGTATACGCAGAGGCGCTTGCAAGTGCGTCTGCCCAAGGAATGGCTTCTGGTGCAAAGGATTGTTTTACATAAACCAAGGCAAAATATATAATGGCATATACGCCTGCAAAAAATAAAAACTGCTGAATTCTCTCTTTGGTGTTACTATTCGTTATTTGTAAAATAAACTCTTGATTGGTTTGATTTTTTCTGGTCCACAAATACCATCCATACAAACTCATAATGGTATAATATAAATTCACGCTAGCCTCTCCAAGTAAATGTCCTTTAAAACTTAAGTAAATATAAATGGTCGTATTTAATAGGCCCGTAGGAAATACTAAAATATTTTCTTTTCTACTATACCAAACAGAAACAATACCCGATATAACTGCTATGGCTTCTATCCAAGTAGTTTGCACTAAGCCGTTATATATAGATTCTAAAATAGAGGACATGGGTATAAAATTAATACAAATACTAGTGGTATAATTATTTTGTTCTAAGCATTTTTCATTTTCTCCAACTGGGCTTCCAATCTAAACATTTCATCTCTTAGCTTAGCCGCTTCCATAAAATCAAGGGCCTTTGCAAACTTATCCATTTGCTTTTTCGTCTGTGTAATGGCTTTTTCTATTTGCGGTATGGTTTTGAATTCATCAGAGGCATTTGTAACCATTTCAAGATCGTCGCTAGTTTTAATATTTATATTATTTAGCGTAAAGCCCTTTATATCTAATACGGCAGTTTGTGCCATTACCTGTTCTATACTTTTAATAATAGTGGTGGGCGTAATGTTATTGTCTGTATTGTATTTTATTTGTTTGGCCCTTCTTCTATCGGTCTCGTCCATGGTACGGCGCATGCTCTTGGTAATTTGATCGGCATAAAATATAACGCGACCATTTACATTTCTAGCAGCTCTTCCTGATGTTTGTGTTAAGGACTTTTCATTTCTTAAAAAGCCTTCTTTGTCTGCATCTAATACTACCACTAGTGATACCTCTGGTAAATCAAGTCCCTCTCTTAATAAATTCACACCCACTAGTACATCAATCACGCCTAATCTTAATTCTCTTAAAATTTCTACGCGTTCAAGGGCGTCAATATCGCTATGTATATATTTTGATTTTATTTGAATACGACTTAAATAGCGGTCCATTTCTTCCGCCATTTTTTTAGTAAGCGTGGTAACTAAAACGCGGTCTCCTTTTTCAACCTGCATCGCAATCTCTTCTAATAGGTCGTCAATTTGGTTTTTTGTAGGACGCACTTCTATTGGCGGATCCAATAGCCCCGTGGGTCTTACCACTTGTTCAATAATTAAACCTCCTGTTTTTTCTAATTCATATTCTCCCGGTGTGGCGCTCACAAATATGGACTGCCCTACCATATTTTCAAACTCATTAAAATTAAGAGGCCTATTATCAATAGCACTTGGAAGTCTAAAACCATATTCTACTAAATTCATTTTTCTACTTCTATCTCCACCATACATTCCAGTTATTTGTGGAATAGTAACATGGCTTTCATCTATTACACATAAAAAGTCCTTGGGGAAATAATCTAATAAACAAAAGGGTCTTGTTCCGGGCTTTCTTCTATCAAAAAATCTGGAGTAGTTTTCTATACCCGTGCAATAGCCTAACTCTCTAATCATTTCAATATCGTATTCAACACGCTCTTTAATTCTTTGTGCTTCAAGATGCTTACCAGTGTTTTTAAAATACTCCACTTGCGCGCGCATTTCATCTTGAATTTCATAAATAATTTCTTGAACTAAGTCCTTGGGGGCTAAATATAAATTAGCAGGAAAGATGGCCGCATTTTCCATCGTCTCTATTCTTTTGCCGCTTTCTACTTCAATACTTTCAATAGATTCTATTTCATCTCCAAAAAATGTAATGCGGTATCCATAGTCCACATAGGGTAGTCGAATGTCAACAGTATCTCCATTCACTCTGAAAGAACCTCTATCAAATTCAGTCACCGTTCGGTGGTATAAACTATTTACCAGGGCATGTAAAAATGCTTGTCTAGGCAAAACCATGCCTGCATTTATTCTTATAATTCCCTTTTCATACTCTGTAGGGTTACCCATACCATAAATACAACTCACGCTGGCTACAATAATAATATCTCTGCGGCCACTTAATAATTGAGCGGTAGCTTGTAATCTTAATTTATCAAGCTCTTCATTAATGCTTAAATCTTTTTCAATGTAAACACCAGAAGTGGGTAAATAAGCTTCTGGTTGATAATAATCGTAATAAGAAACAAAATAACCCACTGCATTATTAGGAAAAAATTGCTTGAACTCTCCGTAGAGCTGTGCCACCAATGTTTTATTATGTGTTAAAACAAGTGTGGGCCTTTGTACATTTTGTATAAGATTGGCAATGGTAAAAGTTTTACCACTACCTGTTACGCCTAAAAGTGTATGATACCGCTCGCCTTCCAAGACCCCGTCGGTGAGTGCTTGAATGGCTGTAGGCTGATCGCCCGACGGGGTATAGGTGGATTCTAATTGAAAAGGCATTTGCAAATTTACATGCTATAGTGCATCTAAAAACATAGAAAGTTTTTCAATGGCTTTTGCTGTTTCTATTATTTGTTCTTTGGCTTCTGGCCAATTTTTTTGTTCGATGGCCTCTCTTACACCAGGAACTGTTTTAACACCATAACCGGTATAAAAACCAGGCGCATAAATAGTGTGTTTAAACCAGGGTCTGCGAGGTAGTCCCGTTTCAGATAATAATTTTTGCTCAGCTGTATATATTTTTGAATTTAAAGTAGCTAACTGAGCAGTATTTCCTGTTGCTTTAATTTCTTCTACATGTGCTGCTGCTTTTTCTAATTTAGCAAGCGCATTTAAAATCGCAGAAAAATCTATATAAGGAACTTCAGCCGTAAGCTTTGGTGTGGTTAAGCCTTCTGCAGGATCTGCTGCATAAGCATATGCTTTTTTATTAACTAGTTCGTTTTCAATAAGCGTCGTCTCTCTTAATTGATCTACATTATTGATTAACTCATTCAGGTATCCTTTAATAGTTTTATGAAGCACGGTATAATCAAAAGGTAAAGCGTCTGCATCTGCCAGTCTTAGTGCTACTCTTCCTGCTGTTTGTGCAAGTGTTACTCCATAAATAAAAGTCGGGTCTTTAAAACGGCGATACATATCATAGGAATCATAAATAGAATGATACTCTCCGCCCGAGCCTTCGCCACCATATCCAATATTTAAAGAAGGAATACCTAAATGTTGTATAAATGAAGAATAATCGGAGCCAGAACCCATGGCGCCTAATGGATAACTTGTAGATGCATAGGCTTCTTTTTTTGCAGCGCTTGTACTTTCTTGCGTTGCTCTTTGAGCTTTTGATCTTTCAAAAACAGAAACACCTGTTTGTGGGTCCATTACTGTTTTACTAATTTCTGTAATCATTGGTGCAAAAGCATGTGAGCCCTCGGCACCTAAAAATCCTCTTTCGTTTCCATCAGAATTTATATAGGCAACGGCTTTGGCTTGTAATTCTGCAGCGTGGTCTTCCACCCATTCTGTAGAACCCATTAATCCTGGTTCTTCTGCATCCCAAGCGCAATACACTAAGGTTCTTTTAGGTCTCCATCCTTGTTTTAATAATCCTCCAATAGCAATGGCCTCTTCTAATTCAGCAGCCATGCCGCTTATTGGATCTGCAGCGCCGTTTACCCAAGCATCGTGGTGATTACCTCTAATTACCCACTGATCAGGAAATTCAGATCCCTTAATTGTAGCTATTACATTAATTCCGGGTCTTAGTTTCCAATCAAAGGCTAATTTTAAATGCACCTTTGATTTACTTGGTCCAATATGATAAGTAAAGGGAAGTCCGCCACCCCAATTTCTTGGTGCAACAGGACCGTCCATGTCTTTTAATAAAGGGGCAGCATCTCCATAACTAATAGGAAGTACGGGTATTTTTAATAAGTTCACTGCATCGTTATGGTCTACTCTTGCTGCATTTGCGGTGGATGCAATATTGGGTGTAGTAGGGTCGCCAGGATAAATTACCATATCCATGATAGAACCTCTTTGAACTGTTTGGTCGTTTTTAAATGAGCCAATCGGGTATTCATCTCCTGCACCATATCCATCATCCATTGGATCGGAATAAATTAAACAACCAATCGCACCATGTTCTTGTGCCACTTTTGGTTTAATACCTCTCCAGCTTCTACCATATTTTGCAATCACAATTTTTCCTTTTACATCAATACCATATTTAGCAAGCGTTTCATAGTCTTCAGGTAAACCATAATTTACAAAAACTAAATTTGCAGTAACGTCTCCATCGGCACTCCAACAATTATAAGTAGGTAGTTGGTCGGCTTGATTGGACGTAGCATCTTCTTTAAGGGGTGTTTCTTTTAGTTTTGCTTTATAATTGGTTGCGCCCGACATTTCAAGCACACGTGTTATGGGTGTTGGAAACATGAGTTGATACACTTCTGTTTTGGTATCCCATCCGGCCTCTTTAAATATTTTTACAATTTGATCTGACACAAATTTTCCACCTGCAGAACCCACATGGTGTGGGACAGAAGAAAGTAATTTAATATGCTGGCCAACCCTTGCCGCATTTAATTGTGCGTCAAAATCTTTTTCAATCTTGTTTTGTTTTTCAATATTTTTAAAACCAAGTATTGCGTTTTGTGCGCTCGTATTCTTGATTAAAATAAATAATGCTATAAAACAAAGGCTAATTGTTTTAATATTATTTTTTAAAATTAAATTTTTCATAGGTAAATATTAAGAAGTTAAAAATTAAATGTTTCTTTTTAAATAATGCGTGTAATTAGGGAGCTTGTATTCATAAACTTCTTGCATAAAACGAGAAGTCATTAAAAAATCGGCGGTGCTTCTGTCGCAAGCCATGGGCAGGTTCCAGGCCACAGCTAGTCTTAATAAGGCCTTCACATCGCTATCGTGTGGTTGGGCTTCCATAGGATCGAAAAAGAAAAAGATAATATCAATATCTCCAGTGGCAATCATAGCGCCTATTTGTTGGTCTCCTCCAAGGGGCCCACTTAATAATTTTTTTACGGGTTGGTCAAGTGCTTCTTCCACTAGCTTTCCGGTAGTACCGGTTGCTACCAGACTATGTTTGGAAAGGGCCACTTTATTATGAACAGCCCATTCAATTAGGTCTTTCTTTTTATTATCGTGTGCAATAAGTGCAATTTTTTTTCTTTTTTCTAGTTTTCTAATATTATTGGGCATACATATTTATTTTAAAATTAGCTTATGGACATGGTTTGATTTCTTAATAAAAACAACAGGGCCAAGGTACCAAAAATAATTGGTTGTGGTATGCTAATAAATTGTAAAAGAACAATGATGAATAATAGATAAATTGGATATAAGAAAAACAAAACACTAAATAAAACAGAGTCAAAAAAAACGGTGCCTTTTGTTTTTTTATCAACAAAACAATATACTAGATTATAAAAGGGAAAGTTTAAATAATAAAGTGCGTTTTTTTTAATAGTGGGGGTATGGGCTGTAGGAAGAATTAGGGCGGATAGTTTTTCAAAAACAGCATTATTAAAATTGACCCTGTCTTTTGGGCTTAGTATTGCCGTGGTTTGTGAAAACGTTTCTATACAAAGATTTACTCTTTTCCCAATGCCCTTAAAATTATTATAAGCAATGCCGGCTAAGTGAATTTGAGGAAAAAGATTTTCTGTATGACAGGCTTGTAAAATTCTGGCAGTTCCTTTTTTAAAAGGTTGAAGCGCATTGGTATTTAAACAGGTGCCTTCTATAAAAATTAAAACAGCCTCATTGTTTTTTAATAATCTTGCTGATTCCACAAAAGCGTATTCATTAAGGTGTAAAAACTCTTTACCCTCTCTTAGCCTATACACTGGAATCATATTTAATAGGCTTAATAAAAAGCGGTGTAGTTTTTTTGTAAAGACATCACCCCTTGCTAAAAAATGTATTGTTCTATTATACCTCGTACCAATAATAATAGCATCTAGAAACGAGTTGGGGTGGTTGGCAATAATTAATAAAGGCCCCTTTGTGTTTAATAAATATTTATTCTTAGTATTAATTTCGGCGCAAAAAAGCCAGAGCGCCGCTCTAATAAAAAGTTTTAAAATATTTATCACTGTTTTTTGTATAAATATAAAAAAACCGCACCATAGTTGATGCGGTTTATACTAACTAACCCTAAAAAACCAAAACCTTTAATATATTTCCTAAATAGTTCTTTAATAATTATTTAGCGGCCTCTTCTGCTTTTAAAGCAATTTTAGCTCTAATTTTTGCCTCTATTTCATTAGCCATTTCTGGATTATCGTGTAAAATGGTTTTCACAGAATCGCGGCCCTGTCCTAGTTTATTGCTATCATAGCTAAACCAGCTTCCGCTTTTTTGGATAATTTCTAGTTCAACCCCCATATCTATAATTTCTCCAATTTTACTAATTCCCTCTCCAAAAATAATTTCAAACTCTGCCGCTCTAAATGGTGGGGCTACTTTATTTTTTACCACTTTTACTTTTACTCTATTTCCTATTGCTTCGTCGCCATCTTTAATTTGCGCCATTCTTCTAATATCTAATCTTACGGAGGCGTAAAACTTTAAGGCATTACCTCCTGTAGTTGTTTCTGGATTTCCAAAAACAATTCCTATTTTTTCTCTTAACTGATTAATAAAAATGCAAATAGTATTTGTTTTATTAATAGTGGCTGTTAATTTTCTTAATGCTTGACTCATTAGTCTTGCATGTAATCCCATTTTACTATCGCCCATTTCACCTTCTAGCTCACTCTTTGGAACTAGCGCTGCCACTGAATCTATAACAAGTACATCTATGGCGCCAGATAAAATTAAACGGTCGGCAATTTCTAAAGCTTGTTCGCCATAGTCTGGTTGAGAGACTAATAAATTATCTACATCCACGCCTAATTTTTTTGCATAGGCGCTATCAAAAGCATGTTCAGCATCGATGATTGCACACATTCCCCCTTTCTTTTGTGCTTCAGCAATTACATGTATTGCAACTGTTGTTTTACCAGAAGATTCTGGGCCATATATTTCTACAATTCTTCCTTTTGGTAAACCACCAATTCCTAATGCAGTGTCTAAGCCAATTGAACCCGTTGATATTACTTCTTGTGGTTCTTGACTTCTTTCATTCATCATCATCACACTGCCTTTACCATAATCTTTGTCGATTTTATCGATGGTTAATTTTAAGGCTTTTAATTTTTCTACGTTTGGGTTACTCATGGTTAGTCGTTTTATGTTTTTCTTTAAATATTTAAGTGAAGGTAGGGATAAATTGTTAATAAACTAAAATATTTAGTAATTTTTTACTAATTAGCTTAGTTTTTATATTTATTCCTGTTTATTTTTCTACTAATTTATTGATTTTCAATACTTTGTTTATTTGGTAATAAATTTAGTATTTTTTATTATTTCTTTTTAAAGTATTTATTTTAGCTAATAGGGGTGTATAAAAGGGTATATTTTGATTGTTTTATATGGAATAGATCCTGGTTTTATTGTTCTTTATAAAAGTAGTTTATTTTAAATGATCCTATATAAAATGATATGTGCATTACTATTGTAGTATTAAGTATTAATACATTTATATAAATAAACTAATACTATTATACCTGTGTATATCTTAATATCTTAGTTATACACTTAATATATTTTCTTAATAAAATTATTTTATAATTCAATATAATACAATAACAGTAAGGGTTTTAAACTTTTATATTATCAATCTAATGTATGTATTTTATATTTTTTTGTAAATAACTAACAGTTTACACACTGTTAATTAACGGGTATAAATAAGGTGTATTTATAGTCAGCATGTTTTTATAATACAAGGGCAAGAAGGTTATTCTTTATTTGTGCAGGTTTATTCAGCTCAAAACCACAGATATCCACGAAATATTTAATTATCCACGGGACCTATGTTAGTTTTTTATACCCCCTTAATGCTTAATTAGGCCTAAAAACTAAGTAGATACCCTGATTTACTTGATAGAAAACATTATTTTTGCCCTCCTATAATAATATATATATGTCAATTATTCAGAACATTAGAGAAAGAGGTACTTGGATCATATTCGGTATCATTACAATTGCCCTAATTGCCTTCATCTTACAAGATGGCGTAGGTAGACAAGGCGGCAATGATATTTCTATACTTGGTAAAGTAAACGGCCAGGCTATTAATAAAATAGAGTTTGAAGAAAAGCTTGAATTGCAGTTGCAAAATTATGCAGCACAGGGAGTAACAAGAGAACAACTACTTGGTTATTTATGGAATCAAGAAGTAGACCGCCTTTTATTAAAAGACGAAGAAAATAAATTAGGGCTTTCTGTAGGCACTAAAGAATTATCAGATGTTTTGTTTGGAAACGAATCTCCATTTAGACAAGAGTTTACCGATCAAGCAACGGGCGAGTTTAAAGTGAATGATGCGAAGCAGGCTATTGCTCAAATTAAAAAGAGTAAAAATGTAGAACAAATAAAACAAATTGAAAAAGTATATATAGAGCCTTCTATAGAAAACAGATTAAGAAATAAATATCAAGTACTGGTGGTGAAGGGCGTTCAAGTTCCAAAATGGTTAAGCGAAAAACAATATGCAGAATCGAATGCCATTTCAAGCATCTCTTTTGTAGGCATTCCATACACTACCATTTTAGATAGTACTATTAAAGTAAGTGATGATGATGTTGCTTCTTATTTAAAAGAAAATGCAGCTGCTTACCAAGTTGAAGAAACAAGCCGCTCTATTTCTTTTCTAGGCTTTAGCGCCGCACCCTCTTATCAAGATTCAGTTACGGCAAGAAATGATATTGAATCTTATAAGCAAGATTTTAAAAATAGCACAGAGACAGCTAAATATTTAAATAAAGTAGGAACAGAAATTCCTTACTATGATAGCTATATCAGTAAAAATTCTTTACAGATTCCACAAAAAGATTCTGTCTTAAGTGTTGGCGTAGGCGGTATCTATGGACCTTATGTAGACGGAAAAAATTTCACGATTGCAAAAATATTAGGCGTTAAACAGTGGTCTGATAGCGCAAGTGTTAGACATATTTTAATTGCAACAGTGAATCCGCAAAATGGTCAACAGGTTAGAGAAGACAGTGTTGCTAAAAAATTAGCAGATAGTATAAGCGTGGCCATTAGAGGCGGCGCTTCCTTTGAAGAGATGGTGGCGAAATATTCTGATGATGCTGGAAGTAAAACGACTGGTGGAGTATATGAAATGTTCCCACAAGCAAAAATGGTCCCAGCATTTAATGATTTTTCTTTTGATAATGCGGTAGGTGCTAAGGCTGTTGTAAAAACAGATTTTGGCTATCATTATATGGAAGTATTAAAGCAAACCGCAAAAGGACCTGCTTATAAAATTGCTTATTTATCAAAAATGGTGATGCCAAGCAATGAAACCATTAATGCGGCGTCAACAGCAGCAGCAAAATTTGCTTCGGGATCTAAGGATATTAAATCTTTCAACGCGTCTGCTGTGAAATTGAATCAACAAGTCATTCCTGCGGCGGGCATTAAAGCGAATGATTTTGACATACCAGGAATTGGTACTGCAAGAAATATAGTAAGATGGGTGTATGAGAAAGGGGTGAACGATGTTTCAGAGCCCTTTGAGTTAGGAGATAATTATGTAGTGGCTGTAATTACTTCAGAAGAAAAAGAAGGTTTAGCGAGCGTGAGTGCCGCAAGACCACAAGTGGAAGGAATTATTAGAGATAAAAAGAAAGCAGAAAAAATTAAAGCAACCATAAAAGGTAAAACACTTGAAGCAATTGCAACAGACGCTAATGCGGCGGTTCAAAGAGCAGATAGTATTGGCTTTAGCTTCTCCATGATTACAGGACTAGGCAATGAACCTAAATTAGTAGGTGCTGCTTTTAATAAAGCCCTAATTAATAAAGTAAGTGAACCCATTGCCGCAAATACGGGTGTATATGCCGTAAGCGTAAATGCCATTGCTGCTAAACAAGCAGATCAAGACCCTAATTTTTTCAAAGATGAATTATTAGAAAGAACAAGAGGCATGATGTTTAGATCGGCGAGCTCCTTTAAAAAGATAGCAAAGATCGAAGACAACAGGTCTAAGATTTACTAGTACTAAATAATTTCTATGGCCGAATTGTTTAACAATAAAGTGGCTGAAAGTGGAATAGTTACCATTGATCTTGCGAGTTTACTTCCAAGCAACGAAATTATTGTGTTTGATATAAAGCCCTATTTATTTATGGAGCTTATATTAAAAGAAAAAGAATTTCGCGCTGCACTTCTTACTACCGACTGGACTATATATCAAGACAAGGTGGTGGGCATTGTTTGCTCTGCAGATGCTATTATTCCTATGTGGGCAAATATGTTAATTGTATCAGCCCTCAACCCTTTTGCAAAAGGTGTTTATTTTGGAAATGAAAATAAAGTAAGAGAACAACAACTACTAGAAAATATTAATACGCTTAATATTAACGAATACAACGATCAAAGAGTGGTGATTAAAGGCTGTGGAGACACACCCATTGGAGAGTCGGCCTATAT
The DNA here is from genome assembly GCA_937911175.1 of uncultured Sediminibacterium sp. Classification (GTDB taxonomy): domain Bacteria; phylum Bacteroidota; class Bacteroidia; order Chitinophagales; family Chitinophagaceae; genus Sediminibacterium. The sequence continues at coordinate 62,095 of CALDSE010000057.1, forward strand.
CGCTATTACGCAGAAGCTAAGACCCGTGGTGAAAAGCATTATGTATGGAGAGCCTTGCAGTACAGTGCCTGTTTATAAAAAGAAGTAAGCAGAAAATAAGTAATGAAGGTAAACAAAACCTTGTAATTTTTAATGTGCTTCTAACCAGTTTTTTCCAACACCCACCTCGGCCTCTACCGGCACACCATTAGGAAGCACCATGGCTTCTTTCATACATTTTAAAATTAATTCTTTTAATTTGGGTAGTTCTTTTTCTACTGCATCAAAGACTAATTCATCGTGTACTTGTAAAATCATTTTAGATTCCCATTTGGTTTTTTTCATCTCTGCATGAATTTTAATCATGGCTAGTTTAATCATATCTGCAGCAGAACCTTGAATAGGAGAGTTAATAGCGTTTCTTTCTGCAAAACCACGCACGGTAAAATTGCTACTATTAATATCTCTTAACCAGCGCCTTCTTCCCATTAGCGTTTCTACAAAACCTAATTCTTTCGCATTATTAATTTGCCCATCCATATACATTTGAATGCCGGGAAACTCTTTTTTATAATTGTCTATAATTTCCTTGGCCTCTGTTCTAGAAATACCCAGGTTTTCTGCTAAACCAAAAGCACCCTGTCCATAAATAATGCCAAAGTTCACACTCTTTGCTTTGTAACGCATTTCTTTGGTCACATCTGCCTCCTTAATTCCATATACTTTTGCAGCAGTTGCCGTATGAATATCCTTACCCAATTTAAAGGCCTCACACATATTCGGATCACCACTAATGGCAGCTACAATTCTTAATTCTATTTGAGAATAATCGGCGCTCACTAGTACACGACCCTTTTCACGAGGAATAAAGGCCTTTCTAATTTCCCTCCCACGCTCTGTTCTAATAGGTATGTTTTGTAAATTAGGATTCGTACTACTTAGTCTTCCAGTAACCGCTACCGCCTGCGCATAACTAGTATGTACGCGTCCTGTTTTAGGATTAATCAATTCAGGAAAAGAATCGACATAGGTAGACTTTAATTTTGTTAACTCTCTAAAATTTAAAATGTCGTCCACAATTTTATGTTTAGCCGCCATCTTTTGTAAAACATCTTCCCCTGTTGCGTATTGACCGGTCTTGGTTTTCTTAGCCTTAGCGTCTAATTTTAAAATATCAAATAACACTTCACCTAATTGTTTGGGAGAGGCTAAATTAAAACGAACACCCGCTTGCTCATACACACGCTCTTCGCTTATTTTAGCATCTTTTTCTAAAACCTTACTGTATTCGTTTAAAAAATCGATATCTACTTTTACGCCTTCGTATTCCATATCAACGAGTACGCGTACAAGTGGGTTTTCTACTTCATTAAAAACTTTTTCTACACCGCGCTTTTTAATCAAGGGCGTAAAACAATTTTTTAATTGAAAAGTAATATCGGCATCTTCCGCAGCATATTCTGTTACCTGGTCCAAGGGAGCATCACGCATGGTGCCCTGGTTTTTTCCTTTCTTACCTATTAAAGTAGTAATGGATATAGGCTCGTACCCCAAAAACTGTGCACTAAGCAAATCCATGCTGCGCCTGCCTTCTGGCTCAATTACATAGTGTGCCAGCATGGTATCGAATGTTTTGCCTAAGAGTTCCACCCCATACCATTTCAATACTAAAAAATCATATTTTAAATTTTGCCCAATCCAAACAATGTCTTTGTTTTTAAATAAGGGTTCAAACAAGGCTAATATTTTTTTAGCCTCCGTTTCGTTTTCAATAGGTACGTAAAAGCCTTCATGTTCTTTATAGGAAAAACTTAAACCCACTAGCTCCACATTATTGGCATTAATACCCGTTGTTTCTGTATCAATGCAAACCTCTTTTTGTAAAAGCAAATCCTTCACCAAGCCCTGAATACCTTCTTTACCCACCACCGCTTTATAATTGTGTGGCGTGTTCCCACTATTTTTATTCACTACTAATTCTTCTGGCAGGTCTTCATCGCTTAATTCTCCTTCCTCCTGTTCATCACTATCTAAAGAACTATTGTGCTGCTCATTATTTTTTGCTTCTAATTCTTTCGCCCCGCCTTTTTTATTTTTTATTTTTACATTGACTGCATTTCCAAATAAATCGGTTTGTTCTTGTTTAGCAGTTGCTACATCAAAGGAACCAGCACCACCACTCACCGAAAATTCATCTCCTAAAATTCTTTTACCAAGTGTTTTAAATTCTAATTCATTAAATATTTCAGTAAGGGCCGATTTATTTTTTTCTTTTAATCTAAAATCTTCTTCATGAAAACTAACAGGCACATTGGTAATAATGGTGGCCAGCTTTTTACTCATGATGGCCGATTTTTTTCCAGCGCGTACTTTTTCACCCATGGATCCTGTTATCTTATCGGCATTATCTAAAACACCTTCTAATGTGTCGTATAATTTTAAAAGCTTTGCGGCGGTTTTTTCTCCCACACCCGGAATACCTGGTATATTATCAGACGCGTCACCCATTAATCCCAACATGTCTACCACTTGTTCTACTCTAGCGATATCCCATTTCTCACAAATCTTTTTTGCATCTACAATTTCTTCTTTATTGCCAAAAGCGGGCGGCTTCCATATATAGACATTCGGTTTTACAAGTAGTTGGCCATAATCTTTGTCGGGAGTAACCATATAAACCTCATATCCTTTAGCTGCAGCCTGCCATGCAAGGGTTCCAATAATATCATCGGCCTCATAACCATCATATTCAATAACGGGAATATTAAATCCTTCAATGATGGCTTTAATATGTGGTAATGAATCTAATAAGTCTTCAGGCGCCTCTTGACGATTGGCTTTATAATCGGTGAAATCGATATGACGCTCCGTTGGCGCATGTGTATCAAAACAAACAGCAATATGGGTTGGATTTTCTTTTCTAATAATTTCTAAAAGTGTGTTGGTAAAGCCAAACTGTGCATTGGTGTTTATACCCGTGGTCGTAATTCTGGGTGTGCGAATAAGCGCATAATAGGCGCGATAAATTAATGCAAGCGCATCTAATAAAAATAGCTTTTTAGACATGGCGCTAAGTTAACAAAAAAAACCTCCCCACCACGGCTGTGATAGAGAGGTTCTTTTAAGAACAGGATAAACTGTTAATTAGTTAATCTTGTATTTATGCTTATAGCGCTCATACATTTGTTTTTGTTTATTATCCAAAGAAATATCTCGTCCTTGAATAAAGGCCTTAGTCACCTGATTGCCTCTCATGTCTAGGATATCTCCATCGCTAATAATAATATTAGCATCTTTTCCCATTTCGATAGAGCCGGTGATATCGTCAATCCCTAAAATTTTAGCAGTATTAAGGGTAATAGCGCTTAAAGCCTCTTCCTTGCTTAAGCCATAAGCTGCAGCAGTACCCGCATTGAAGCTAATATTACGTTGCTTGCTTTGATCGTTTGCATCGTTGATGGCAAATAAAACACCTGCTTTTTTAAGTTGAGCGGGTAGTTTATAGAGTTGATCAATATCGTCGTCTTCTGTAGTAGGAAGCGCATGCTGATTATCTAAAATTACAGGAATATTATTCTCTACTAAAATGGATGCTATTTGTAAGCTTTCAACAGCACCAACAATAACCATATTAAATCCAAATGTTTTGCCTAAATCAATAGCTAGTAACATTTGTTTTACTTCATTAGCACGAATATATAATTTTTGTTTACCAGCGAATAAACCACGTACCGCTTCAAATCTCAAATTATTTTCTGCATGATTTTTTTCTTGCAAATAAGCGCGCGCTTCTGTAAAGAATGTTTTAAGGGTTTCAATTTTATCCATTGCCTCTTTTACCATGTCTCCACCGGGTTGACGCATAAAACCACCACGACCAGCTCTTCTTGGAATAAGCGAAGGCATATTAATAAACATACCAATGTCTGTTTTGTAAGCTGCGTCTTCATAATTCCAGGCGTCTAATTGTACAACAGAGGAACTTCCTTCAACAAGCGCTCCCATCGGTGCCACATGTGCAAGTAGTACACCGTTAGCGCGTAGTACATTAATGACTTTAGAATCGGTATTGTAAGAGACAATGGTTCTTATGTTTGCATTGTTTTCACCAATTTCTTGAAAATCGTTGCTACCGCGCACACCACTATTAATTTCTCTTAAACCTAAACTAGAAAGTGGAACAATTAAACCAGGATACACTTGTTTGCCTGTTGCATCTATAATTGTTGCGCCTGTAGTAGATACAGAAGCGCCTACGCCTGTAATTTTTCCTTTATCAAAACTAACCGATGCGTCGGTTAATACAGTTCCGTTACCCACATGCACAGTTGCATGCGTAATAACAATTGGACCCGCTTGCGGACCTACAGGATATACTGTTTCCTGAGCACTTGCTTTTAATTGTAAAAGCGCAAGAGATACAATCAATAGGGTGGTATATTTCTTTTGCATATATTAATCTTTTTGAGTTTCGTAAATAGTAACCATTTCATCTTCGTGGTCATGATCACCACAAGTTAATAGTACTTGATAGCTAGGCGTAGCAGCTCTTGTAGGGCCACCCGCTCTTTTCTCTCCTAACATTTTTTGTGTTAAGCGTGTTTTTTCTGCTGCCACTTCTTTGTGCATAGCGGCATCTTTTTCTCTATCGAAATAAATAGTACCATCTACGATAGTGTATAAAGATTTTGCATAAATACTTAAAGGATTATCAGACCATAAAACAACATCCGCATCTTTTCCTGTTTTAATACTACCTACTTTATCCGCAACATGTAATGCCTTTGCAGGATTAAGTGTTACCATTTTAAAGGCTTCTTGTTCAGAAACCCCGCCGTATTTAACAGCCTTGGCCGCTTCTTGATTTAATCTTCTTGCCATTTCTGCATCGTCTGAGTTAATACAAACGTTCAAACCCACTTTTTGCATAATAGCTGCATTATAACCCGTGGCGTCTTGTACTTCTGTTTTATACATAAACCAGTCAGAGAAAGTAGAAGCAGTAGCACCATGCTTTTTCATTTTATCGGCCACTTTATAACCCTCTAATATATGTGTGAAGGTGTTTACGGTAAAACCATATTTATCACCAATACGCATCATATAAGTAATTTCAGGTTGTACATAAGAGTGACAAGTAATAAAACGCTTTTTATTTAAGATCTCTACTAATGCATCTAATTCAAGGTCTCTTCTTGTATTCGGATTTTCTTTCATTGCTTTTTGATAGTCTAGGGCTCTATCAAAAGCATCGTTCAATACTTGTTCCACGCCCATTCTTGTATCAGGGAAACGGTTATTGCTTGAATTAGTTGTTCTTTTTACGTTTTCACCTAAAGCGAATTTTATAAATCCATCTGCGCCTGCAAATTTTAAATCTTGATCATTGGCACCCCAACGAAGTTTAATCAGTTGAGTTTGTCCACCCACAGTATTTGCAGAACCATGTAGAATATGTGATGAAGTAACCCCACCACTTAGTTGACGATAGATATTAATATCTTCTGGATTTAAATTATCTGCAATACGCACTTCACTTGTAACAGACTGTGCGCCTTCGTTAATAGATAAAGCTCCAATATGTGAGTGCTCGTCAATGATGCCTGCGCTCAAATGTTTGCCAGTACCATCAATAACTCTTGCACCCGCCTCGCTAATATCTTTACCCAGTTTAGCAATTTTACCATTCTTTAATAAGACATCTGTATTATTTAAAACGCCTTCTTTTTCATTGGTCCAAACAGTAGCGTTTTTAATTAAGATAGTTTCTTGACTTGGCATTTTTTCATTACCAAAACCTGCAAAAGGAAAAGTAACTTTTGCAAGTGGTTTTATAGTATCAGTATTTTTCTTAGTATCTGCCATTGCAATCATTGGACTCACTAGTGAAGCTGTCCATGTATTTTTATTGCCAGCAGGATCGGTTCCAATACCAGACCAGTTAACACCTACAATGGCACCACCTAGTCTAATTTGTTCCGCACCCCTTCCTTTTTTATTAGGGAAAGAAATTTTAACTAAGGATTCATTAATGGTCACTTTAGCCATTAAGGTATCGGCGCCAATAATGGATGCAGATAAATCTTTTTTAACTTCTAAATTATAATCGGTGTTGGTTCCACCTACATTCAATGATAATTTATATTTGCCTGCGTAATTATTCCACTCACTACTTGTTACTTCGTATTTATTTCCTTGCACCCAGTTCTCAATAATTTTTGCATTAGAAGCAAACACGGGCTCTGTTGTAATAATAAAATTAGCCCACTTGCCTGCTTCCAAAGAACCCACTTGATCATAAACACCCAACATGGTAGCTGGTGTTTTTGTTAAAGCTTCTAAGGCCTTTGATTCAGATAAACCATAGCGAATAGCTTTTTTAATATTGGCTAAAAATGTTTTGCTATCTCTTAAATCAGTACTGCTAATACTAAAAGATACATTTGCTTTTTCGAAGGCCGCTAAATTAGTGGGCGCTAATTCCCAGTGTTTCATATCTGATAAAGAAACAAAACGCGCATCGTTAGGATCTTCTACATCCATGGCATCAGGAAAATCTACATTTAATATATAGGCAGCCTTGGTTTTTACAATCTCCTCTATTCTTTGATATCCGTTGTCACCGCCTTTGATAATATATTGTACACCAAACTCATCGCCTAATCTGTCCGCGCGCACTGTACTCCACTTTTCATCTGCAGCAAAAATTTGAGGAATGTTTTGAATATTGTTCCAGGCTTCTAAAGAAAGGTTTGCCCCTTCACCCACTGGTTTTGTTTGATACCATTTTGCATCTATATAAGTTTGACGCAATAAGGCAATGCTTCCCATTAAGCTCGATGGATAAGATTGTGTCGAAGAACCTTTTTCAAAAGAATACACTGCTGCAGCCTTTGTTTTAAGTAAGGCTTGGTTATTGTTTTCAGTTGCTAAGGTTACCACCGCGCCAGTACCTCTTGCGATACCATCTTTAACATGTGTAAAAACGGCTCCAAAACCATTGGCTCTAAAATTTTTCGCAGCAGCCTCGTCTGTATCAAATACATCTGATGCATTTACTTCAGGCTTAATGGCTTGGTTCCAGTTATATGCACCTGGTTTATTAGATAGGAATTGAGCAGGACCTCCATAGTTAAAGGCGCCGGCTGGTCTTTTTGCTTGACCCGCACCATAGTCGGTGAAGGGGTCCACAAAAGAAGGATATATAAATTTACCAGCACAGTCCACCACTACTGCGTCTTTTGGAATAGCAACGCTAGTGCCCACGGCAATAATTTTTCCTTGTTTAATTAATAAAGTAGCTTTTTCAAGCTTTGTTTTTTCATTTTGAATAATAGTAGCATTCGTAAAAGCATATAAGCCCGTACGAATATCTCTAATACCGTTAATTGGGAAAGACTCCTGTGCAATGGCAGAAACTGCTGTGCACATTAGCAAGGCCCATACATAAATTCGCTTCATGTGATTCTTATTTTAGTTGTAAAGAAAGATACTAAGCTACTAAAAAGAATTTGTGAAAAAATGGAGAATTGGAAGTTTTTTATGAGCGGGGACCGATGGTTATTTGAAAAATTGAACAGGTAATTAGCGACCTATAAAGACCATAAGTATTTGGATATCGCTAGGGTTCACACCGCTAATACGACTTGCTTGTCCAATAGTAAGTGGACGAATTTTCTTGAACTTTTGAAGCGCTTCAATAGATAAGGCAACTAATTTATCGTAATCAAAATTATCGGGAATCATTTTATTTTCAAGCGTTAACATACGCTCCACAATTTCTTTTTCTTTCTCAATATAACGCTCGTACTTAATTTGTATTTCGGCTTGTTCTAAATGATCTACTTCTTTATCTATTAATTTCTCTTTCAATTCAGCGCAATTTTCAATCACTTGATTTAAGCTAATATTTGGTCGTAGCAAGAGTTTTGAAGCTTTTTGTTTTTCTGTAATCTCCATAGAATCAATACTGGTTAAAAAACCATTCACCTCTTCTGGTATAATAGTTTGATTAGAAAGTATTGTTTTTATGTTGGCTACCTGATTCGTTTTTTCTTCTACTTTTCGTAATCTGTCTGCACTTGCAAAACCAAGCTTATGACTTAGTTCTGTTAATCTTAGATCGGCGTTGTCTTGTCTTAATAGCGTTCTGAACTCTGCTCTTGAAGTAAACATTCTATAGGGTTCGTTCGTTCCTTTGCTTATAAGATCATCAATTAATACGCCAATATAGGCGTCAGATCTTTTTAAGATAAGCGGCTCTTTTTCGTTAATTTTTAAATGCGCATTCATGCCCGCCATTATACCTTGACAAGCCGCTTCCTCGTATCCCGTGGTTCCATTAATTTGACCTGCGAAATATAAATTACTTATTGCTTTTGTTTCTAGTGTATAGGTTAATTGAGTGGGTTGAAAATAATCGTACTCAATGGCATAACCCGGACGGAACATACGCGCCTTCTCAAAACCAGGTACTCTACGAAGTGCTTCGTATTGTACTTCTTCTGGTAAGCTGGTACTAAAGCCGTTTACATATATTTCCACTGTATTCCAGCCTTCTGGTTCTACAAATAACTGATGTCTTTCTCTGTCTGCGAATCGGTTAATCTTATCTTCTATACTTGGGCAGTATCTTGGACCCACTCCTCCAATACGACCTTGGTACATCGGGCTGCGATCAAAACCAGTTCTTAATATATCGTGTACGACTGAATCGGTATAGGTAATATGGCAAGACCGTTGGTCTTCAGCCTTAATTCTAGGTATATCCATATAAGAGAAGCCTACAATTTCTTCGTCACCCTTCTGTTCTTCCATCTTTGAATAGTCTAAACTTCGGCCATCCACCCTTGGAGGCGTACCTGTTTTAAGCCTATCTGATTCTAAACCAAAAGAAACCAGTTGTTCGGTAATGCCGGAAGCTGCTTTTTCTGCCACCCTTCCACCTCCAATTTGTTTCTCGCCTATATGTATAATTCCGTTTAAGAAGGTTCCGCTAGTGATAATAACCGCATCTGCCTCTATTTTATGTCCTAAACTTGTGATGACCCCGCAGGCCTTATTGTTTTTAATGATAAGTTCGTTCACTGAGTCTTGGTAAAAGTCCACATTGGGGGTGTTTTCTAGCATTTCTCTCCACTTAGAGGCAAATAAATGCCTATCGTTCTGGGATCTTGGGCTCCACATGGCCGGCCCCTTGCTTTTATTAAGCATTCTAAATTGAATAGTACTTAGGTCGGTGACGATGCCGCTATATCCACCCAGGGCATCTATTTCCCTTACTATTTGACCTTTGGCAATTCCACCCATGGCAGGGTTACAACTCATTTGGGCAATGGTCTGCATATTCATGGTCACCAATAAAACCTTGGAGCCCATATTGGCCGCTGCCGCTGCTGCTTCACAGCCTGCATGGCCGGCACCTACTACTATGACATTGTATTTGGGAAACATATAAGTGTGCAA
>CALDSE010000058.1 GCA_937911175.1 uncultured Sediminibacterium sp.
ACTCCAAATAAAACCTCGCATAAAACATTGAGTTGACTTAGCTGTTTTATATTTTTTATTTCAAAATAAGTCCAGGTGCTTTCTTTTTGAATTTCAAATCCAAGATATTCTAAAGTAGATTTATTCCCATTTACAGATAAGTTTAATCGCTTTGTCAAATAGGCTTTAAGCAGGGCATCTCCTTTAATTTTTTGACTGGGCTGTGATAAATCGATGGTCGTTTTGGTATCGACAGCAATCATTTTTTCTAGATCATTGGTGAAACAGCGTACACTAATTTCAATGGTAGCCTCTTTTTCATTATGATTGATATCAATCACGGATACGAAAAAAGGGTGCATTAAAGTAAGCATTGCGGTAAAAAGGGTATTCCATCCAACTAAAAGCATATAATTTTATTTGTATCTTACAAAGGTCTTGATTAATTTAACATTTTAAAAATTTTCATTGAATGAATGACTTTTTTATTTTTGCCCACCTTGGATTTAGGCATATTATGGATATCAATGGGTCTGATCATATGTTGTTTATACTTGCCCTAGTGATTCGTTATATGGCAGCAGATTGGAAAAAGATATTGATTTTAGTTAGTTCTTTTACCATTGGCCATTCTATTACCTTGGCTTTGAGTACTTTAGAATGGATTTATTTTCCCATGTATTTGATTGAACTTCTCATACCCATCACCATTCTATTCACTGCCCTTTCTAATCTTTTGGTAAAGGATTTTAGTTACGCTGCTAAGTATCATATTATATATTATTTAGCTTTATTTTTTGGCCTCATTCATGGATTGGGCTTCAGTAATTATCTCAAAAGCTTACTAGGTAAAGAGGAAAGCATTGTACTGCCTCTTTTTTCATTTAATCTAGGCTTGGAATTGGGTCAGCTATTGATTGTGGGCTGTATATTAGTTTTTGCTTTTCTACTCGTAAATCGCTTTGAGATAGACCGAAAATCGTATATTCGAATTGGATCTTTTATCACCATTGGACTTTCTCTAATCATGATAATAGATCGTATCAAACCTTTTTTAAATAAATAGATTTTATGCAAATCAAAAAATTAGCTTCTTTGAGTTTTGTTTTCTTTACAAGTTTAACTTGTTTATTGGCACAAGACATTCACAACAACCCAAGTTCTAATCATGGCAATAAGTTTGAACAGTTGGGCACTATCTTAGCCACACCTAATGAGTATCGAACAGCAAGTGGCGCCCCAGGCACAAAATATTGGCAACAAAGAGCAGATTATGATATCAAAGCCACATTGGATGAAAAAAAATTAATGCTATCTGGTACTGAAACAGTTACCTATTACAATAACTCACCCGATGTACTTACTTATTTATGGTTACAGTTAGATGAAAATGAACATAGCACAGTGAACAACGCAGGCTTCCCGCTTGAAAATCGCTTAGGACGTGGGATAACCACTGCCACTATTGATAAATTAATAGAACAAAAAACCGATAATGGATTGGGTCATATCATTACATCTTTAACAGATGCGTTGGGTGCGAAGTTAAAATATACTATCAATGGTACGATGATGCGTATTGAAACGCCTACTCCCTTAAAGCCGGGTCAAAAAATTATTTTTAAATTAAGTTGGAACTATAAAATTACTGATAGAATGACCGTTGCTGGTAGAGGTGGTTATGAATATTTCCCTGAGGACGGCAACTATTTATTTACGATGGCACAATGGTATCCTCGTTTATGTGTATACTCCGATTTTCAAGGATGGCAAAATCATCAATTTACGGGCCGTGGAGAATTTGCTTTAGTTTTTGGTAATTACAAAGTGGCTATCACTGTTCCAGGCGACCACGTGGTGATGGCAACAGGTCAAGCACAAAATTATCCTGCGGTATTATCTGCAGCACAATTAGCTAGATGGAATAAAGCCCAAACTTCTTCAGAACCCATAGAGATAGTTACTTTGGAAGAAGCAAAAAATGCAGAAAAAAATAAAGTCACTACACAAAAGACTTGGGTTTTTAATGCAGAAAATGTGCGTGATTTTGCTTTTGGGTCTAGCCGTAAATTCATTTGGGATGCGATGGCTGCTAATGTTGAAGGTAAGAAAGTAATGTGCATGAGTGGATATGCAAAAGAAGCCTATGGTTTATACCGTAAGTTTTCAACGAAAGCAGTAGCCCATACTATTAAATCATACTCAAAGTTCAGTATTCCTTATCCATACCCTGTAGCACAAAGTATTGAAGCTTCTAATGGAATGGAGTATCCTATGATATGTTTTAACTATGGTCGTACTGAAAAAGATGGTACTTATACAGAATCTGCTAAAAATGGAATGTTAGGTGTTATTATTCATGAAGTGGGCCATAACTTCTACCCAATGATTATTAATAGTGATGAACGTCAATGGTCATGGATGGACGAAGGCTTGAATTCATTTGTACAATATTTATCAGAAGAATTATACGATAATAAATTTCCATCAAGAGGAGGTCCGGCCTGGACTATTGCAGATTACATGCGATTGCCTAAGGATCAATTGGAACCCATCATGACTAATAGTGAAAATATTATTCAGTTTGGACCGAATGCATACACTAAACCTGCAACAGCTTTAAATATTTTAAGAGAAACGGTAATGGGCCGTGAACTTTTTGATTACGCCTTTAAAGAATATGCTCGTCGTTGGGCATTTAAACATCCAACACCTGCCGATTTATTTAGAACCATGGAAGATGCAAGTGCTATAGATTTAGATTGGTATTGGAGAGGATGGTTTTATGGTATTGATCCGGTTGATATTGCGATAGATACTGTAAGACATGCTGTGTATGATCCAAGTTCTACCGCTGCGCCAACAATGGGTGGTCGTGGAGGTAGAAATATGATAGGTGCTAGTGGGCCTAGAGCTATAGATAAGCCTATGCTTCCTGGTTTTGATGATATATCAAAAGTTAGAAATAGAGCCGATAAGTCCATTGTATTTTTAACAGATGCCGATACAAGTTTGCGTGATTTTTATTGGAGATATGCTAGAGGTTTGGAGCCTTATGATTCTGTCACTAAACAACCTGCAATGAGTTACGGGTCGATGGAACCATTGACAGATGCTGAAAAAGCAAAATATGCCGATGTAAATTTATATGAAATTACTTTTTTAAATAAAGGTGGTTTAGTAATGCCTATTATTGTTGAATTTACATTTGAAGACGGCACCAAAGAATTACAAAAATTAGCTGCTCAAATTTGGAGACACAATGAAAATAAAGTGGTGAGTACTTTTTTAACCAATAAAAAAGCAGTCTCTATTAAACTAGATCCTATGCGTGAAACAGCAGATATTAATGAGAACAACAATAGCTGGCCTAAAGTGGCGGCACCTTCCAATTTTTCATTATTCAAAATGAAAGGTATGGGACGTGGACAATCGATGGGATTATCACCTATGCAAAATGCACAAAACAAACAATAAGAAACTAGCTACTATATTTTAATTGTAGATATAAAAAAGGCGCTCCAGAAATGGTAGCGCCTTTTTTTTATTGATTGGCCGAGGCCTTATAATATTTCCATTTTTCAATCACTGCTTGCATATCGGAAGGCAGCGGACTGTCAAAACTAATTTGCTTTTCAGTGGTAGGGTGAATAAAGCCTAAGGTTTGTGCATGTAAAGCACATCTTGGACAGGCGTCAAAGCAATTATCTACAAACTGCTTATACTTGGTATAAATGGTACCCTTTAAAATTCTATCGCCACCATATTCAAAATCGTTGAATAATGTATGACCAATATGTTTCATGTGCACTCTAATCTGATGTGTTCTTCCTGTTTCCAAAATACAAGACACTAGGGTTACATAATTATAACGCTCTATCACTTTATAGTGTGTAATGGCATGCTTCCCAATTTCTTCATCGGGGTAAGCGTCAAACATTTTTCTATTCGACTTATGACGGGCAATATTCGCCACAATAGTTCCTTCTTCTTGTTCCATATCGCCCCAAACAACGGCCACATATTTTCTTTCAACCGTATGGTTAAAAAATTGTTTGGCTAAATGACTTGCTGCTTCAGGAGTTTTAGCAAGTACAATTAAACCGGTCGTGTTTTTATCTATACGATGCACCAGTCCAAAGCGAGGTAAAACTTCTTCGTTTAAATCTGGGTTTTGGGAAAGTAAATGATGCGCCACTCCATTAAGTAATGTGCCCGTATAATTTCCAATGCCCGGATGCACCACCATATTGGAAGGCTTGTTAATCACCATTATGGCCTCGTCCTCATAGACAATATCTAAGTGCATGGCCTCAGGCTTGAGGTCGGTGTATTCTTGATTGATTATACTTAAGTAAACTACTTCGTCACCGGGTCTTGTTTTGTAATTGCTCTTCACTACTTTGCCATTCACGGTTAAAAAGCCGCCGTCAATGCCGTTTTGTAATTTGTTTCTAGTAATACCTTCAATTCTTGCTTGTACCCATTTATCAATACGCATAGGGGCTTGGCCTTTATCTACAGTAAAGGAAACTTTTTCATAAAGGGACTCGCTATTTTCTTCCGCTATGGGCTCTAATTCTTCTGACATGATGCAAAAGTAGGATATTGCTGCTTAGTTTGTAACTTTGCTTTATGCGTCAAAAAGTTTTTTTCGAGGATATGGGCATTCGTTCCTATCAGCCCAGTTGGGATTACCAGGAGGAATTGCTACTAAAAAATACGCAAATCAAATGGGCGGCTAGGCAAAACGAGCAGGATCTAAAAACGACCAACACAGAACATAGATTATTAATGGTAGAGCATAATCCTGTATTTACTTTAGGCAAAAGCGGTAAAAGAGAGCATGTTTTGGTGTCGGAGGAGCAATTAAAGAATTTAGGCATTGAGTTTTTTCATATTAATAGAGGGGGAGATGTGACTTACCATGGCTTACAACAAATTGTTGGCTATCCCATTTTGGATTTAGATAAATTTAAAACCGACCTAGGTTGGTATTTAAGATGTCTTGAACAAGTTATTATTGATCTGCTAGCTGAATATGGATTGAAGGGCGAGAGAAGTGATGGAGAGACAGGCGTTTGGTTAGAACCGAATGACCCCTTTATGGCTAGAAAAATTTGTGCCATGGGCATTAAATGTAGTAGATGGATAACCATGCATGGTTTTGCCTTAAATGTAAATACCGATTTATCTCATTTTGAATTTATAGTGCCTTGTGGTATACAAGGTAAAACAGTTACTTCTTTAGAAAAAGAATTAGGACATAAAGTAGACTACGAAGCCGTAAAAGAAAAAATAAAAAAACATTTTCAATTAATATTCGATTGCGAACTAGTTTAGTTTTAGAATATTAGTATAATGGAAGTGAGTTATTTCGCAAGAATAAAGCTGATTTTATTAAGCGAACTAGTTTAATAAAGCAAGGTCCCTAAGGGCAAGGATCTATTACCTTGCAAGCCTCCACTATGTATTACTAATATTTTACTTCCTGCTTTGAAATAGTTTTCTTTCAATAAGCTATCTACTGCCATTAAAAGTTTACCGGTATACACTATATCGGTAGGAATTTTTTCAGTTTCCCATAGTTGATTCATAAAAGCAATGAGTGCTGGATTTGTTTTGGCATAACCGCCTTGGTGAAAATTATGAAGTAAACTAAAAGAGGCTGCTTTATTTATTAGCAATGATTTTATTTCACCTTCAATAGTATTTTCATTTTTTAAAACAGGAATACCAATAATTTCTTGATGCGCTTCAGCTGCATTGATTAATCCTGCAAGCATCGTACCTGTGCCCACTGCCGCAATAATGGTAGTATAGTGTTTGCAATGTTCATTTAAAATGGTAGCAGCCCCTTTCGCGCCAATGCTACCATAACCGCCTTCGTCAATGAAGTATGTAGAATTATTATCAACACTACTGTGCTGATTCGTTTTTAATAAATTATTTTTTATTTCCTGAAAATTTGTTCTTCCCATAAACTCTAATTGCATTCCATAGGCTTGCGCTTCTTGTAAACTTGGGGTAACTGTATCTTCTTTACTTGCCCTCACATAGCCAATACTTTTTACATTATTTTCTTTTGCTACATAAGCCAAGGCAACTAAATGATTAGAATAGGGCCCTCCAAAACTGGCAATAGTGCTGCAAGATTGACTAATAGCCTCTTCTATATAATACCTTAGCTTAAACCATTTATTGCCACTTACAATGGGGTGCAGTTTATCTAACCTCAGCATACTAGCTTCAACAGTTGAACTACTTAAGCTAGTAAGGGGGTCAATGGTTATAGGATCTAATGTAAGGGTAGCTTTCAATGTTTTTTTATTTAAGAGAAATTGGTTAATTTTACCTACTCATTTATATCGAGTATTCGACAGTAAACTATCCTAAAATTAGGACTAAATTAGATTCAAATTAATTGAAAATATATGGCAGCTACATTAGTGATTTTGGCAGCAGGGATGGCAAGTAGGTATGGTAGTATGAAACAAACCGAGGGTTTTGGTCCTGCTGGAGAGACCATTATGGAATATTCTATTTATGACGCCATTCGTGCAGGGTATAACAAAGTGGTTTTTATTATCCGTGCCGATTTTGCAGATGCTTTTAAAAATGCCATTGAGCCAAAATTAAAAGGTAAAATAGAAATCGAATATGTATTTCAATCTCTAGATAAATATACAGAGGGTTATGCGGTAGCTGCAGATAGAGTAAAGCCTTGGGGCACTGCGCACGCTTTATTATGTTGTAAAGAACTGGTGAAAGAAGCCTTCGCAGTTATTAATGCCGATGATTATTATGGCAAAGAAGCCTTTGAGCAATCCTATACTTTTTTAAATAAAGAGTGTAATGAGAAAACCAATTGCATATTGGGTTATGAGTTGTCTAATACATTAAGTGAGAATGGAACGGTGAGTAGAGGTGTGTGTTCTATTGACGCAGAAGGCTATTTAAAGCAAATTAATGAACGCACTACTATTTATCGAAGAGCAGATGGTCAAATAGTATTTGAAGAAAATGGAGTAGAAACTTCTTTGCAAGAAGATACAAGAGTAAGTATGAATTTTATGTGCTTTGGGCCTGGTTTCATTGACTTATGTGAAAAGGAGTTTGACTTATTTTTAAAAGCCAAGGGCCAAGAATTAAAATCTGAATTTTATATTCCTTATGTAGCGGGCAGGTTCCATGAATTAGGTCTAGGGAAAGTAAAGGTTATTCCTACCAATGCAAAATGGTTTGGTGTTACTTATAAAGAAGATGCGCCGGGTGTGAAACAAAGTATTAATGCACTCGTAGATAATAAAGTATACCCTTCTAATTTGTGGTAGTGGTATTTTAGTTATAAGATCTAATACTGTAGATGTAATTTTTTAAATTACTCAATTGACTTTTTCTATTATTTAAATTGGCTGTATTATTTTTAGACAATTTAATTTTGCCTGCCTTTTTATTTTCTTTTTCGTTGACCGTCTCAATTAAATCAAATATTTTAGTAGACTTAATGGCAAAAGCAACTCCTTCAGCTTGTTTTTGTCTGGTATTGATAATGCCTATAATTTCTCCTTTATCATTAAATAAAGGGGCTCCAGAAGAACCCGGATTCGCACTTATTTGAATTTGGTAAGCATTGCTATCTCCATTATAACCCGTTTGTGCACTAAGGTACCCTTTGCCATATACAATATCATTATCGTTTCTAGGGTAGCCTAAGGTAAAAATTTCTTCACCAAGGTCTGTCCTTTTTTTGCGAATAACAAAGGGGATATTTTTCGGCGCTTTAAAATCTTCATCATCTATTTTAAGTAAGGCTAGGTCTGAACTGTAGTCGCTGTAAATAATATCAGCATGTAATTCTTGGCCCTCACTATTAATAACAATGGCTCCATTTCCCTTTAGCACATGTGTATTGGTAATAATAAAACCTTTAGTATCAATTAAAAATCCTGAACCACCACTTATAAATTTTGCATTTCCAGGTACTTTAGATTTTACCTCATTAATTAAATGCCCTTGTACTTGTTGTTTTTTCTTGATCACTTCAATATCGTTACTCAATTGTAATAATTGATTACCATTCAAGCTAGGTGACAAAGACATCACTAGTATAGTGGTTGTTAATGCAATGAAACCGCCCACAGAAGCCGCAATAGCAGTGACTCTCTTGTATTTATTCCAAAGTTGTATCACTTTCGTTTTTGTGCTAATGCTATCATCGGTCATCCATTCGCCAGCAGCTAATAATTTATTAAATGTATGGCTAGTTAATTTTGCAAAGCTGCGTCTATGTGCATAAGACTGCATATGGTCCAAGAATAATTTATGCTCCACCACCATCTGATCAATATCAGGTGTGTTTTTTCTAAGGGTCTCAAATTGAGTCCTTTCTTGACTAGACATATCGTCTGTCAAATATCTTTCAATCGTTTCTAATAATTCTTTATCTTCCATTTTGCTTTTTCTCTTTTCGCTTCAATAATTAATACCGCTCTTCTCTATTTTTATTCTCCTATATTATATTGCGCAAAAAATAATTTTTTTAAACGCATCAAACATTTGTATTTCTGATTCTTTGCATTATCGGCATTGGTGTATCCAAAATCGGCAGCCAATTCCTGCATCCCTTTTTTATTCAAATAATAACCTTCTAATAAACTTTTACAGGGTTCCCCTAAACTATTTAAGGCCCGATGCATTATTTCAAAAGAAGCTTCTTTCTTATCAAACTCCCTCATGTCTTGTTCTACTGAAATGGTTTCTTCCTGACTACTTAATGGGCCGCTGTACTTTCCTAATTGATGCAGGCGCTTTAACCACAAATGCTTGCAAATAGAGAAAAGATAGGTTTTGATTTGACAGGTAAGTACAAATGAATTGGATTGAACCTTTTCATATAATGTAATCATTGCTTCCTGAAAAACATCCCTTGCGTCATCAAAAGAGCCATTGTTGTTTAGAACAAAGTGCTGAATAGAACTAAAATGACTTTTATAGAGGGTTTCCACCGCCTTGGAGTCATTACCAGCTAGTCCTTTTAAAAGGGCTTGTTCGTTCAGTTCAGCTTTCAAGAGATTAATACTTAATTTGATCAAAAGTAACCCAAAATAGGGTCTTTTTTAATTTTTTCAAGGGGAAGGGGGTTACCTTTTCTTAGTAGGGGTATTAATAGTATTAATTAATTAATAAAATCAAACTCAAATGAAAAAAGTAATCGCAATTTTCGCTATCGCTGCATTAGCTGCATGTGGTGGTGCTGCAACTGAAGCTACAACTGATACTGCTGTTGCAACTGTTGATACAGCTGCTGCTGCAACTGTTGATACTGCTGCTGCTGCAATGGATACTGCTGCTGCAAAATAAATAATTAGCTTCCTGCTAGAAGGTTTTACCTTTTTAGTTAGTCAAGCAATATTTCTGAGCCCTTGGTTTCGACCAGGGGCTTTTTTTGCTTGAACTGATAACCTTTAAAAACGAATATCTGTTAGTTTTTAGACCTAAAAATGCAAACATTTTTGACTTATAGCCTACAATAGCCTATCTTTGTTCTCCGATGAAAGCAAATATTAACAATTGGTTTTACTGTTTCTTTTATTTCTACTTTAAGCAAAGTAGCCGGGTTGTATTTGTAAAAGCGTAAAGAAATTAACTAAATATACAGTCCCGGCCCACCAGCCGGGATTTTTGTTTAAAAGCGGATAAGCATATAGTGGGGACAAAGAAAAATAAGTAAAAAGAATAGGTAGCAATTAGAATGAATAAAAAAGTAGCAATACAAGGGTACGAAGGAAGTTTCCACCAAGTGGCAGCCAGGCATTTTTTTGGCAAAAATGTAGAGGTTATCCCTTGCGACACATTTAGGCAAGTAGTTCAATTAGGAGCCGACGCTAAACTATCTGACGGTGCAGTGATGGCCATTGAAAATTCTATTGCAGGCAGCATTTTACCTAATTATAATCTATTACAAAAAAGTAAGTTGCAAGTTATTGGTGAAGTGTATTTATCTATCAGCCAAAATCTATTAACCTACCCTGGGGTGAAATTAGAAGACATTAAAGAAGTGCATAGTCATCCCATGGCTATCTTACAATGCTTAGATTATTTAGAAAAGTATAATTGGAAATTAGTGGAGTCAGAAGATACAGCGCTAAGTGCTAAAGTTGTACATCAAAATAAAAGTAAGCATACAGCAGCCATTGCCAGTAAGCTAGCGGCGCAAATGTTTGATTTAAATATCATCAAGCCAGATATTCACACTTTAAAAAATAATATTACTCGTTTTTTAATAGTGGGCCCAGCAAGTATTAAAACTTCGGTGGAGAATGCGAATAAAGCATCTATTTATTTTCAAACCGATCACTCAAGAGGTATACTTGCTAATGTATTAGCCAAAATTGCACAAGGAAATGTGAATTTGAGTAAGCTGCAAAGTATGCCTATCCCAGGCAGTACTTTTAAATACGGTTTTTATGCCGATTTAGAATTTGATAATAAAAAACAAATTGAAAAGGTATTAGAAGTATTGAAAGGCTTAACCAATAGTATTAGAATATTCGGTATGTATCAAAAAGGTAAAGTTGTAAAAGGATAAAAATGAATTGGACTGTATCAAATAGATTAGAGGGTATTGGAGAATATTATTTTTCTACCAAACTGCGCGAAATTGATGAACTCAATAAAGCCGGTAAGGGGATCCTTAATTTAGGAATTGGAAGCCCCGATTTACCTCCGCATCCTGATGTGGTTAAAACTTTACACGAAGAAGCGATTAAAGAAAATGTCCATGGTTATCAATCTTATAAAGGGTCACCTATTTTAAGAGAAGCGGTAGCGAATTGGTATAAAAAATATTTCAAAGTAGCGGACTTAAACCCTGCTACTGAGATACTTCCTTTATTAGGAAGTAAAGAAGGGATCATGCATATATGTATGACCTATTTAAATGAAGGAGATCAGGTATTAATTCCAAATCCTGGTTATCCTACATATACAAGTGCAGTTAAATTAGCGGGTGGGACCCCGTTATACTATGAGTTGACTGCCGAAAACAGTTGGGCGCCTGACTTTGAAAATTTAGAAAAATCAGATTTATCAAAAGTCAAGTTAATGTGGGTGAACTATCCGCATATGCCAACAGGCCAAAGGCCTACGAAAGAACTATTTGAAAAAATAGTCGCCTTTGGAATTAAGCATCAAATATTGATTTGTCATGATAATCCTTATGCCTTCATTTTAAATGATAAGCCTGAAAGCTTATTGTCTATTGATAGGGCCAAAGAGGTAGTGATAGAATTAAACTCTCTAAGTAAAAGTCAGAATATGGCAGGATGGAGGGTAGGCATGTTAATTGCTGCCGAAGACAGAATCAATGAAATACTTAGGTTTAAATCCAACATGGACAGTGGTATGTTTTTACCCGTGCAATTAGCAGCTGCTAAAGCATTAAGTCTTGATCAAAGTTGGTATGACTCCGTGAATAAAATATATACAGCACGACGCGAAAAAGTATTCGAGTTATTAGATGTTTTAAAATGTGTCTACACTAAACAACAAGTAGGCATGTTTGTATGGGCCAAAATTCCCGCAACTTACAAAGATGGATATGCATTAAGTGATAAAGTATTATACGATGCAAATGTTTTTATTACCCCAGGAGGCATTTTTGGCTCCGCTGGTAACGAATATATCAGAGTGAGTTTATGTGGTTCCATAGAAAAATTTAGTGAAGCTATTAAAAGAATTGAAGCATGCGTTTAACAGTCATTGGTATTGGTTTAATGGGAGGTTCACTGGCTTTGTCTTTGAAAAAGAAAGGCATGGTATCCAAGGTCATTGGAGTGGATCAAAACATTGAGCACCAAAACCTGGCCTTGCAATTAGGAATTGTAGATGAGATCATGTCTTTAGAAGAGGCAGTAGCAGCTTCTGATTTGATTGCCATTGCAACGCCTATTAACGTAGCTGAAAGTTTATTGCCCACTATTTTAAACTTAGTGAACAAGCAAGTTGTTTTTGATTTAGGTTCTACCAAAGAAAGTATTGTAAACATCGCCAAAGCGCATGTGAACAAAGGTCGTTTTGTTCCTACCCATCCAATGTGGGGAACAGAATTTAGTGGTCCTGCAGCAGCACAAGCCGATGCTTTTGTGGACAAGGCTACGATTATTTGTAACAAAGAGCAGGTGGATGCAGATGCACTAGCATTGGTAGAAAAAACATATCAAGCTTTAGGTATGCATATGCTATATATGGATGCCATTAAACATGACATGCATGTAGCCTATGTCAGTCATATCTCACATATCACTTCTTTTGCATTGGCTAATACCGTGTTAGAGAAGGAAAAAGAGTCTGATGCTATTTTTGAGTTAGCGAGTAGTGGTTTTGAAAGCACGGTTCGTTTGGCTAAGTCCAATGCGGAAATGTGGGTGCCCATTTTTATGCAAAACAAAGAAAATGTATTAGACGTTTTGAATGAGCATATTAGTCAGTTAAAAAAGTTCAAGGCAAGTTTGGAAAAAGAAAACCCAGACTATCTCTTGGAATTGATTCAAAATGCCAATAAAATAAAAAGAATTTTAAAATAATTAAAAAAGCAAAGCACTTTAAGTGACTGAGCAAAAAATAGTAAAAATGAAGAAGAAAGAAGAAGTAGAAATTAAAAATGATTTAATAGAAGCTGTAAAGTCGAAAAAAACATTTACAGAAATTGGTATTAATGATCAATTGGTAAAAGCAGTGACTGAATTAGGATACACACACGCTACAGAAATTCAAGAGCGTTCTATTCCAGTTTTAATAAGTGGAACCAAAGATTTTATTGGTTTAGCGCAAACAGGTACTGGAAAAACAGCCGCCTTTGGTTTGCCTTTATTACAATTAATTAAAACAGCAGAGAAATTCCCACAAGCCTTAGTAGTTTGTCCAACAAGAGAATTGTGTATGCAAATTGTAAGCGAAATGAATTTGTTTAAAAAGCATATTCCAGGTTTGCAAGTATTAGCCGTATACGGCGGAACTTCTATTGGTTTACAAATCAAGGATTTAAAAAGAGGCGTACAAGTAGTAGTAGCCACTCCAGGTAGGTTAATTGACTTAATTGAAAGAAAGGCCATTAATTTAGAGAAGATTGAATATGTTGTTTTAGATGAAGCCGATGAAATGTTAAATATGGGTTTCCAAGATGACATTGAATTTATCTTAAAGAATACACCTAATAGAGAAAGTATCTGGTTGTTTAGTGCTACTATGCCTGCTGAAATTAGAAAAGTAAGTAAGCGTTACATGAAAGAGCCTGTAGAAGTAACTATTGGTAAAGTAAATGCAACGAATAAGAGTATTGATCATCAGTACTATTTAACATCTGCGCAACATCGTTATGAGACTTTAAAAAGAATCATCGATTTTAACCCAGGTATTTATGGTATTATTTTTACAAGAACCAAGGCCGATGCACAAGAAGTAGCACAGCGTTTAACACGTGAAGGTTATGATATTGATGCTATTCATGGCGATTTAACACAACAACAACGTGATAGAGTCATGGGTCAATTCCGTGACAAGACTTTGCAATTATTAATTGCGACTGACGTTGCTGCTAGAGGTATTGATGTAAAAGGAATTACACACGTTATCAATTTTGAATTACCAGATGATGTAGAAGTTTACACACATAGAAGTGGTAGAACAGGTCGTGCAGGTAGTCAAGGTATTTGTATATCTATTGTACATGCACGTGAGTCTTACCGTTTGCGTCAGATTGAAAATATGAACAAGTGTACTTTCCATAAATTGGATATACCTAGCGGTAAAGATGTATGTAGAAAACAATTTTTCCATGTAATGGATAAATTAATGTCTACCGATGTAAGCCATGGCGATTACGAAACCTATGTTCCAATGCTTGCAGAAAAATTTGCTGACATGACAAAGGAAGAGATTTTAAAGCGTGTGGCTGCATTAGAATTCAACCGTTTCTTAAGTTATTATGAGAATGCACAGGATTTAAATATTCGTACAGCAGACAAAGGTCGTCGTGAGCCTATGCAACAACAAGATCGTAACCGTGATAGAGGTCGTCAAGAATTTGGTGGCGCCGATCGTGGTCGCACTAGAAGCAATGATCGTGGTATGGAGCGCAGCTCATCAGATCGCGGAAGTCGTGGTGCTGAAAGAGGTGCTAGCGGTTATACGCGTTTGTTTGTGAACTTAGGTACCAAGGATGGTTTTTACAAGGCTAGTTTTTTACAATTTATTTTAGACATGAGCGATTTAAGAAAAGAAGCTTTAGGTAAAATAGATATGCGTGATATGAATAGCTGGGTAGAAATTGAATCAGGTGCTGCAAAACAAATGATTAATGCGGTAGATGGTAAAAACTATAAAGGCCGTCGTATTAGAATGAATGATGCAGATAGCGGTGGACCTAAAGGTTTTTCTAAAAGAGAAGGCTAATTAGTTCGCTAAAAAATAGGCATTCCAAAAAGTAAAATAAATATTCAAATATTAAAATTCGGAAAAATGGGAGACTTAACAGAGCAACAACAAAAAGTAAGCATTTTATTAAAAAAATCACCCTTGATTATATCTGGCCCTTGTAGTGCAGAGACCGAAGAACAAGTGATGCAAACGGCTATTCGTTTAGCCGCTACTGGTAGAGTAGATATTATGCGTGCAGGTATATGGAAGCCAAGAACGAGACCCGGAAGTTTTGAGGGTATTGGTACAAAAGGTTTGCCATGGATGCAACAAGCTAAAAAAGAAACGGGCTTGCCTATTGCTGTTGAGGTAGCTACTGCCAAGCAAGTAGAAGATGCTTTGCATTTTGGTGTTGATGTTTTATGGATAGGGGCGCGTACCACTGTGAACCCTTTTAGTGTGCAAGAAATTGCAGACTCATTAAAAGGAGTGAAAGTGCCAGTATTAATTAAGAATCCCATTAATCCAGATTTAGAATTATGGATTGGAGGCATGGAGCGTATTGCTAAAGCAGGTATTGAAGAATTAGGATTAATCCACCGTGGATTTAGCTCTTATGGAAATACTGAATATAGAAATGCACCCATGTGGCATTTGGCTATTGAAATGAAACGTCGTTATCCAGGTATTCCTATGATTAATGACCCTTCACATATTTGTGGACGTCGTGATATCCTACAAGAAGTGGCTCAACAAGCCATTGACTTAGACTTTGATGGTTTAATTATTGAATCACATATCGATCCAGACAATGCATGGAGTGATGCGAAACAACAAATCACTCCTGAGGTATTGAAAACAATGTTGGAAGCCATTCGTTGGAGAAAAGAAGACGTGGCTTCTGCAGAATACCATGCAGCGCTAGAAAAATTACGTCAACAAATTAACCAATTAGATGATGAGTTGTTGCAAGTTTTATCAACGCGTATGAAAGTAGCTGAAAAAATTGGTGAGTATAAGAAAAACAATGACATCACTATTTTACAAACCAATCGTTGGAATGAAATTTTAGAGCGTGCTGTAGGTAAAGGAAGTAAAGTAGGCTTAAGTGAAGATTTTATTACTAAGTACATGGACGCCGTGCATATGGAAAGTATCAATCATCAAAATAAAATTATGAATAGCTAGTTTGTACTTATAATTTTGTACATACAATATATTACAATTATAAAGTCTGTACTTCTTATTCAAGCTAATAATCATTACTTTTTGTAAAGTATTTATAAATGAAAAACTGGAAAGTAAAATTTTCGTCTCAGATAGTATCTTTTTTCTTAGAAGGTAAGTTTGCTGCTATCGATAAAATAGTAGAAAAGTCAAATGCTTTTTACATTACAGATGAAAATGTATATGCCTTACATCAAAAAAAATTCAAAGGAAAGAAAACCATTATCATTCCTGCAGGCGAAGAACATAAGCAACAAGCGACTGTAGATTTTATCATTGAAGCCTTACTAAATTTAGGCGCCACAAGAGAGGCGGTATTAATTGGTGTGGGCGGCGGTGTGGTAACTGATATGGTAGGTTATGTGGCTGGGGTTTACATGCGAGGGGTAGCTGTAGGTTTTGTGCCTACTACTATACTTGCCATGGTAGACGCTTCTATTGGTGGAAAAAATGGAATTGATATTGGATTGTATAAAAATATGGTAGGCTTAATAAGACAACCCTCTTTTTTAGTATACGATATTGATTTTTTAAAAACTTTACCCAAACATCAGTGGGAAAATGGGTTTGCTGAAATAATTAAGCATGCTGCCATTAAAGATGCAGCCATGATGAAGGCTTTAGCAAGTCATGACTTATCTTATTATCAGAAAAACAAAAAGGCCTTACAGCTTTTAATTGAAAAAAATGTACAGATAAAAGTGAAAGTAGTTCAACAAGATGAATTCGAAAAAGGCGATCGCAAATTGCTCAATTTTGGACATACCCTTGGGCATGCTATCGAAAATCAACATGCTTTATTACATGGCCATGCCATTAGTATTGGTATGGTCTATGCTGCTAAAATTTCTCAAGTAATGGAAGGCTTTAATGATACGGGTTTATTAGTTGACACTTTGAAAAAATACGGATTACCCACTAGTATGCATTTTGATATAGACCAAGCCATGCAAATTATGCAGAAGGATAAGAAAAAGACAGGCGCTTCTATGCAATTTGTAGTGCTGAAAAAAATAGGCAAGGCGGTGTATCAAAGTGTTCCTATGAAATCATTAGAAAAATTAATAAAATTGTATTCTTAAGATGGTTGCGATAGTTCATCCAAGTAAACTAAGTGGTTCGCAAATAGCACCAGCCAGTAAGAGCTCTATGCAAAGGGCTTGTGCTGCAGCATTAATACATATTGGAAAAACTATTATTCATAATCCTGGCCATTCAAATGATGATCTTGCCGCCTTGGACGTAATTCAGAAATTAGGAGCTACTGTAGTAATAGGAAAAACAGCTAGCGGAAAAATACATACAAGTCCTATTGAAGTGAATTCTAATGGAGTAAAGCCTATTGGTCCTTCAATGAACTGTGGGGAAAGTGGATTAGGTATTAGAATGTTTACACCTATTGCAGCATTAAGTAATGAATTAATAGGTATTGAAGGCAAAGGAAGCTTGGTGAAAAGACCTATGCATTTTTTTGACGAGATATTACCATTAGTGGGCGTAAAAGTACAGTCGCATAAAGGTTTTTTACCCATTCAAATTCAAGGACCTTTAGTGCCTGCTACTATTACTATTGACGGCTCTTTAAGTTCTCAATTTTTAACAGGTATGTTAATGGCCTATGCAGCTACTGAAAAGCAGGATATTGAAATAAAAGTAGTAGACTTAAAAAGCAAACCCTATATCGATTTAACATTAGCCGTTTTAAATGCATTTGGTTGGAAAGTAGAACATACAAACTATGAAAGCTTCCGTTTTTTAGCGCATGCGCCTTTACAACCTATTATTGAATATACAGTGGAAGGAGATTGGAGTGGCGCTGCTTTTTTATTAGTAGCAGGTGCTATTGCTGGCCCCATAAAAGTAAAAGGCTTGCAATTAAATTCTACACAGGCCGATAAAAAAATAATGGAAGCACTAATAAGTGCAAAGGCAAATATGATACAAGTAGAAGACGGTATTTTGATAGGCCCTGCATCATTTAATGAGCAGACTAATTCAAATGGTTTAATTGCTTTTGAATTTGATGCCACCGATTGCCCCGATTTATTTCCTCCATTAGTAGCACTTGCAAGTGTTTGTAATGGGGTTACTAAAATTAAAGGAGTAAGCAGGCTTGCACATAAAGAAAGTGATAGAGGACTTACCTTGCAAACTGAATTTGCAAA
Source organism: uncultured Sediminibacterium sp. (assembly GCA_937911175.1). Classification (GTDB taxonomy): domain Bacteria; phylum Bacteroidota; class Bacteroidia; order Chitinophagales; family Chitinophagaceae; genus Sediminibacterium. The sequence continues at coordinate 17,790 of CALDSE010000058.1, forward strand.
AATGGGCGTTCAAATAAAATTAGTAGGAGATGAGATGCTTATACATGGTGGAAGTCTTATTCAATCGGCCACTGTTTTCTCTCAACACGATCATAGAATTGCGATGGCATGTGGCGTGGCTGCATTAGTAGCGAATGGTCCCATTGAAATAACAGAGGCAGAGGCTATTAATAAATCTTATACCGATTTCTTTACCCATTTGCAAGAACTGGGCGCAAAAGTGGATATACAATAAATTTCTTACCTTGTAATAACGAAATAAAGACATGAACAAATTCGGAACCTTATTTACAGTACAAATTTTTGGCGAGTCGCATGGCGCTTGTGTGGGCATTACTATAGATGGTTGTCCAGCGGGTTTGCCACTACAAACAGCTGATTTTGTGGAGGATATGGAGCGTCGCAAAGGTGGTAAACAAAAAGGAACTACACCTCGTCAGGAAGATGATATTCCTATTTTTAAAGCAGGTTTATTTAACGATACGACCACGGGAGCACCTATCATGATGCTTTTTGAGAACAATAATACGAGAAGTGGTGATTATGAAAAACAACGCGCTGTACCAAGACCCGGCCATGCCGATTTTACAGCCCATCATAAATTTGGCGGCTTTGAAGATTATAGAGGAGGAGGACATTTCAGTGGAAGGTTAACGGCTGCTTTGGTGGGTGCAGGTGTAGTGGCAAAAAAAGTATTAAATGCAGGTCAGCTAGCAGAAAAAATTAAAGTAGAAGCTACAATTATAAGTATTGGAGGAGAATCAGATGTAGAAAAAGGAATACAGAAAGCGATTGATCAAAAAGATAGCGTAGGTGGTATTGTTGAATGTGTGGTGAAAGGATTACCCATTGGACTAGGAGAGCATTTTTTCAATTCAGTGGAGTCTTTAATTAGCCATGCTGTTTTTGCAATACCTGCTATTCGTGGTATTGAATTTGGAACAGGCTTTGCAGCAGCATCTATGTTTGGTGTGGACCATAACGATGCCATTGAAGATGCTTCTGGAATAACTAAAACCAATCATGCAGGTGGTGTGGTAGGTGGTTATACCAATGGCAATGACCTTGTGTTTAGAATTGCAGTGAAACCTACTTCTTCTACGCCTAAAGAACAAGTTACCCTTAATTGGGAAACCAATGAACAAGAAACATTTTCAGTAAAAGGAAGACACGATTTATGCATAGCGCTGAGGGTGCCTGTAGTTTTGGAAGCAGTCACGGCCATTGTGCTTGCAGATTTAATGTTAATAGATCAAAAAATTCCAAGAATCATTAAAAAATAATTATTTATGGAAAGCGAATATATATACCATGTAACTACTTTGAAAGAGTGGGAAGCCGCTAGATTAAAAAACGAGTACACGCCTGTTAATTATGAGCAGGATGGTTTTATACACTGTTCTGTTGAAAAACAAATTCCAGGTGTATTAGATCGTTTTTATAAAGGTCAAACAGGATTGGTTAAACTCAAGATAGAAAAAGTAAAAGTGCAAAGGCCCGTATTATTTGAATTAGCAGAGGATTTGGATGAATTATTTCCACATATTTATGGGGCTTTAAACCTAGATAGTGTAGTGGAAGTAAGCACTATTAGCTAATTACTTATTTAAATACATATAAAGCCTAGTTTTAAATTAAGCCTAGTCTTAAAGTTTTTATAAAGAATACTCTATGAATATTAAATTAAGCTTCTTAATTATTTTAGTATTCCCTCTACTAATTAGTACAGAATGTTTTGCTCAAAAAATTTATCCTACTAGTTTAACCACTATTAACTATTTGGATAGTGCTAATGTGAATAAGTATCAAAAAAAAATCGATACACACCGAATTAAGATAGAATTAAATCATATTACGGGTATTGCTAGTTTTTATGGTGCCAGTTTTGACGGCACTTTAACCGCTACAGGCGAGATTTTCAGAAACAGTAAGTACACAGCCGCTTGTAATTTGTACAAGTTAAACACGCTCGTGCGTGTGACTAATATGAGAAATGGAAGGTCTGTGCTAGTTAGAATTAATGACCGTATGCATCCTAATATGTTGAAATTAGGAAGAGTAGTAGACCTTAGTACGGCTGCTGCCAAAAAATTACAATTAAGTTCTAAAGGAATTGTCAAAGTAACGCTTGATGCGGTGGGATATTCAAAAATCAACCCCAAAAAGCAGTAGACTATTCAAGGATAATCTTTAATTTACACTATCAAAAATTCTTCTTAAATGCACCTTCTTTATAAAACAAACTTTCTTCTTACAATAAATAAGTTTAGAAAAATACACTTTAGTATGAAAAAAATAATTCTAATGCTCTTAGTAGCTGTATCTAGTTTAACAGTTATTGGACAGGATACAGCAAGTATCAAACCGGCTTCTATTGCTTTTAAAGTTGGTTTATTTAATTTCAAAAAAACACCGTTAACAGAGAATGCCAGCCAAACCGCTATTCAAGGTGGCTTGCAGTATTTTAAAGGCATCACAACGCATCTTGATTTAATGATGAATTTAGACTTTGCTAATTTAAAATATCCTTTTTACAATTCTTCTAAGCTTGACATTGCTAAAAACAATGAAATGTATACTGCATTTGATGCAAGTTTAAATTATAAGTTACTGACGGATGAAAATAAATTAGTGCCTTATCTGAGTGCAGGTTTAGGGGTGGCTTCTATCAATAATGCGTATTATACTGCGTATCTGCCTGTAGGCTTAGGTTTGCAAATTAAAGCCAAGCAAGGTTCTTTTATAAATATACTTAGTACTTATAGGGCAGAAGCTTCTGCGCTTACTAAAATGCATTATAATCATTCTATAAGTTATTCCCTGCCTTTAAAATTAAGAGAGAAAAAACCGGTCATGTTACCTCCAGCCCCTGTGGTGGCGGATAATGATGGTGATGGAGTGGTGGGCAGTGAAGATGATTGTCCTAATGCATCTGGCTTGGTAAAATATCATGGATGTCCAGTGCCAGATTCGGATAATGATGGCATAAATGACGAGAATGACAAATGTCCTACGGCGGAGGGAGCAATAAAATATAAAGGATGTCCTATTCCTGATACAGATAAAGATGGTATAAATGATGAAGCCGACAAATGTCCTACTGCGAAAGGATTGTCAAGTTATGAAGGTTGCCCTATTCCCGATACAGATAAAGATGGAGTGAATGATGAGCAGGATAAATGCCCTAGCACTCCTGGTATTATGGGTAATAATGGTTGTGCCGATGTTCAACCACTCGTAAATGAAATCTCTTCCCAATTAAAGTTTGAGTCGGGTAAGGTGAATCTTAGTAAGAAAGGATATCAAGGCTTAGATTCCTTGGTTGTCTTAATGCAAAATAATACAAACATTACCCTAGTGATTACTGGCCATACCGATAATACGGGCACGCTGAAAATAAATGAAAAATTATCGCTACAAAGAGCCATGGTGGCATCAAATTATTTAGTCAAGAAGGGGGTAGATAAAAATAGAATGAGTCAAAAAGGATTTGCAGATACAAAGTCAATTGCTGATAATAAAACATTAAAAGGAAGAGCGCAAAATAGAAGGGTAGATATTGAAGTAATTTATTAGTGAATAAGTAACTAACTAACTAATAATTTAATTAGCCAGTTCTTTAACTAGTAAATAACTACTTCTCTTTCTAGTAAGATTTCAAATTTTGCAAGTACCGATTGAATAATTTCCTCTGAGAAATTATATATTTCAATGCCTGGCCCATTATTGTAATGAACAATGACTAAAGATTGTTTTTCATAGCAACCTACATTGCCTTTTTGTATACCCTTCCAGCCACAGGCTTCAATTAACCAACCCGCAGCTATTTTATAGGTATCATCTGTGATAGGGTAGGCAATCATTTTAGGGAATTTTGCAATCAATACTTCAAAGAAGTCTTTGGTGATAGTAGGATTTTTAAAAAAACTTCCAGCGTTACCGAGTTTTTTAGGATCGGGTAATTTCTCTGATCTAATTTGAATAACTGCATTCGAAATTGCTTCTACACTAGGCTGCTTATTATTTTTTTGAT
>CALDSE010000059.1 GCA_937911175.1 uncultured Sediminibacterium sp.
AATGGTGGAGGACTTATTCAATTTACAGGCACACCTGAGGAAATGATTAAAAAGTCAAATACACATACTGCTAAGTTCTTAGCACTGGAAATGAAGGGATAAGAAATTTGATTGCTACTGCTAATTATTACTGCTAATTATTTTTCTGCGCGTATCATAGGTATATGATCAATATCGTCTTCTAAATATACATCACCCGATTGTTCAAAGCCTTGTTCGCTATAAAATTTCTTTAAGTATAATTGAGCGCCAATTTTAATAGGCCCTTTTCCAAATAATCTCTCACATTCACTAATTGAGTATTGCATTAAGGCCTTGCCAATACCCAAGCCTCTATGTTTGGAAGCGCTTACAACACGGCCAATACTTTGATAGCCATCATACATAATATCTTTTTCAAATAATCGGGTAGTGGCTACGACTTCATCGCCTATAAAACCAATAGTATGAAATGCTTTACGATCGTTATTGTCTATGTCTAAAAAAATACATTTTTGTTCTACTACAAATACTTCACTTCTTAATCTTAGTACATCATATAATTCATCCACTGTTAGCTCGGCAAATGCTTTAGTAACCCATCGTAAATTAGTGTTCGTATTCATAAAAACAAAAATAGGGATAAAATAATTAAGATAAATTAAATAAGATATAATTAATCAAGACTAATTAATAGCCATACTTACCTTTCCAACGCTCTTGTAAAAACTTTTTGATTTCTTGTTCGCGGGAATTTTGCTGAGGTTGATACAAGGTGGTATTCACTATTGTATCAGGAAGGTATTCTTGCTCTATGAAATTTTGTTCGCCCTTATGTGAGTATTGGTAGTTTTTACCATAAGATAAGTCCTTCATAAATTTTGTAGGCGCATTGCGTAAATGAAGGGGCACAGGTAAATTACCGGTTTTGTCTACTAATGCAAGCCCACTGGTAATTGCTTCATAAGAGGCATTGCTTTTAGGCGAGCTGGCTAAATAAATAGCACATTGAGATAAAATAATTCTGCTTTCTGGGTAACCTATTTTATTCACTGCGTCAAAACAGGCGTTGGCTAATAAAAAAGCATTAGGGTTGGCATTGCCAATATCTTCACTTGAAAAAATTAACATTCTTCTTGCTATAAACTTTACATCCTCACCGCCTGCAATCATTCTGGATAACCAATACACAGCGCCATTGGGGTCGGAGCCACGCATACTTTTTATAAAGGCCGATACAATATCATAGTGCTGCTCGCCATTTTTATCATACAAGGCTATATTGGTTTGCGCTACTTCCATTACCCATTCATTCGTTAAAACTAGGGGGCTGCCACTTTTTTCTATATCAATTAAGGCTTCTACTGAAAGCTCTAATAGGTTTAATAATTTTCTACCATCTCCACCCGACAATTGAAACAAGGCTTCTGTTTCTTTAATTTGAATATTTTGTCCTTTAAAGAGCTCGTCTTTTTCAATGGCCTGATTAATCAATTGCAGCAATGCTTTTTCGTCCAAGGCTTTTAAAATAAAAACCTGGCATCTGCTTAGTAAGGCGCTGTTTACTTCAAAGCTGGGGTTTTCTGTAGTAGCACCAATTAATGTAATAATACCTTTTTCAACGGCGCCTAAAAGTGCGTCCTGTTGACCTTTATTAAAACGGTGAATCTCATCTATAAATAAAATAGCACCAGGTTTTGTCTTTGCCTCTTCTATCACTTCTCTTAACTCTTTCACGCCACTGCTAATAGCACTTAATTGATAATAGGCGTTATGAAAGCTAGTGGCAATAATATTAGCTAATGTAGTTTTACCTACGCCAGGAGGACCCCATAAAATCATAGATGGAACCTTTCCTTTTGAAATAGCTTTTTGTAATACAGATTCCTGACTAGATAAATGTTCCTGCCCGACTAAATCGTTTAGGGTTTGAGGTCTTAGTCTTTCTGCTAATGGAATGGCATGGTTCATGGTTATTCAAATAAATACTCATATTGTTTTACTAGACGAAGGCTAGTTCTAATATGAATAAGTCCTACAATACCTGTGAATAGAAGAAATACAGAAACCCCTTTTAATAAAGATAAAATAAGGGCACTGGTTATTTCTTTGGGCATAGTAGGCTGTTGTTCTAAAAATTCATCAATAAATTTTAATAAAACAACATCGCTACTAATAAGTATACTTATAGCGTTGATGAAAAATAAACTACATAAGAAAAAGCTTACATAGGCGTTTACTTTAATCCAATCTTTCAATTTTGAACTTTGTGCTACTTCTTTTTCTATACCTGCTTTTAAAAACTTAAAACTTGCAAAAGTATAAATAACTAAACATGCTAAAATAAATACTATTATTAGTGCACTTGGATTGGCTAAAGTAGAAAATAGTAACAGGATATCCATGAAGGCAAAAAACAAAGCAATGGGTATAAGTATATAAGAAAGTACCGTGTATAGTTTTAATTGAGGAGCCATGCTTTCTAAAGTATTAGTCTATTATTGTTCTTGTAGTATGCTAGTATTATACTAGTATACCATCTTGTTCTAGTCTTTTTTTAAATTCAATTTGATTTGCAATTCTTCAAACTGCTTATCATCAATGCTGCTAGGCGCGTCTAACATTACATCGCGGCCACTATTGTTTTTAGGAAAAGCAATAAAGTCACGAATACTTTCACTACCCCCTAATAAAGCGCATAAACGGTCAAAGCCAAAAGCAATACCACCATGTGGAGGTGCACCGTATTCAAAGGCGCCTAATAAGAAACCAAATTTATGTTGTGCCTCTTCTGGGCTCATACCCAATGCTGCAAACATTTTTTCTTGAAGGGCTCTTTGAAAAATACGAATAGAACCACCGCCAATTTCATTACCATTCAATACCATATCGTATGCATTGGCTTTAATGCCTGCATAAGGATGTTCTAAATATTTAGCAGCGTCTTTAATTTCTGGTGCATTGTTAATCATAATTTCAATATGATCGGGCTTAGGAGAAGTAAACGGATGATGTCTTGCTACCCAACGGTTGCCTTCTTCATCATATTCAAATAAAGGGAAGTCCAATACCCATAACAATTTAAATTCATCTTCTTTTCTAAAACCTAATTGCTTGCCTAATTCTAATCTTAATTCACTAATGGCCTTTCTTGTTCTTTCTTCTGCACCTGCCAATATTAATATTAAGTCACCCGCTTTTGCATTTGAAGCAACTGCGATGGCTTTTAATTTATCTTCTGTATAAAATTTATCTACACTACTTTTAAAACTACCATCGGTATTACATTTAATAAATACCATTCCCTTCATACCAATTTGCGGACGCTTCACCCACTCCGTTAATTCATCGGTTTGTTTACGAGAATATTCACTGCAACCAGGAACTGCAATAGCTACTACTGTTTCTGCTTCGTCAAACACTTTAAAATCGGCACCATTTATTAATGCAGCTTTATCTTGCTTCTCCGCAAATACATGCGCAGGTTTTTTCAAATTGCAAACTTCCATGCCAAAACGAATATCGGGCTTGTCATTACCATACTGCCACATCGCATCTTCCCAAGTCATTCTTTGAACGGTCTCGGTGTAATCAATATTTTTAACGTCTTTAAATATGCTCTTAATTAAACCTTCAAACATATTTAAGATATCTTCTTGCTCCACAAAACTCATCTCGCAGTCTATCTGTGTAAACTCGGGTTGTCTATCGGCTCTTAAATCCTCATCTCTAAAACATTTTACAATTTGGTAGTATCTGTCATAGCCACTTACCATTAATAATTGCTTAAATGTTTGTGGCGACTGAGGTAAGGCATAAAATTCACCTGGGTTCATCCTGCTTGGTACTACAAAATCACGAGCACCTTCAGGAGTAGACTTTATTAAAAAAGGTGTTTCAATATCCATGAAGCCTTTTTCATGTAAATAATTTCTTGTAGCGCGGTTTACATTATATCTTATTGTCAAATTCTTTTTTACAGCGTTTCTTCTTAAATCCAAGAAACGGTATTTCATTCTAATGTCATCTCCACCATCTGTGTCGTCTTGAATCGTGAAAGGAGGTACCAATGATGCATTTAATATGGTAAACTCAGTTACTTTAATTTCAATTTCTCCAGTAGGAATATTTGCATTTTTACTGGAACGCTCAATAACGGTTCCTTTTACTTGAATCACAAATTCACGGCCCAAAGGATGTGCATCTAATTGCGCTTGCAATTCTTCACCCATTAAAAGTTGGGTAATACCATAGCGGTCTCTTAGGTCGACAAAATTAATGGCCCCGAACTTACGAATGGTTTGAACCCATCCAGCTAAGGTTACATTTTTATTGACAGATTGAATAGTTAACTCTCCACAATGGTGCGTACGATACATAAGAATCTATTGATATAGGTTTGATGAGCAAATATAGCCCAATTCCTAGAAAAACCCCATCTTTGCGCCATGAACGACAGTACTAAATCCCTTACCGCTCGACGTGTAGTTTTATCAGGTTTTTTCTTTCTTACAGGGATTTGTTTTGCCAGCTGGGCCAGCCGTATTCCCGATATTAAAATGCAATTAGGTTTAAGTGATGGTGCTTTTGGCGGCATCTTATTTTTTCTTCCCATTGGCTCCTTTGTAGGTATTCCCATTTCAGGTAGTTTAACCGCCAAGCAGGGTAGTAAAGTAATGGTTATTATTGCTTCCATTATTTATCCAATTTCATTAGTTGCCTTAGGTTTTGCAAATACCACTACGCTACTTGCCATAGTATTATTTTTATTTGGAATGGCAGGTAATTTATTTAATGTTGCTATTAATACACAAGCTGCAGCACTTTCTAAATTATTTGAAAAAAGTATTACATCCAGGTTTCATGGCTTTTGGAGTTTAGCTGGTTTTGCAGGAGGCTTATTAGGTGGTTTTTTTGTAGCAAATGCTATTTCACCTTTAGAACAATTTGTATTTGTGGCAGTAGTAGGTTGGGTATTTTTATTTTTTGGACACCCTTATTTATTACCAGGGGAGCCCAATAAAAATCATGTTTCAAAAATTTGGAATAAACCTAGTCCTTTAATGTGGCAGTTCGGACTCATTGCATTTACCAATATGATTTGCGAAGGAATGATGTTTGATTGGAGTGGGGTCTACTTTCAAGATATTGTCAAAGTGCCTAATGAATGGAGAACCACAGGCTACATTTGCTTTATGGGTTCTATGACAACAGGTAGAATGTTCTCCGATAATTTAATTAATTATTGGGGTGCCAGAAAACAATTGGTATTAAGTGGATTAGTTGTAACACTAGGTTTAATAGTGGCCACAGCTTATCCGCATTTAATTGTAAGTTCTATTGGATTTATGTTAGTAGGCTTCGGCGTTTCTTCAGTGATTCCTACCATATATGGAACAGTGGGAAGAACCACTGAGCCAAGTAAGGTGAGTATTGCACTAGCCTCCGTTTCTTCTATAGGATTTTTCGGGTTTTTAATTGGCCCGCCCATTATAGGATTTTTATCTCAGGCCATTGGTCTTAGATGGGCTTTTTTAACAGTAAGTAGTTTAGGAATTATTACAGCCTTAAGAGCAAATCAATTGAAGAAATATTTGTAATACTATTATATTAATACTTAGATACTAATATGTTTTATTATAAGGTAGCCGCTTCCTGCTTATGCCTCGGCTTATATATTAAATAGTAATAAGCTAATATAATTGAACCGGTAATAAATGGAATCATGGCTAATTGTTTCACTGTAATGGTGCCCGCTACGATATTATTATCTACATGAAAAAATTCAGTACACATCCAAAAAGAGTTGGCCATTATCCAAACACTGATAGCTAGGTTATGACATAGTTCAGAAACAATATGTCTTGTTCTCCACGCAATAATAAAGGAAATAGTTAATGTGGGAATAATCATCGTGATACCTAACCAGGTAATTCCCATACACCAGGCGATATCTTTAAAAATCCAAAAAACAATATGCAAATTTTCCATTTTGCGATAAGCAATAGGAATGTTGTATAATTTTTTTTCATCTTCGTTCATGATGCAGGCAATGGTTTAAATGAATGATGTTTAAAAATATTGATTTTTTTTATTTTCGGGGAACTTTTTTTAGGAGCTTATTAAATGCTTGAACCTTTGAACATTGGCCTCTATATGAAGCGGAGCATTATTTTCAATATGCTCAATGAGTTGATGGGTAAAATAAGGGGCTAAAGAACAGCCCTTGGTACCCATGCCATTACAAATACCCATTTGAGTATGAATAGGATGTAGACCTACAAAAGGACGGCGCTCAGTATTAGCAGGCCTAATACCTACAAGGTGATCAACAATAGTGTAAGGAATTTTCAATAGTGCATTGAGGCTTTCAATTGTTTTTTGTTTAAAGGCATCTGTGGGTGTGGTGTTTGCATAATCCCATTCAAAGCTAGAGCCCACCCAAAATAAATTTTCTTTCCAAGGCACAATGGCTAAATTATTTTTATAAATATGTTTAGCAGGGAGTCCTTTTATTTCTACAATAAGCGCTTCTCCTTTATTGGGTGCAAAGGGCAGCGTTTTAAAATAAGGGTTCATCATAGTATTTACGCCATCGCAGAAAATAATTTTCTCCGCAGTTATAGTATTCCATTCCACGCCCTTGTCTACTAATTTTAAATCGTTGTAATTAAAATTCGATTCTATATAATTTTCAGCGAATTGTTTTTTGCCAGCTTCCAAAAAAGTAATTAAGTCAATCCAATAACATGCATCAATTTCTCCTGTGCCAAATTGGGTATTGAAAAAAGAGTCCCATGTTAAAGGGTTATTGTTTTTTAAATATACATTATCATTATCCATTCGATAGTCAAAGCTATCTTTCATTTGTTGTGAAGGATGAATTAAAACAACAGGTGCAGCAGTAATTATTTTTGTATTTGTTTTTTCTTGAAAGCCTTCATAGGAAGCTACTGCAAAGGGGAGTAGTTCATCTATCATCCATGTCTGCACTATTCTTCTACCAGTGACTGGGTTCATTACCCCACTTGCCACCTTGGTGGCAGAGGCAGTGCTACTATCGTTTACAATGGCGAATGAAATATTTCTTTGCTTCAAAAAATAACCCAGCCAAGTACCCACTAAGCCTTGGCCAATGATTAGGTATTTAACTTTTTTTTCCAAAAGGAATTACTTTATTGGTGGAAATGACAAAGCCAATACTATCTTTTAAATTTCCAACATGGGCAACTAATACTAAATCAAAACTATCGCTGTAATCGTTGGGTACTGTAAAAGGAAACTCCACTTCAAACTTTTCATTTTTTATAGTGGTGAAATATTGCAATGGAAAAATATTTAAAAACCAACCATCTACCGATGTCTTTGTTTGATGATTAATTAGTGATAAAACAAGGGTTCCTGTTTTTTCTTTTTTTAAATTATGAATTACTTGCACTTTTAATTTCACCGACTGACCTGTTTTTAATTTTACAGGCGCTACGCAATTTATTTTAATGGCAGGCTTGTTCTGTGCCATGGTTATTTGACTGCATAAAAAAAAGGTAAATAGTAGTAGCGCGTATTTCATAGTGCAAACTTACAATAAAAAAATCCCTTATCTTTTAGGATAAGGGATGGCGAACTATATATAGAGTTTTATTTCTTTTTTAATGCCTCAGCCATGGTAGTTCCAATGTCTGCAGGACTAGCTACTACATGTATTCCGCAGCTTGCCATAATTTTCATTTTAGCAGCAGCAGTATCATCTGCACCACCAATGATAGCACCCGCATGACCCATTCTACGACCTGGAGGCGCTGTTTGACCAGCAATAAAACCAACCACAGGTTTTCTTAAATTATCCTTGATCCAATGGGCAGCATCTGCTTCCATACTTCCACCAATTTCTCCAATCATGATAATACCTTCTGTCTCTGGATCGTTCATTAATAATTCAACTGCTTCTTTAGTAGTGGTTCCAATGATAGGGTCGCCACCAATGCCAATAGCTGTTGAAACACCTAGACCTGCTTTTACAGCTTGGTCTGCTGCTTCATAAGTTAATGTTCCACTTTTTGAAACAATACCAATCTTTCCTTTTTTGAAAATAAAGCCTGGCATAATACCCACCTTAGCTTCTTCAGCAGTAATGACACCTGGACAGTTAGGTCCTATTAAACGAGTTGTTTTTCCTTGTAAGTAATTTTTTACTTTCACCATGTCTTGCACTGGAATCCCTTCCGTAATACAAACAACTAATGCAATGCCTGCATCAGTAGATTCCATAATCGCATCAGCTGCAAATGCAGGAGGTACAAATATGATACTCACATCTGCGCCCGTATTTTTAACAGCATCGGCTACTGTATTAAAAACAGGTTTTTCTAAATGCACCGAACCGCCTTTTCCAGGGGTTACACCACCTACGACATTGGTACCATATTCAATCATTTGAGTGGCATGAAAACTTCCTTCAGTACCGGTAAAACCTTGTACGATGACCTTTGAATTTTTATTGACTAATACTGACATGTGCGCTATTTTGTTATTTGTGGCGCAAAAATAGGCTAATCGAGGTTTTTTTACACTTATTTTACAACAAAAATTGAAGGTTTTTTTATAAATGGCTTTCATGTGCTACTTTTACCGTTCTCTTAGACAAATTAAAAAAAACAATTATGGCAACAACTTCAGACATCAGTCGTGGAATGATTCTAAAATTAGACGGTAACTTATACTCTGTAGTAGAATTTGGTGAAAATAAAACCGCTCGTGCAGCAGCTAAAATCTGGGCTAAATTAAAAGGGGTAGACAATAAAAGATCTATTGAAAAAACATGGAATAGTGGTGAGAATATATATCCTGTGCGTGTGGAGAAGAAAGCTTTTCAATACTTATATAAAGACGATAACGGCTACAACTTAATGAACAACGAGACTTTTGAGCAAATTGCGATGGCCGAGGAAATGATCGACGCCCCTCAGTTTTTAATTGATGGCGCTGAAGTATTTGTATTTATGAATACTGAAACCGAACTTCCTATTGGAGCAGAGCTTCCAGAAAAGATAGACGTTAAAATTACCTATTGTGAGAATGGCGTGAAAGGAGATACTGCCACCCGTGCCCTTAAAGCAGCTACCATTGAATCGGGCGCAACTGTCATGGTGCCTTTGTTTGTAAACGAAGGAGAGAAGATTAAGATTAATACTAAAAACGGAGAATACGTTGAACGTGTTAAATAATTTACCTGGGCCTGTTGAAAATTAGGCCCTGTAAATTATTTCTCTAATGATTTTTAAAAAAGCTCCCCGAGAAAACGGGGAGCTTTTTTTGTAGATTTTTCTTCGCTCTATTTTAAGCCTAATTCAGCCTTAAAATAGGCCTAAAATACCTAGAAAAGCCCCGAAACCTCGGGGCCTTTTTTTGCCCAAAAAAGGCCATTTTTAATAAAAAAAGCCCTTTTTTTAGCGAAAATTCATAAAAAAAGCCCATTTTTACCCAAAATTGCTAAACATGGACTTGAAACAAATTCACGATTTAATTAAGGTAGTTAACAAGAGTAATATCGGAGAGATAAGTATCGAAGATAAAGACGGTAAAGTAACTATTAAACAAAAAGAAGAGCATGTAACAGTAAGCTCGGTGCCTGCAACATATGCTGCAGCCCCAGTTGCCATGGCAGCTCCTTCTGCAGCTAGTCCTGCTGCGCCAGCGGCTCCAGTAGCTACCAATTTATTGACCATTAAAAGTCCAATGATTGGAACTTTTTATAGAAGAGCAGCTCCTGATAAGCCATTAATGGCCGAGGAAGGAACAGCAGTAGCGCCAGGTAAAGTGGTATGTATTATTGAGGCGATGAAACTTTTCAATGAGATTGAAAGTGAAGTCAAAGGAACCATTGTGAAGATTTTGGTAGATGATGCCAGCCCAGTGGAGTATGACCAACCTTTATTCTTGGTTCAACCAGAATAAACCTCACCCATTTTCAAATTTTAATTCAGAAAAATGTTCAAAAAGATTTTGATAGCCAATCGTGGCGAAATTGCTTTACGTATTATTAGAACCTGTAGAGAAATGGGCATTAAAACAGTGGCCGTTTATTCGACAGCAGATAAAGATAGTTTGCATGTAAAGTTTGCAGATGAAGCAGTTTGTATTGGAGGTCCCAAAGGACAAGAATCCTATTTAAATATTCCACATGTTATGGCAGCCTGTGAAATTACCAATGCCGATGCAGTGCATCCGGGGTATGGTTTTTTAGCAGAGAATGCAAAGTTTGCGCAAATATGTGCCGACCACGGTATTAAATTTATTGGGCCAACCCCTGATATGATTAATAGCATGGGTGATAAAATCACTGCTAAAGATACCATGATTAAAGCAGGTGTTCCTGTAGTACCAGGTGGAGAAGGTTTGTTGGAAGATGTTACTGCAGCTAAAAAATTAGCCAAAGAAATTGGATACCCAGTTATTATCAAAGCCACTGCAGGTGGTGGTGGTAAAGGTATGCGTGTGGTATGGAATGAAGGTGAAATTGAAAAAGCATACGATACGGCTAAAATGGAAGCAGGTGCAAGTTTTAAAAATGATGGTTTGTACATGGAGAAATTTGTGGAAGAACCAAGACATATAGAAATACAAGTAGCAGGAGACCAATACGGAAATGTTTGTCATTTGAGTGAGCGTGATTGTTCTATTCAAAGAAGACATCAAAAATTAGTAGAAGAATCTCCTTCACCATTTATGACTCCAGAATTACGTCAACGTATGGGCGAGGCGGCTATTAAAGCAGCAAGCGCTATTAATTACGAGAGTGTGGGTACGGTAGAATTTTTAGTAGATAAGAATCGTAATTTTTATTTCATGGAAATGAATACGCGTATTCAAGTGGAGCACTGCGTTACCGAAGAAGTAGTGAGCTATGACTTAATTAAAGAGCAAATTAAAATTGCTGCAGGTGAAAAAATTTCTGGAAAGAATTATGAACCACAATTACACGCCATAGAGTGTCGTATTAATGCAGAAGACCCCTATAACGATTTTAGACCTTCACCAGGAAAAATAACAGTACTCCATACCCCAGGTGGTCATGGTGTTCGTGTCGATAGCCATGTGTATGCAGGTTATGTGATTCCTCCTTACTACGATTCTATGATTGGTAAATTAATCACTGTGGCGCAAACCCGTGAAGAGGCTATCAATACAATGTATCGCGCCTTAAGCGAGTATGTAATTGAAGGTGTGCACACAACTATTCCCTTCCATTTACAATTAATGCAAAACGAGGATTTTAGAAAAGGAAACTTCACAACGAAGTTCTTAGAAACATTTACAATGAAGTAATTTTTTCATCGCTTTTTTTATAAATATAAAAGCTTGAAAAAATGCTCTAATGAAACTAAATAAGGGGCCCAATAAAGGAGCCCCTTATTTATTTGGAGGAATTATTTACAGAAATGCTAAATACAATTTTGAGCGAGCTTTCGAGCACCTGGCAGAGCGAGCGAAAAATTAGTATTGCAGCATTTCGTTATTAAAAAAGTACTTTATAAATAAAGGCCCCGATAATTCAGGGCCTTTTGTATTCTATCACTTTGGGGTTTTAACCTTTTGGGAGTATTAGCGTAAGAACAATAACTCTCTGTACTTAGGCAAGGTCCATAATTCATCATCTACCAACTGCTCTAATTTATCAACGTGGTAGCGGATCTTATCAAAGTATTGCGCTTTTACTTTAGCTTCATAGGCAATGGCTTTCTCTCTTGAGTTTACAATGTTGTTGGCTACTTTACGTGCTTCTACCA
Organism: uncultured Sediminibacterium sp.; assembly: GCA_937911175.1. Taxonomy (GTDB): domain Bacteria; phylum Bacteroidota; class Bacteroidia; order Chitinophagales; family Chitinophagaceae; genus Sediminibacterium. Next base: position 11,766 of record CALDSE010000059.1, read on the forward strand.
TTGCATCTACATTATCATAAACTTGTTGAATATGCGTGCTTACATCTTTTAATAAAGCCAACTGACCTTTGTATAATTTTTCAGGTAAGGCTGCTTCACGCAGTAAGCTTACATTTTTCAATAACTCATTTTGATATTTAAGCGCCGAAGGAATAATATGGTTAGTGGCTAAGTCACCCATAATACGCGCTTCAATTTGTACTTTTTTAATGTACTTCTCTAGTTCAATTTCATAACGTGCTTCTAACTCACTGTGCGAATAAATATTATTTTCTTTAAATAATTTCTTTGCTTTCTCTGTCACCATCGCATCTAATGCAACAGGCGTTGTCTTTAAATTAGGCAAGCCTCTTTTCTCTGCTTCTTTATGCCACTCTTCACTATAACCATCGCCTTCAAATAAAATCTTTTTACTTGATACAATGTATTTTTGAATCACTTGCATAATGGCAATTTCTTTCTTATCTCCTTTTTCAATTAACGCATCTACTTCTGCTGCAAATTTGTTTAAGGTATCTGCCACAATGGTATTTAAAATAGTCATTGGGTGACCACAGTTAGCAGTAGAACCTACCGCGCGGAATTCAAACTTATTTCCTGTGAAGGCAAAAGGAGAAGTACGGTTACGATCGGTATTGTCTAATAATAATTCTGGAATGCTACGGTGTAAATCTAATTTTAAGATGGCTTCATCTTGCTCGTCAAACTTAGTACCCACGCGGCTTTCCACATCGTTCAATACTTTGGTTAAGTATTCGCCTATGAATACAGATATAATAGCAGGAGGGGCTTCGTTCGCGCCTAATCTGAAATCATTAGAAGCAGAAGCAATGGCTGCTCTTAAAATATCGGCATAATCATGCACGGCTTTAATGGTATTGACAAAGAAAGTCAAGAACATTAAATTAGTCTTAGGTGTTTTACCTGGTGCTAATAAATTCACGCCAGTGTCAGTTGCTAAACTCCAGTTATTATGTTTACCACTTCCGTTAATACCAGCAAATGGTTTTTCATGAAGTAAAACCACTAAATGATGTCTTTTAGCAACACGACTCATTACATCCATTAATAAAATGTTATGGTCAACCGCAATATTCACTTCTTCAAAAATAGGTGCACACTCAAATTGAGCAGGCGCTACTTCATTATGTCTTGTTCTTAAAGGAATACCTAATTTATAAGATTCATTTTCATAGTCACGCATAAACGCATAAACTCTTTCTGGAATAGATCCAAAATAATGATCTTCTAATTGTTGTCCTTTAGCAGGAGCTGCACCAAAAACGGTTCTTCCGCACTGCACTAAATCGGGTCTTGCATTTACAAGCGCTTCATCAATTACAAAATATTCTTGTTCCCAACCTAAAGTAGGGGTTACCTTAGTTACATTTTTGTCAAATAAATTACAAACAGTTACCGCTGCTTTATTCAAAGCTTCAGTGGCTTTCATTAAAGGGGCTTTATAATCTAAAGATTCTCCAGTATATGAAATGAAGATGGTAGGAATACACAATGTTTTTCCGTTACCAATTTCAATGATGAATGGGGGAGAAGAGGGGTCCCATGCGGTATAACCTCTTGCTTCAAATGTCGCTCTCAATCCACCATTTGGGAAAGAAGAGGCATCTGGTTCTTGTTGTATTAAAGCAGCGCCATCAAATTCTTCAATAGCAGTACCATCCGATTTTAATGTAAAAAATGAATCATG
>CALDSE010000060.1 GCA_937911175.1 uncultured Sediminibacterium sp.
CACACATCTGAAATAGAACGTGAGTCAAAACTTAGCTTGCTTCGATCACTCCTCTGACGGCAGCGGATCGGTCTGGTCTTGTTGCAGTGATTAATTATTGGATAGCACTGGTGAGTTCATTTTTTTATTCTGCAGTGCCTATGTCGTCGCAGAGACATGAATGCCATTAGTGTAAGATCTTGTTCTTTATAATCAATTCTATTTTCTTGAAATTTATTCAAAGCATCGATTAAAATCTTCAAAACTTTGATATTGATATACATCTCCTTTATTTAATATGGTATCAAAAGTAACATTCGCTATATGTCGATTATTATAATCTGAATTGGTGGGTGTTATTTCTACATTGGTACCATCCTCGGTGGCAATAATTTCAAATTGAGTATTCTTTTGTTGTTCAGCCCCATTTCCTGTAATAGGAACTATATTTCCAGTGGACTTATAAGTAGCTACTACATATTCACGGCCTAATACTTTAGTGGGAAGCACCAAGGTAGATCCAGAACGAGCCGAATTCAATATGTGAGAATAAACCACTACAGGGTTTTGACTCTTTATATGAATACCCTTGTTGATACCAATCACCTCTAATTGGCTTACATTATTATCTGTTAAATAGGCATCTGCATTCGTCAAAGTGGTGGTCTTGGATAATTGAACTACCGTAACCTGATTCGCTATTACAGTAAAGTCGGTAGATTTACCATTCACTGAAACTGTTCCACTAGTATTGACATTAGAGGTAATATATAAAGCCATTCTTGAATTTAATGCATCAATATGCCCACTATATACTACCCAGAAGTCGGTTCCTCTGTTAGAAAAGTCTTGGCTAAAAACTAAAATGCCTTTAGCTGCAAATATAAATATTAAAAATAATCTATATACGAAAGCACGCATTTAATAGTAATTAATAAGATTTAAATATAAAGAATAATTCGATTTTTTTCTTAACAATCAATACTTTATATTTAATATTAAACTTAAAATATTTTCATTGAAAATCGCTTTTATCTCTGTTGGCAAGGCCCATGAAGCTTATATCAAGGAAGGACTGCTTAATTTTACCCAAAGAATTAGTCATTACTTCCCTGTCGACTGGCAATTAATTGCTCCTGCAAAGGCAACAGAACAGGTCCAGATAAAAAAAGCGGAGGCACAATCAATTTTAAAAGCATTACAACCAACAGATATACTTATTTTATTAGACGAAACAGGTAAAATGTTAAGTTCCCCGGGATTGGCTAAATTAATACAGCAGAAGGCTAATCAAAGTGCACAAAAAATTGTGTTTTTAATTGGAGGCGCTTATGGAGTAGATGAAGAAATTAAAAAGCGTGCTCAATTTACTTGGTCTTTATCAGAATTGGTGTTTCCACATATGCTAGTTCGTTTAATTTTAGCAGAACAAGTATACCGCGCTTGTAGTATCTTGGCTAATGAAAAATACCATCATCAATAATTTTTCTACACTGCAATTTAAGAATAAGTTTTAAAAAATAATATTTTACACGCATGAGCATTACTTTATATATTACCATTATTACTGTCGGGGTTTCTATTTTAGCCATGTATAACCACGCTTTAATGGATAAGCTTATTTTTCATCCTTATTCAGTACATAACAATAATGAATGGTACCGATTTTTTACTTGCGGCTTAGTGCATGCCGATTTTATGCACCTAGCTTTTAATATGTTCTCCTTTTATATGTTTGGGGATTATATAGAACAATATTTTGCGATGATTTTTGGAAGGTCAGGCTCTTCCATGTATATCATATTGTATGTGTCTTCACTGCTTGTTTGTTTAATTCCTACCTACCTGAATCATTACAAACAATATAATTATAATAGCCTAGGGGCTTCAGGCGCTGTATCGGCTATTGTATTTGTAGGTATTTTCTTACAACCTACTATGCAAATTGGATTTTTTATTATTCCTCCTATTATTCCTGGTTTTATATTCGGCCCTATTTATTTAGGTCTAACAGCCTATTTGGCGAAGAGTGGACAAGGAGGCATTAACCATAGCGCCCATTTATGGGGATCTCTTTATGGAGTAGTGTTTCTAATTATTACCAGTTATTTTATTGGGAACTTTAATGTACTAAGCGCTTTTGTTGAACAAATTAGTGTTTATCTATCCAGGTAATGACTAATACATTTTTAGTTTGATCGGTTATTTTAAAACGATCATCAATTCTTTGTCCTACTACCCACAGGAGTTTATCGCCCATACTCAGCACAGCTGTTTTTTGCTTGATAGCGGGACTGAGTTTTAACCCACCTAAAAAATGATTTAGTTTTTTCTTTTTACGAAGTCCTAAAGGATAAAAATAATCGGTGGCCTGCCAAGTTCTAAATAGTAATGGCCATTCTAGTTTATCGGCGTCTAAATAGGCATACTTGGATTCTTTTTTAATTTCACCAAGTGCAATAGCCTCTTTCATTTCAAAATGCAAAACACCATTATTTACTTGCAAGTCTCCATCTGCAACATGTATAATTATATGCTCTTTCTCGGCATTGTTATCAATAATTTGAATAGACTCATTAAATTTAATAAAGCGGTGCGAAGGCGTTGCCATATAGGCGCCGTTGGTGGCTGCTAATAATTTATGTACTTCGTTAATTTGTTGTGGCTTGAAACCATAATTTTTAATTAGCCCCCAGGTATAGGTAAAATTATGATTTACTTTTTTCCAATGCTTAATAGGAATGGTCAAAATGCCTTTTTGTACTCTTAGTCCTTTTTTCCAAAAATCAGCTACAGTAGTTTCTACAATAGCTTCCGATTCTTTTAGTCTTTGAATCGTATCTAGTACATTCTGGGTCATATTAGGAATGACTTCTTGAATAATAGGTACAATTTTATGTCTAAATAAATTACGGGTATAATCGTCCTTGCTATTTGAACTATCTTCTACAAAATCTAAACCATTCGTTTTAGCGAATTCAATAATTGCTAATTTAGAAAATGAAAGCAAGGGTCTTGCTATAGATAAAGCGTCTTCTCTTCTTTCAGGAATACCAGTTAAGCCATGCAAGCCTGTTCCTCTAGCAAGCTGCATAAAAACAGTTTCTACCTGGTCATCTGCATGATGCGCCGTTAGTAATACTTTTTTAGTTTGCGTATTTTCAGCTAATAAATTACTAAACCAAGCATACCTCATTTCTCTAGCTGCTTCTTGAATACCCATTTTATAGGTCTGGGCATAAGCAGCTGTTTCAAATTTATTCAGGGCTAAGGGAATGGAATATTTTGCTGCAAAATCTTTTACAAATTTTTCATCTCTGGTACTCTCTTCCCCTCTTAATTGAAAATTAGCATGAGCCATACTTATAGTAGCACCTGCCTTATGCATTAGATAAGCAAGTACAATACTGTCTACCCCACCACTAACGGCTATAATAAAATTTGATTTCTTTAATGAAAGCGCTGGAAATTTTTTTTCCCAATTTTTAATAAAGGTTTCGAGCGTTAACATTCAATGAATGAATTAATTGGATTATTTTTTTTGCTCTTTGGCCCAAGCATCCTTAAGCGTTACTGTTCTATTAAAAACAAGGGCGTCCTTGGTGCTTGTATTATCTTGGTAGAAGTATCCTTTTCTTAAAAACTGAAAGCGCATATCTAATGCATCGGATACCAAGGCAGGTTCAGCCCAGGCATTAGTTTTCGTTAAAGATTGTTCATTAAGATAGTCTTTAAAATCTCCTTCTGCACTAGCTACATCTTCTACTTTGAATAAGCGGTCGTATTCATTCAATACCACAGGCACTGCATGCTTAGCACTCACCCAATGAAGGGTTCCTTTCACATGAATACCTGAAGTATCAGAACCACTTTTACTTTCTGGAACATAACTCACATATACCGTTTGTACTACACCGGCTGCATCTTTTTCAAAGCTGTCGCACTTTACAATATAAGCACTTTTTAAGCGAACCATTAAACCTGGCCCTAATCTAAAATATTTTTTAGTAGGCTCTTCCATGAAATCGTCTCTTTGAATATAGAGTTCATTAGAAAAAGGAAGTTCTCTCAGACCCCCTTCAGGATCTTCCGGATTATTTTCAGAATGAAGTACTTCTTCTCCTTTATCATAATTAGTAATAACTAATTTAATAGGGTCTGTCACCACCATTCTTCTTTGTGCAATTTTATTTAAATGTTCTCTCACACAAAACTCTAACAAACTAAAATCAATAATATTCTCTCTTTTAGCAATACCAATTCTATCACAAAAATCTCTGATACTTTCTGGAGTATAACCTCTGCGGCGCATACCACTGATAGTAGGCATACGAGGGTCGTCCCAACTAGAGACATGGCCTTCTTGTACTAGTTGTAATAATTTTCTTTTACTTAAAATAGTATAAGTAATATTTAAACGAGAAAATTCATATTGCTTGGAAGGATAAATACCTAGGTTCTCAATACCCCAATCATATAAGGCTCTATGAGGAATAAATTCCAAAGTACAAATAGAATGGGTGATGTTTTCAATAGCATCGCTTTGGCCATGGGCAAAATCGTACATTGGATAAATACACCATTTGTCACTAGTACGGTGATGATGCGCTTTTTTAATACGGTATAAAATAGGATCACGCAAAAGCATATTCGGATTGGCTAAATCAATTTTTGCTCTTAAGACTTTTGCGCCATCTGCATATTTACCCGCCTTCATATTAGTAAATAATTCCAAATTTTCAGCAATGCTTCTATTTCTATACTCATTGCCTGTGCCTGCTGCAGTAGGTGTTCCTTTTTGCAGTGCAATTTCTTCCGCAGTACTATCATCTACATAAGCTAACCCCTTCTCTATTAATTGAACAGCAAAACCATAAAGCGTATCAAAATAATCCGATGCATAACATTCCTTCACCCAATTAAAACCTAACCATTTTAAGTCGGCCTTAATACTATCTACGTATTCTGTTTCTTCCGTAGACGGGTTGGTATCATCAAATCTTAAATTCGTGCCTCCTCCAAAATGAGCAGACAAGCCAAAATTTAAACAAATACTTTTGGCATGCCCAATATGCAAATAGCCATTCGGTTCAGGTGGAAATCGGGTTAGAATTTGGTCATACTTACCCGATGCCAGATCCTGGGAGATAATTTCTTCAATAAAATTTAGATTCTTTTCCTCGCTCATGATGGTTATTAGTATGGGGTAAAGATACAAAAACCTGCCCCAAAAACCTACCCCAATGCTTAACCCTTATAGCCGTAGAGCTTTTGTAATTCTAAGACAATTTTTTCAATGTCTTTATCGTCCCCCTGAGGTGCGTATGGTTGCTTTAAACTGCTTCCAAAAACATAGGCCACCGTTTGCCAAAAACCAGCATTAAAGCCCCCTTTATATTCTTTAATTATTTCATAACAGTTATTCCCTGTTTCTCTATTGATTAATTTCATCAAGACTTTTCCCTGATACACCGATAAACTAGTTACTTTATCGCCGAAGTCTCTTTTCATTTCCTTTTCTCTAGACTTAATAATTCTTTTTCTTGCAGCTTCATCGCGAACACCCGCCAATTGATTATTTACATCTGTTATAAGCTTGCCTGCTGTTTTAGCATAAGGATAAGTCACATATACTGCATTGCGAAGCCTTGTCCAATTTCTCCAATAGTTTTTCCAACGAGCCGACTGGATACCAGTCACTTCAACTGTGGGTAACCAAGATTGTGGAATGGTGTCTCCTTCGGGAGTAATAAAGGCCTCTACTCTAATATTATCTCTAATATTGTCTCTATTGCCTACTATAATGGTATCATTAGCATTGCTTTGCGCCTTCAACTTTAGACTAGTAAAGCAAGACAAACAAATAAGAATAATATAGAGAAAACCTTTTTTCATATAATGATATACCCTGTTTCTATAATTTTAATACACTAATTTAAAAAAAGTAACCTTTTAGACGCTTCTTTTTCTAGTATTTTATTTTTCTTTTAACTTAGATGCCCTACTCCAAGTAGCCACACCAAAGCCAAAAGTCATAATAATGACCCCTAACCATAGTAAATTGATGAATGGGAATTCATAAGCTTTTAAAGTAATCAGATTGGTTAAGGCCGATGATTCTTTCACTCCTATTTCTAATGTACCTTTTTCTTGGTCTATTACTTTATTAAAACTTAATACTAAGTTTTGTGCTTTCACCGTATCTACATTGGACTGCAAATTCATTCCTTCTAATACAATACCAGGACTAGCTGTATACTTTAACCCTTCTTTAGAGGTAACCGCTAATTGTAAAACCAATTCATTGGTACCTGCAGGTCGGCTTGCATTAGGGTTCACTAATACCTTTTCTAGTTTAATATAGCCATTGCTATAAAATATAGAATCGCCTATGGCCATTTGATTTGGCTTGAAACTTGTCGTATCCTCTTTTGAATTATCTTGAAAGGAAGTTACATAAACGAAAATATCTTTATTCCAATAATGTTTTGAAGAAGGATTCGCAGAGAAGCCTTCCATGCCTTTATTGTTTTTTAATACATCAGGATACAAGAAAAATGCTGCCTGTGTTTCTTTCTCGATAAATTTTAGTTCAAAAAATCTTTTATCTAAATTATCAAAGGTATCACGTACATAAGTAACCATGAACTTACCCATATCAGTGGAAATACCTTCAAATAGTGTAATATTTTCTCTAGGATTTCCCACCGGGCTTTTACCAGATTCAACACGAAGTGGACTAATACCTGTTGTATTCCAACTTAATACTGTTTTATTGGAAGAGGATATTAAAATACCTAACAAAACCATTCCAAAACCAATATGTCCAATGGAAGAGCCTGCCGATTTTAGTTTTGCTTTTTGCATCGTCATCCAAAAGAAAATATTAGCCACAATGGTATAAATAGCAGCAAACATGGCTACATAAATAGCTCCCTCAAATCCAATACCTTTTTCTTTAAAGGCAACCCCTACAAAAATATAAACTACTGCAGTTATTACAATAGTCACTAGCAAAGGCATTTTAAGCTTCTGTACTAAAAAGGCCTTGGTAGTTCCTTTGTATTTTAAATACTGCCCAGTGGCGGTTAATAAACCAATAATAATGGCTACAAATACTTGCACTTGATTATGCGCAAAGGCCGCATCTTCTGGAGGCGCAATTTTTGTACCAAATATTTTATTAAATACAGGAATAGAGGTAATAGATATAATAACTACCGCCGATAAAAATAAAATAAGCGAACCTATCAACATCCAAAACTCACGACTATCAATGGCTTCTTCTTTTTGCGGCTCGGCCATATGCTTAAACCTTACAAAGAATAAAACAAAATAAGGTATTACGAAAATTAATAAGAAGCCTAATAACTGCGCATTCATTCCTAAGTCTGTAAAGGCGTGCACAGAAGTATCGCCTAATATGCCACTTCTTGTTAAGAAAGTAGAATACAAGACTAATAAAAAGCTTATACCAAAAAATAAATAAGTCAACTTTAAACTAGATCCTGTTTTTCTATAGATAATACAACCATGTATTGCCGATACCAAGGTTAACCAAGGAACCAGCGATGCATTCTCTACCGGATCCCATGCCCAATAACCTCCGAAAGTTAAACTTTCATAAGCCCAAGCAGCGCCCATCATAATACCTAAACCTAAGATACCCGCAGAAAAAGTAGCCCAAGGTAGACAGCTGTCCATCCAATCATGTTTCTTTTTAAGTAAGCCAGCTACTGCAAATCCAAAAGGAATAGTAGTAGAAGCAAATCCTAAAAATAAAACAGGTGGATGTATGACCATCCAATAATTCTGTAACAAAGTATTTAAACCAGTACCGTCTTTAATGAGTTGTAAATAATCGGGTCTAGCTAAAATTGGCCAACTCATTTCTTCTCTTAATAATGTAAATGGACTGCTTCCTAATTTCATATCAAAAATATACAAGCCCACTATCATGGTGGCTAAACAGAATTGAACAAAGCTCACTACCATCATCACCCCTGAAAATGAATCACCCCATTTCTTTTTGGTCGCAATTAATATTAAACCTAAAACACAGTGCCAAAAGCTCCATAATAAAAAACTTCCTTCCTGCCCTTCCCAAAAACAACTTAACAAATATTGATACGGCAAATTTTTATCGCTATGTGTGTAGGCGTATTTGTATTCAAATAAATGATTATAAATAATATAAAATAAAACTACAAAACAAGAAACGACCGCCACTGATTCAATAAAGAAAGCAATCTTGGCTAATTTTTCCCACTGCGCTCGCAAACTAATTTCTTTAGAGAAAAAAGCCCTTGCAAAAGAATAAGTAGCCACTAAAGAAGCTACTAAAGAAAGTATGGTTAAAAAATAGCCTAATTGACCAGGAAATAGATGCTCATCAAGAAATTGTATAGTATTCATTTACCTAATTGAATTTTTTTAATTGCTAATGGTAACCGGTTGGTCTTGCATAGCGTTGGGATTGTCCTTGTATTTAGAAGGGCATTTCATCACAATAGAAGAACATTCAAAAACATCTCCTTGTACTTTTCCTTTCAACACCAATCGCTCCGATTTTTCCATATCGGTAGGCATGGTATTGTGATAGACCACACTAATTTTACTGCCCAGGCTATCTTGAACATTAAACTGTAATAAATTAGGGTCTTTTACAGGATCGTATTGAACAGGAACAGACTTGTCCATTTTGACTATCAAATTCACAAATTTTCCTTCTTTTTGCTTGGCAGAAGCAATTGTCTCATAACTACTTAAATCGCCTGTATAGCTTATAAGCACTACAATGGCGGCAGCGATTAACACCAATAATGCAATATGTGTTTTCTTCATGGTGCAAAGTTAACCAAATGAGCTTAAATTGCATCAAATTTTATCCTCATCGTAACCTATTTTTTATGCGTGAATTTGACTATATCATAGTTTGTAGAAGCCCTGACTTTAAAAATGTAGATCGCATTAGTCAATTTATGTTACTCATTTCTTTAGTGGCTTTTGGCTATTCTATCTATTTAGGCCTATTTCCAAAGCCAGCCCTCATTTTTGCCATCATGACTGCGTTTACAAGTTGGTGGATATTTTGTTTTTTTCAAGCCAAAAGAGGTGTTTTACCTTATTATAGATTAGGATTATTAATAGCTTCCTGGGGTTGGTTTTTGCAGCCCAACGGTTTAATCATTGCAGGCATATTTTTAATAGGTGCCTTATTCGAAAGACAGGTTAAATTCCCCTATGAAATTGCATTTGACCCGGCAGGTATTGTTATAAATACATTTCCTAAAAAACACTACCCTTGGGGCTATGTAGAAAATGCAATAATTAAAGACGATCTTATTACAATTGATTTCAAAGACAATAAACTTATTCAAAAACAAATTAATGAACCGGTAAGTTCTACTATCACAAATGAATTTAATGCATTCTGTGCTGAACAAATTGCGCATTCAAGAACAAGTCAATCTTAAAGTCAATACTAAACTAATTCTCAAACTCATTCCTAATTGATACCTTTGCATTATGTCATTACAATCTTCACCCTATATTTTATATTCCGATGGCAAAGGCCAAATATTTGAAGACACTAGTTTGTATGTTGCAGGCCGAGCAGGTTGGGACGCTTATCCGATAGATCTTGATGATTGGATTGAACTTCCTAATGGTGGAAGTTTATATGAATTACCTGAAAGAAGAGGCATTGGTATTGATGTAGAAACAGGTGAAATGCGTATTTGTGAAAAAGGTTGGGCAGTGGCTGCCTTTATTCCTCCAGCACATACAGGATTATATATTGCTGCTTATGAAACCTTACCCAATGCACCCACACTGCCTTTATTTTGTTATACCGCCGTGGGCTGGCAGGATGGAAAAAATTATGTACCCGCTGTAAGAATAGAAAAAGATATTAGACAAGATTGTGAAGGATATGATCAAAAAATAATTGAAGCAGGCACTCATAAATTATTAGAAACCTACAGTCAAAACAGATTAGTAAAACATTTAATGGAGAATTGTTGCATGACTTATCATTGTCCTGCTGCAAGAAATTTTGCCATGGATAGATGGGAATGTCCTATTCCTATATCACCTGCTTGTAATGCCAATTGTATAGGATGTATTTCATTTCAACCTATTGAGGAAGAAATTTTTTCGAATCAAGAGCGATTGAGTTTTAAACCCACCGCCGCTGAAGTAGTAGAATACACTGTACCTCATTTAATGACAGCTCCTTTTCCTATTGTGAGTTTTGGACAAGGCTGTGAAGGAGAACCCTTATTAATGTGGGAGACGATTAAAGAATCTATTATTGAAATTAGAAAGCATACCGATAAAGGAAGTATCAATATAAATTCCAATGGATCTGATCCAAAAGCTGTAAAAATTTTAGCAGCAGCGGGTTTAGATAGTTTAAGAGTTAGTACCAACTCGGTGAGACCTGAAATTTATAATCCTTACTACCGACCTAATAATTACACCTTTAATGATATCGTAGAAAGTTTAAAAGAAATGTCAGCAGCAGGTAAATGGACGAGTATTAATTATTTTGTTTTTCCAGGTATGACGGACAGTGTTGCAGAATATGAAGCCTTAAGAAAATTTATCAAAGACACCGATTTAAAAATGATTCAGTGGCGTAATTTCAATATTGATCCCGATTGGTATTTAGGTAAAATAGGTGTTACAGAAGTGGGAGAAATTATGGGCGTTAAACAAATGATGGATTTAATTAAAGAAGAATTCCCTCAGTTACAATTTGGTTACTACAACCCTCCTATTGAAAGAATTAAAGGCAACTTTACTCAAAATTTTGCACACCATTGAGAAGACAAAATCAAATAGGCGCTGCGCTGGCCATTACTTCTAGTATAATCTGGTCAGGTAATTTTATTGTATCTAGATATGCCATTAATTTAGCAGGCCCAGTTAGTTTAGCATTTATGAGATGGACTCTTGCTACGCTGTTTATGCTCCCTTTTGCTTATAAAAATGTAAAAAAGGAGTGGCCTATCTTCAAAGCCAACAAAGTTTATTTTTTTTGGATGGGACTAATAGGATTTTCCATTTACAATACTTTAATATATACAGCAGGTCATTATACCACGGCTATTAATATGGCCTTATTTGGATCCACGGTACACCCTATTGTGGCCGCACTACTAGCCGCCTACTTTGTAAACGAAAAATTACATTGGAAAAATATAACAGGTATTATACTTGGCTTAATTGGTACTGTCTATTTATTAACGAAAGGGCAAATTTCCAATATTTTAAATTTTCAAATTGGTGCCGGTGATTTATGGATGATAGGTGCAGGTATTTGCTTTGGCACATACAATGTTTTTGTGCGTAAAAAACCAGTAGGCATTTCCAATAATAGTTTCTTATTGGTACTATTTGCAATTGGTGCTATATTATTATTTCCTGTTGCTATGTACGAAATGAATTTTGTTCAACCAGTGATACTCAACACTCATTTATTATGGATAGTATTATATATAGGCATTGGTAATTCTACCATATCTTATTTAATTTGGAACAATGCCATTCAAAGAATTGGAGCAGGTAAGGCCGCCTTATTTGGCACTTTAATCCCATTATTGAGTTCTATTGAAGCTGTCTTTTTATTAGGTGAAAGTTTTTCTACTGCTCAAATTATAAGTGGTTGTATTATCATAACAGGCATTATAATTAATACATGGCCTAGTCCTATTAAACCCATTGTAGGCCAATCATAATGAATATCAAAATTGGGTTTTGATCTATTTTTGCATTAATTTTATACTATGCAATTAAGCTTTGAACAAGAAAAAAATATAAAGGCAGGTTTTTATACCTTACTTATATGTATTGCCTTGTCTTGCTTATTTGTTATCATGCATTGGCAGCAGCCTGCGGCTACTGTTATTCCTCCTGCAACTGCCTATATGGAAGTAAACTTAGGCAATACCACAACAGGCCAAGGAGACATCGCACCCTTAAGTAAAGAAGCACCAGCACCTGAACTAGGTTCAAGTAAAAGAGTCAAAGCGACTGCCATTAATAAGGCAGTTAAAATAAATGCAAGTGGCAACGATCCTAACGACGAAGCCATCAGATCCTCGAAAGCTAAAACCAATATTAAAAACTTACCCTTACCTCCTGCTCCCAAGCCAAAAGCTTTAATGGGAAAATATGCTGGTGGAAATGGCAAAGGGGGAAATAATCAGGACAGTTATAATGATGTAAAAGACCAAGGCATTGCGGGTGGCAAAGGCGATCAAGGTGTGGCGAATGGAAGTATCAATGGGAAAAATTATGAAGGAACAGGTGGCCCCTTTGTAACAAAGGGCGACAGAAGAGTCACAAAAGCTTATTCATTTAATGGAGATGTAGAACCTGCTACTATTTATGCTGAAATTGAAGTGAATCCTATAGGCGTTGGCCGTTTTGTACAAATTGTAAAAGGCTCAAGCTCTAACGATGCTAAATATAAAAGAGCCATTGTGGAGTACTTAACTAAAATTAGTTTCAATAGTTCCGATCATGTATCTAATGTGACTGTAAAGTTTAAGTTCGAAAATCAATAATTCCGCTGCTTTGAACGATTATCAAAATACTATTGACTATTTATATAGTCGTCTTCCTATGTTTAGTCGTATAGGAGCAGCTGCCATAAAAAACGATTTACATAACACGCAATTAATTTGTAGTTTTTTAGGCAACCCAGAAAAGAAATTTAAAACTATCCATATTGCAGGCACCAATGGAAAGGGTTCTACCAGTCATATGCTTGCAGCCATTTTTCAAAAAGCCGGCTATAAAACAGGTTTGTATACTTCTCCGCATTTATATGATTTTAGAGAAAGGATAAAAGTGAATGGAGCATTATGTAAAAAAGAATTTGTCACCTCCTTCACTAATAGAGTAAAACCATTGATTGAAAAAATAGAACCTTCTTTTTTTGAAATCACAGTGGGTATGGCATTTGAATATTTTGCTGTTGAAAATTGTGATATTGCCATTATTGAAACAGGATTAGGTGGAAGATTAGATAGCACCAATGTCATCGAACCTATATTAAGTGTAATTACCAATATTGGTTGGGATCATATGGCCTTGCTAGGTAATACACTCGAAGCCATTGCTTCTGAGAAAGCGGGTATCATAAAAAAAGAAACCCCTGTAGTAATTAGTGAAAGTATACGGGAAAGCAAATCGGTTTTTATTCAAAAGGCTGCATTGGAAAATGCACCTATTTATTTTAGTGAAGATTTTATTCAAGCAGAGGCCTTTGAAAATAATTGGGATACGGCTAGCTTTAGTTTTAGTCAACCCTTATTTCATTTACTGAACAACCCTTTATTTGATGCAAATTTTACGCTTAGTTGCGACCTTCCTGGAAAATACCAAGCTAAAAACTTAAAGGGTGTTTTAGTGGCCTGCCAATTATTAGCAGATATGGGTTGGAAATTGAATAGTGAAATGATAAAGCAAGCCCTTCTTGAAATTAAAGCATCTACTGGCATTATGGGAAGATGGGAATGTATTCAATCTAATCCAAGAATTGTATTAGATGTAGCGCATAATGAACACGGTATAAAAGCAATGCTTGACCAATTGGCCACTACCCATTACGAGCAATTATATATTGTAACAGGAATGGTAAAAGATAAAGATATTGATGCCGTGCTAACTTTACTTCCTAAAAATGCTAACTACTATTTTACACAATCACATTTGCCTAGAGCACTAGCAGCTAATGAGCTTGCAGAAAAAGCAAATGCATTTAGCTTAAAAGGTGAAATATACAGCGATGTAAACATTGCACTAGAAACAGCTGCTGCAAAAGCCAATGACAAAGACCTTATCCTTGTTATTGGAAGCGTTTATTTAGTAGCTGAAGTTAACAGAGCTTTGTTTAAAAAATAAACTAAGCCTATTACCAACCCTTCTGCTTACACAAATTCGTAATATGGGCTAGATGGTGTTTACCATGCCAAGCGTAGATTGCTAACATATCCCATAAACTTACTTCTGCATTTCTACCCGGATGAAATAATTTTCTTTGGAACTGCTCATCGGTCATTGATTCTAATAAGATTATCCAACGCGCATGTAAGGCATGTAATAATGTAGTTGAATAATTTATAGGTGTATTTAAAGAATCTGCTGTGTTCGCAAAACCTTTCTCATCATAAGCTTTAATGACAGGTACTTCTTCTGTTAAAGCCATTTTAAAACGAATAAAGGCATTCATATGACTATCAGCCATATGATGCATTACTTGTTGAATAGTCCAACCACCTTCTCTGTAGGGGGTATCTAACTGCGCTTTATCTAAATGTTGTATAGCTATTTCTAAATCGGCAGGTGCCATTTTAATAGCGTTAATCCAAGCTTTTTTATTTTCTTCATTAAAAGGTAAATTGACCACTTTGCCAATAGGGTATTTTAAATCTTCCATTTTTTATATTTTAATTATTATTTATATTTTTTCAATCAACTATGAATTACTTAAAAAGTTTTTACGCTACTACTCCTCTCTTAATTACTCTTCTCTCAACGCCTTACCCGTTAAATGTATAAATACATCTTCTAGGTTGGCTTTTTTTACTTCTTTCACTTTTTCAAATCCGGTTTCCACTAATTCATCAATTAAATGATTGGGGGTATTAATGGCAATAATTTTACCACTATCAATAATGGCTACCCTATCACACAATACTTCTGCCTCATCCATATAATGCGTGGTAATAATAACGGTGGTTCCATTATCTCTAATTTCTTTTATTAAATCCCAAAGGTTTCTTCTTGCTTGCGGGTCTAAGCCTGTAGTAGGCTCATCTAAGAAAATAATTTTGGGTTTATTAATTAAAGTAGTGGCAATAGAGAACCTTTGCTTCTGTCCCCCACTTAATTCTTTAAACTTTGCTTTAGCCTTGTCTTGTAAATTAACTTTCTGCAAAAGAGTGTCCGCATCCATTTCATTTTGATAAAGCCCCACAAATAAATGTATGAGTTCGGTTAAATTTAAATTAGGATAGAATCCGGCGGTTTGAAGTTGTACCCCAATCATTTTTTTTATAGACTCTGGCGACTTATCTAAATCAAAGCCATTCACCATCACTGTGCCACTGGTTTTTTCCCTTAAGGTTTCAATAATTTCAAGGGTGGTTGACTTTCCTGCACCATTGGGACCCAATAAGCCAAAAATTTCCCCTTCTTTTACTTCAAAGCTAATGCCTTTGACAGCTTTAAAATCGCCATAGGATTTAACGAGGTCTTTTACCGTAATAATGGGCAGTGCTGACATGATACCTTAATTAATGACTTGATGAATAAGTAGACAAATTTAATCTCTTTTCAGCGCTATGCAAAATGAAAACTTGTCCAAGAACCTTATCTTTGTCAAAAGATAGTAAAATGAAATTAGGCATTTTAGGAGGTGGTCAATTAGGACGTATGTTATTGCAAGCAGCCGCTAACTACGATGCAATTACCTATGTACTAGAAAATGATGCCAACTGTCCTGCCGCTCATTTATGCCATCATTTTACCTTAGGCAATATTCAAGATTTTGACGCGGTGTATAATTTTGGAAAAGGCTTAGACGCCATTACCATAGAAATTGAGGCGGTGAATGTAGATGCCTTAGAGAAATTGGAAGCCGAGGGCGTAAAAGTGTATCCAAGACCTAGCGCAATTCGAACTATTAAAAATAAAATTTTACAGAAGCAGTTTTATAAAGAGAATGAAATTCCTACTGCTCCTTTTGTCATCACAGAAAATAAAGCCGATTTACTAAACCATATTTCTTTTTTACCTGCAGTGCATAAAATAGCTGAAGGTGGTTATGATGGTAAGGGTGTGCAAATAATACCTAGCGAAAAAGAAATTGAATTAGGTTTTAATGTTCCTTCTGTATTAGAACAAAAAATAAAAATTGCTACAGAGATAGCTTTAATTGTAGGCATGAATGCCAAAGGAGAAACTATTATATATCCTCCTGCTGAAATGATTTTCGACCCTGTATATAATTTATTAGACTACCAATTAAGCCCTGCTAAATTAGAAGAAAAAATTTTATGGAAAGCACAGGCTATTGCTAGAAAAGTAGTACAAGGTTTAAAAAGTCCCGGCTTATTTGCCATTGAACTATTTATAGATAGCAATGAGGATGTATGGGTAAACGAAACAGCACCTCGTGTGCATAATAGCGGACACCACAGTATTGAAGCGAATTATAGTAGTCAGTACGATATGCTACTTAGAATTTTATTAGACTACCCTTTAGGCAATACCGATGCCATTTTACCTTCGGCCATTGTGAATATTGTTGGTAGTGAGGGCCATACTGGCGATGTATATTATGAGGGATTAGAAGAAGTCTTAAAAATGGAAAATGTGTTTGTACATATATATGGCAAAAAACAAACTAAGCCTGGAAGAAAAATGGGCCATGTAACTATTATGAGCAAAGACTACCAAGACCTCACGCATAAAGCGAATAAAATAAAACACACATTAAAGGCTATTACTAAACCTTAGGCTTTAGAATGGTCTTTTTAACTTGTAAGGTTTTTAAGTAGCCAATTCCTATTATACTTTTTAATTGAAGCCCTGGAGATTTTTTCAAAGGTCCAAAGATTTTAATTTTATCATCGTACATTAAATCTAAACTATAAGTAGCCGAGAAATACTTATTAATTTTAAAAGTAAACATGTTGGTCATATACAAATTAATATTCTCAGGCTTTTCATAATAGTTAGAGAAAAAATCGGCACGACCTTTATAGGTAACATTGGGGGCAATGGTATTACTATAATTCACTGTTACAAATAAACCTGTTTCTCTATTTATCTTTTTACCTACAGGTACACCATAACTACCCAAATCGGAAAGCTTGGTATTTAATACTAAAGTAGTTCTAGAAGTTAAAGGAGAAAAGAAAACCGAGAAAGTATTATTGGGTTTGAAATCCAATCCCGCAGATAAAATAATATAAGCCGGCGATAAGAATGAAGAAGTAAAATTTGAATTTGATCCACTGAAACTATACCCATCAAAGAATTGAGAACGAAAATTAAATAAGCCAGACAAATACCACATACCAGTAGTATCAATGCGGTAGCCATACTTACTTAGTATATCAACTCTATCGTCGTTTTTTCTACCCCCCAAACTAGTCGATTGTACAAAGCCTAAATTCAGGTCTAGATTATTATCCCAGCTTTGACGAGGCTTTTGGAAATAAGCAAAATAATTAAAGTAGCTATTAATAGCCATGTTAAAATTATCTCCACCGGCAGCCCAGTTACTTAAAGAGCTTTGTGATAAATTAAAATTATACATACCCCCCTGCTTCCAATTAAAATAACTCGTATCGTTGTCTTTTTTAATGGTTCTTGAGGTTTCTGATCTCAGTTTAGCCACTGCTACATTTTGAGCAGAGGCAGCTTGCGCCCCCATCAAGATCAAAACAAATAGCAGACTTTTTCTCATGAAACTCATTATTTTTTCAAATATAGGAAGCCTTTGATAAATCATTGATTTCTAATTATATATAAATTATTAATACATAAGGGCGATAAGCCAAGTAAGGGTTTCATTATCAAATAATTAGAAGTTCTGGCTGACAAGTTGACACATTCTAATTTTTTAACTAAATTTGCGTTTCAAACCAATTTGAATGGAATTATTCACCACGGCGACCAAGGAACATGACGAGCTGAGACAGGGGGAAGCCTATGAATCGACTCAAAACAAAGCGCCCTTTACAAAGTTTTTTCTGATAGAAAGCTATGGCTGTGCTATGAACTTTGCCGACAGCGAAGTGGTGGCCTCTATTTTAGAAAAAAACGGATATGGAAGTACCCGTAATGTGGAGATGGCCGATTTAATTTTAATCAATACTTGTTCTATTAGAGAAAAAGCAGAACTCACGGTGCGTAAAAGATTAACTGAGTTTAGAAAATACAAGGAACAAAAGCCAGGAATGTTAGTGGGTGTTTTGGGTTGTATGGCGGAAAGATTAAAATCAAAACTTTTAGAAGAAGAAAAATTAGTAGACCTAGTAGTAGGCCCCGATGCTTACCGCACCCTACCCGATTTAATTATAGAAGCAGGTACTGGACAAAAAGCAGTGAACGTTTTATTAAGTCGTGATGAAACTTATGCCGATATTTCTCCTGTTAGATTAGATAGCAATGGCATTAGTGGATTTGTATCTATTATGCGTGGTTGTAATAATATGTGTAGTTTTTGCGTAGTGCCTTTTACAAGAGGTCGTGAAAGAAGTAGAGATGCTTTTTCTATTGTAGCAGAATCAAAAGACTTATTCGATAAAGGCTATAAAGAAGTAACCTTACTGGGTCAAAATGTAGATAGTTATTATTGGACAAACCCAGAAACCAATACCCAGGTTACATTTGCTCAGTTATTAGAAAGTGTTGCTTTAATTAGTCCATTACTGAGAGTGCGCTTTAGCACTTCGCATCCTAAGGATATTACCGACGAAGTTTTATTCACCATGATGAAGTACAATAATATTTGTAAATACATTCATCTGCCTGTTCAAAGTGGAAGCACACGCGTATTACAATTAATGAACAGAACCTATACACGCGAATGGTACCTAGCTAAAGTAGCACGTATTAAAGAACTAATGCCAGACTGTAGTATCTCTGCCGATATCATTGCAGGCTTTTGTACTGAAACCGAAGAAGATCATAATGATACAATGAGCATTATGCAACTAGCACAGTACGACTATGCCTATATGTATTTTTATTCAGAGCGTCCGGGCACTTTAGCAGAGAAAAGATATGAAGACGATGTTCCCTTAGATGTAAAGAAAAGAAGGCTTCAAGAAATTGTAGATGTGCAGTGGCATTTATCGAATGAGAGTAATAAAAAAGAATTAGGGAATACTTACGAAGTATTAATTGAAGGCAATAGCAAGAAAAGCGATCAAGAGTGGATGGGAAGAACCAGCCAAAATAAAGTGGTGGTGTTTCCAAAATCAATGGAAGGACAAACAAAGCCTTTACAAAAAGGGGATTATGTAAATATTCTTATTACAGCATATACAAAAGGTACTTTAATAGGTACTATAAAATAAAGAACATGGACTTACAAGCTTTAAAAAATAGATTTAGTATTATAGGCAATACCCCTGCACTCAATCATGCCTTAAATACTGCAGAGCAAGTAGCTGCTACCGACTTAACCGTTTTAATAGTGGGAGAAAGCGGTGTGGGTAAAGAAGTTTTCTCTCAAATTATTCATAGCTTATCTGCGAGAAAACACAACCCCTTTATTGCAGTGAACTGTGGTGCCATTCCAGAAGGCACTATTGATTCAGAATTATTTGGACACGAGAAAGGTTCTTTCACAGGTGCCGTTGATAGCAGAAAAGGTTATTTCGAAACCGTAAGTGGAGGTACTATATTTTTAGATGAGATTGGAGAACTGCCTTTAGGCACACAGGCTCGTTTATTACGCGTACTTGAAACTGGAGAATTTATAAGAGTGGGTTCTTCAAAAGTGCAGAAGTCAGATGTAAGAGTAATAGCTGCTACCAATAGAGAACTTTTAGAATACACACAGAAAGGAAAATTTAGAGAAGATTTATATTATAGATTAAACACCGTGCCTATTCGCGTTCCTTCTTTAAGAGATCGCAAAGAAGATATTCCTTTGCTATTTAGAAAATTTGTGGTGGACTTTGCAGAGAAGTACAAAACCAAACCCATTTTCTTAGACGAAGAAGCAAGAGAATTACTTGCCAAGTATAGCTGGCCAGGTAATGTAAGAGAATTAAAAAATATTGCAGAGCAAATTTCGGTGCTACGCAAATCGGATAATATTAATAGTGAAACCTTGGCAGGTTTTTTACCTCAGCATAATATGCATAATATGCCCATGGTGACAGGTGGCACACCGGTAGGTGAATTTGCCAACGAAAGAGAAATTTTATACAAGCTTTTCTTTGATATGAAAAAAGATGTGAATGAATTGAAGAAAATGTTTTTAGAAATTTTACAAAACCCTTCTATTGCTGGCCAGTCTGCTAATTTTAATAAAGAGTCTTTAATCAATGAATTAAAAGAAGATATTATGCCAAGCAGCGCTGCGCATGTGTCTTCAGCGAATCCACAGCCAACTGTGCACTTGAATCACCCCCAGCCTATTATTATAGACAATGAATCCAATAGCCATTATGAAGTGGATGAATCTTTGAATATAATGGATAAGGAAAAAGAACTAATTTTAAAGGCGCTTAAGAAACATAGAGGCCGAAGAAAAGATGCTTCTACCGACTTAGGCATTAGTGAAAGAACTTTATATCGAAAAATTAAAGAATACAACATTGAAGAATAAAGATTACATAGAAATAATTAAAGCTGCTGTTTTTCTAAAAAAAAGAAAGATGGGTATGCACTTATTTGTAAAGTTTATCTTACCCATAACAATTTGCGCAACTCTTATAAGCGGTTGTGGCATTTATAGTTTTAGAGATGCCGTTATTCCAGAAAATGTCAAAACCATTAAAATAGGTTTTGTAGAAAATAAAGCGAGGTATGTAAATCCGCAATTGGCTCCCCTACTTACCGATAAGTTGATGCAAAAAATAATGAGCCAAACGAAGTTAACTAGAACCAATAACGACGATGCGCATTATCAAATATTTGCAACTATTACCAATTACGACCCTTCTCAAACAGTGGGTGTAAGTGCGAAACAAGCAAGTACCAACCGATTAACGGTAACCGTGCATATAGTCTTAAAAAAGACTTTAGATAACAAAGAACAAGAATTTGATGTCACTAGAAATTTTGATTTTTCTGCTAACCTTACTTTAAATCAAGCAGAAGGACAACTAATGGAAGACATCCTTAGAAATATTACAGACGATATCTTTAACCAAATTTTTTCAAACTGGTAAGCATGTCTTCAGCCCTTCATAATAAAATATTAGCTCAATGGACTGGTCATGGTAGTTTAGAATCTATTGAAACCGCTGACTTAGAAAAATGGGTACAAACGCATCCTTATAGTGCTAGCTTACAATATTTATTAGCTAAAAAATATGCACTAGTAGGTTCACCTTTATTTCAAGAACAAGTGCAAAAAACAACAAGCTACTTTCCTACTGCTTTACATTTACACCAAGTTTTACAAGAACAAAAGGAAGATACCATTGCAGCCCCCTTGGACGATAAAGTAACCAACCTTATTTCAGAACAGTTTGCTCAATTTAAAGAACCTATTGAAACCATAGAATTAGCCTATGAGGCAGAAATAGCCATGGCCGCGAAAGCCGACTATTTTGCTGCCCAGGGCATTGAAATCGACCTTTCCAAGGTTCCTCAGGACAAATTCACGCAACAATTAAGGAGTTTTACCGCCTGGTTAAAGGTTTTAAAGCAAAAAGAGGGTATTCCTGTGATGGAAGAAATGGCGGAGGAAAACGAGAAGGAAATAGCCGCAATAGCCGAAAAAGCCAATACCACGGCCGATGTTATCACAGAAGCCATGGCTGAAATATGGGTAAAACAAGGCAATAAGCGCAAAGCCATCGACATCTATTCCAAATTAAGTTTTATTTTTCCTGAAAAATCCGTTTATTTTGCGTCTAGAATAGAACAATTAAAACAAAAGAAATGATTACAATTTATTTAATATTGATTATTGTGGCTTGTTTAGGCCTGGGATTTATGGTCTTAATCCAAAACCCAAAGGGTGGCGGTTTAAATGCGAATGTAGGCGGCCTTAGCAATAATTTCATGGGCGTTAAGCAAACAACAGATGTACTTGAAAAAGGCACTTGGATTTTCGCTGCTGTGATTGCTGTATTGGCCATGACTTCTACCTTATTCTTAAAATCTGGTGGCACGGCTTCTGATAAAGGTTTATTAGACAAAGTAAACACTTCCGTTACGGCGCCTGCAACAGTTCCAGTTCAACAAGCAGCCCCTGCTCCGGCACCTGCCACTGTTCCTGCAGCTACTAAAAAGTAATTCAAGATTAATACATTGAATGCTATTGAACCTAAGTAATAAACTGAGTAATTCAATCTAAATAATCCCCTTCCAAAATATTTAATCCCTCTCGCGCAAACGAGAGGGATTTTTATTGTATTTTGATTCTGTATTAAAAGGATGAAATATCTTTACCCTATGAAAAAATGGATCTTACTCGCTTTATTGGTTTTAGTAGTGTACAGCTCCTATACCCTTTTTATTAAGGTCACTCATTTCACAACAGAGAAAGCAAGCTTTGAATATAATGCTGGAGGGCTAGACGCATTAGCAGATAGCTTAAGTACTAAAAAAATAATTAGAGACAAAATAAGCTTCCTGGTTTTATCTAAATTATTCAATGTAGAAAATAGAATTAAACCAGGTAAATTTTTAATTGATAAAAATACAAGCTTACTGAACTTAATTAGAATACTTAGAAACAATCAACAAGCAAGAATTAAATTTATTTTAAATAAAGTAAGAACCAAGGGCGACCTCGCTAAATTAATAGCGAATACTTTTTCTATAGATAGTACCCAATGTATGCAGTATTTAAACAGTAACGATTCACTTGCTCCCTATGGTACAGATACGACGCAAGTGCTTAGCCTATTTATTCCCAATACCTATGAATTTTATTGGTCTACGCCAATGCCTAAGATTTTACAAAAAATGAAAACAGAAGAAAGTCTTTTTTGGAGCAAAAATAATAGACTGGCCAAAGCAAATTCTATAGGACTGACCAAAAATGAAGTATACACCTTAGCTTCTATTGTAGAAGAAGAAACCAATTATGATACTGATAAAACAATTATTGCCAGTGTATACCAAAATAGATTAAAGCAAAAAATGCCCCTGCAAGCCTGCCCTACTATTAAATATGCCATGCAGGATTTTACCCTTACTCGTATTTATGAAAAGTATTTAACCAATCCTTCTCCTTATAATACGTATAAAAAAGCAGGTCTTCCTCCTGGCCCTATTTGTACCCCCGCTCCTAAAACAATAGACTTAGTATTGAATGCGCCTAGCACCAACTATTTTTATTTTGTAGCCAAGGCCGATTTCAGTGGCTACCATCATTTTAGTGCTACTTATGAAGAACATAGTAGATTTGCCAAGGAGTACCAGCTTAAACTAGATGAATACCAAGCTAAAAAAAATAAATAAACATTAGAAAATAAAATTACTAAATACTCAAAAGCGCATATCAACAAATTCATTTGAATCAATTTCTTAACATACTACTTAATACCATCATCAAGCTTTTCAAGCCATTATATTTGTTTTTAAAACAAAAAGCAAAGGCGATATATATTCCGGGCTTTCAGCATGTTAATTTGTATCAGGTTTTAAGTTTTGTGTACAAACAATTAAACACCTTAGGATTATACGACAGGGCCTCTGCTATTTCTTTTAACTTAATCATGGCCCTACCTGCAGGATTTCTATTTTTGTTTTCAATCATTCCTTATTTCCCGAAGGCCTTTAAAATAAAAAAACAAATACTTTCTGTATTTAAAGATATTGCCCCTAATTCAAGCACTTATAAATTCATCATGGAAATCATTAATGATTTATTGAGTCAGCATGTGGGTATTTTCTCCTTTGGATTTTTATTGCTTTTATTTTACGCCTCCAATGCCATGACAGGCATTATTAGAAGTTTTGATAAATCCATTATGCAAAACAAACCTTTTTTCTTACACCAAAGAATGAGGGCTATTCGATTAACCATTATTTTAATACTCTTAGTATTTGCAAGCTTGCTTGTTTTAATAGGTCAAGATCAATTAACCAGACTACTTAGAGAAGTATTTGATATTAAACGTAAAACAATTGTACCGTATTGGAATTCTGTTCGCTGGGCGGTCATTATTCTACTACTATTTTTTGGCAATGCCTTTATATATAAATACGCCCCCCTCATTAAAGAAAGATGGCCACTCAATTCTCCTGGCGCCTTACTCTCTACCTTATTAATGTTAGTTACGACCCTGGGTTTCTCCTATTGGGTTAATAATTTTAGTAGTTACAGTAAAATTTATGGTTCCATTGGAACGGTACTAGTGGTAATGACTTTAATATACTTAAACTCCTTAATCTTACTCATAGGATTTGAACTCAATGTAAGTATTGAGGTATTAAAAAAAGAGCAAAATCAATTAGACTTACTCTAACCAATCTTGCTCTTTACTATTTTGAAAAGTACTTGTCGCTTAATAACAAACTACTTTTATACTTACTCTACTTTAGTATTTACTTATTCGCCATATCTGGAATTTCTTCCGCCTTATAAGCACCTGCATCTAGTTTAGCCTTAGTTTCACTAAAGGCTTGTAAGGTTAAATCAATTTCTTCCTGTGTATGTTCTGCTGTTGGAATTAACCTGTAAATGATATGCCCTTTAGGAATTACAGGATACACTACTATCGAACAAAATATTTTATAATTTTCTCTTAAGTCCATTACCATTAAAGTAGCTTCCTCTACGCCACCTTTCATATACACGGGCGTCACTACTGAATCGGTTTTTCCAATATCAAAGCCTCTTTCTTTTAACCCGTTTTGTAAGGCCAAGGCATTTTTCCACAACTTGTCTTTTAATTCAGTTTGTGTACGCAGTAATTCTAAACGTTTTAAATTACCCACTACAAATGGCATAGGTAAACTTTTCGCAAAAATTTGTGAACGAATATTGTACCTAATATAATCAATGATAGTTTTAGGCCCCGCCATAAACGCACCAATAGAAGCCATACTTTTTGCAAAAGTGGAAAAATATAAATCTATTTCATCTTGACAACCTTGCTCTTCTCCTGCTCCCGCGCCCGTCTTGCCTAAAGTACCAAAACCATGTGCATCATCTACCAATAATCTAAAAGAAAATTTATTTTTCAAAGCCGCTACTTCTTTTAACTTTCCTTGGTCTCCCGCCATTCCAAATACACCTTCTGTAATCACCAATATTCCTCCAGTTTCTTGTTTGTCTATTAATGCTTGCGCTCTCAATAATTGCTTTTCGCAGTCTTCTATATCGTTATGCTTATATACAAAACGGTGTCCAGCTAACATTCTTAATCCATCAATAATACAGGCATGACACTCGGCATCATAGACCACCACATCATGTCTTCCACAAATAGCATCAATGGCACTCATGATACCTTGATAGCCATAGTTCATTAAAATAGCATCTTCTTTATGTTCAAAACTGGCTAATTCAGCTTCTAATTGCTCGTGTAAATCACTGTTTCCACTCATCATTCTTGCACCCATTGGAAGGGCCAAGCCATACTTCGTAGTTGCATCGGCATCGGCCTTACGCACAGCTGGGTGGTTGGCTAAGCCTAGATAGTTATTTAAACTCCATACAATCATTTCTTGACCTCTAAACTTCATTTTAGAGCCAATTTCACCTTCTAACTTCGGAAAAGCAAAGTAGCCATGGGCTCTTTCACGGTGTTGACCAATAGGTCCATAATTCTTAATCAGTCTTTCAAATATATCCGCCATATTATCTTTTTTTATATAAGCAAATTTAATAAATTTTTACCTTTTATCCTCTAATAAATAGCTGTAAATTGCAGTCTACTATTTGTTAGTGTTAACAAGTATATTTTATAAAAGAAAAATATTTGAAATGAGATACATTTTATTCATTTGCTTAGGCCTATTTTCATTGACGAGCAATGCACAAACCCCAAAATCAAACCAAACAAGTACTTCAAACAAACCAAAATTGGTTGTGGGGATAATGGTAGATCAAATGCGTTGGGATTATATCAATCAATTTAAGCCCTATTTCACCTCCCAACAAGGCTTTTTACGCTTTGTAAATGAGGGTGCCAGTTGTAATAATAACTTAATTCCCTATATACCAAGCGTAACAGCACCTGGACATGCTTCGGTTTACACTGGTTCCACCCCTGCAATTCATGGTGTGACTGGAAACCAATGGTTTGATAATATCCTACAAAAAACTGTCTACTGTGTAGAAGACCCTACCGTTATATCTGTGGGAATAGAAGGCAGTGCTGCTGGTAAAATGAGCCCAAAAAACTTGTGGACAAGTACCATCGGAGATGAAATGAAATTAGCAAGCAACTTTAAAAGTAAGGTGTATGGTATCTCTATCAAGGACAGAGGTGCTATCCTTCCAGCAGGACATAGTGCCAATGGGGCTTTTTGGTATGATAGTAAAACTGGGAAATTTATTAGTTCTACCTATTATGGTAAAAACTTGCCAACATGGGTGACTGAATACAATGGTCAACATAGAGTAGACAGTTTGTATACAAAAGGATGGAACTTGAGTTTGGCTAAATCTGTTTATGAGGCTAATTGTGATGAAGATATAAATGCCTATGAGTCTACCCCTTTAGGTGCTGAACAAAAAGGGTTTCCTTACAGCTTATCTCAATTCATTGGCAAGGATTATGGCAAAATTGCTAGTACGCCTTATGGCAATAACTTAGTCTTAGAAATGGCAGAAATGGCTTTGGTAAATGAGCAATTAGGCAAGGATGATATTACTGATTTATTGGCTATCAGCTTTTCGTCGCCTGATTATATTGGTCACTCTTTCGGCCCTAATTCATGGGAAACTATGGATGGTTATATCAAATTAGATATTCAATTAGCACAGCTTTTTGCGAGTTTAGATAAGCAAGTTGGAAAAAATAATTATACTGTTTTTTTGACAGCGGATCATGCGGTGCAACATATACCAGCATTTGCTAAAAAACACCATTTACCTGGTGGATTAATTAGTGAACCAGCTATTAAAAAAGAGCTGAATGAGCTGTTGGTTAAAAATAGTTTAGACCCAAAAATGATTTCAGATATAGGTGAATACTATATTCACTTTAACCATGATCTAATGGATAGCCTTCATGTAAGTCAAGATAAATTGGTGCAATTAGTATCCAATAGCTTGGAAAAAAATCCAGGTATTCTACAAGTGGTGGAAACAAGAAAAGCTGCTACAGCATCACTACCTCAATCATTAAGAGAGCGCATTGTAAATGGTTATTCATCTCAAAGAAGTGGGGATTTATTTATAGTAACAAAACCAGGTTATATGGATGGCTACGCGACAGGAACAACCCATGGTACTTTATACAATAATGATGCACATATTCCTTTGTTATGGTACGGCAATGGCATCAAAAAAGGCCAGATCAATTCAGTCAATTATATGACTGATATTGCTCCTACTATATCTACACTCCTTGGTATTCAAATGCCAAGTGGTTCTATTGGAAACCCAATATTAGAAGTGCTGCATTAATTAAGAAGTCATTAAAAATATATTTAGAAATAATAAAAAGCCCGATAGCTAATAACTACCGGGCTTTTTTATATGTTTAATTTAGACAATAATACTAATGCTAGACGAGCTTTCGAGCACTGCGCAGAG
>CALDSE010000061.1 GCA_937911175.1 uncultured Sediminibacterium sp.
AGTCATACCTCTACCCATGGCGCTTTTGGCTCTATTGCATTTGGTATTGGTACCAGTGAAGTGGAAATGGTTTTTGCAGCGCAATGTGTAATGCAAACCAAGCCTAAGGTAATGCGTATTAATATTGAAGGCAGTTTACAAAATGGCGTTGTTTCAAAAGATATTATTTTATACATCATTGCAAAAATATCTGCAAGTGGTGCCACAGGATACTTTGTTGAATACGCAGGTTCTGCTATTCGTGCATTAAGTATGGAAGCAAGAATGACTATTTGTAATATGAGTATTGAAATGGGTGCGCGTGGAGGAATCATTGCACCCGATGAAACTACTTATGCTTATATAAAGGGAAGACCCTTTGCTCCGCAGGGTGAAAATTGGGATAAGAAATTAACGCAGTGGAAAGAGTTATACTCCGATGCCGATGCAAAATTTGATCTTGAAATAAATATTAATGCAGCGGAAATTGATCCCATGATTACTTATGGAACCAATCCGGGCATGGGTTTATCCGTTACCGGTAAAGTGCCTACCATGGAAAGCATTAGCGATCCTACAGAAAAACAAAACTTTGAAAAAGCATTAGCCTATATGGGTTTAGAAGCGGGCCAAAGTTTATTAGGTATGCCAGTTCAATATGTATTTATTGGATCATGTACGAATTCACGCATTGAAGATTTTAGATTGGTTGCCAGCATTATTAAGGGCAAACAAAAAAATGTTTCCGTGAAAACTTTAATTGTACCAGGTTCACAAGAAGTAGCTAAACAAATTAAAGCAGAAGGTTTAGATAAAATATTTACAGCAGCGGGTATTGAAATAAGACAGGCAGGATGTAGCGCTTGCTTAGGCATGAATGAAGATAAAATACCAGCAGGTGAATATTGTATTAGCACTAGTAATAGAAACTTTGAAGGTCGTCAAGGTGCGGGGGCTAGAACAATGCTAGTGAGCCCACTGACAGCAGCAGCGGCACTATTAACAGGAAAGATTACGGACATCAGAACTATGTTAAACTAAAAAATAAAGACTGACTATATAAAATAGTTATAAATAAAATTATAGTATGCAATCATTACAAAAAATACAAAGTAGGTTTATTCCGCTACGCATTGAAAACGTAGACACGGATCAGATCATACCTGCTCGTTTTTTGAAAGCTACTACGAAGGAAGGCTTTGGTAAAAATTTATTTCGTGATTGGAGATATGAAAATGATGATGAAACAAAACCAAAAGCCGATTTTGTTTTAAATCAAAAACAATTTACTGGCGAGATATTAGTAGCTGCTAAAAATTTTGGATGTGGTTCTTCTCGCGAACACGCGGCATGGTCAATTCAAGATTATGGTTTTAAAGTAGTAGTGTCTAGCTTTTTTGCAGACATCTTTAAAAACAATGCTCTAAACAATGGGGTATTACCTGTAACAGTATCTGATACTTTCTTACAAGCCATTTTTGCAGAAGGAGCCGATGCTACATTATCCATTGATTTAGAAAAGCAAACCATTACCATTGATACAACAGGGGCTTCAGAAAGCTTTGAAATAAATGCTTATAAGAAAACCTGTATGTTAAATGGCTACGACGATATTGATTATTTATTAAGCATGAAAGAAGAGATAGAAAAGTTTGAATTAAACCATAACAAGTAATAAGAAACAAATAATAGTAAATAAATAATTAGAGATAAACTTTTATCATAATGAAAAAGAAAATAGCAGTCATCCTAGGCGATGGCATTGGTCCAGAGGTAACAGAGCAGTCAATTAAGGTATTAAATATCATTGCTAAACAATTCAAGCATGAGTTTAGTTATGAGCATGCATTAATGGGCGCCATTGCCATTGATAAAACAGGTAATCCTTTACCAGAGGAAACCATAAAAATTTGTTTAGCTAGCGATGCTATTTTATTTGGAGCCATTGGCGATCCTAAATATGATAACGACCCAACGGCTAAAGTACGTCCCGAGCAAGGTTTATTAAAATTGAGAAAAGAATTACAATTGTTTGCCAATATTCGTCCGGTAAAAACTTATGAGACCTTACATCATCTTAGTCCTTTAAAACCTAGGATATTAGAAAATGTAGACTTCATTATTTTTAGAGAATTAACAGGAGGTATTTATTTTGGAGACAAAACTTTAAGTGCCGATGGCACAGTAGCCACCGACAACTGTTCTTATTCAGTAGCAGAAATTGAACGCATAGCGCATTTAGCTTTTCAATATGCACAAAAAAGAAAAAAGAAATTAACCTTAGTAGATAAAGCCAATGTTTTAGAAACTTCCAGACTATGGCGCAAAGTGGTACAAAAAATTGCGAGCGAATATAAAGACGTAACAGTCGATTATTTATTTGTAGACAATGCAGCCATGCAAATCATTTTAAATCCAGCACAGTTCGATGTAATATTAACAGAGAATTTATTTGGAGATATAATTAGCGATGAAGCTTCTGTATTAGCAGGTTCATTAGGCATGTTGCCTTCAGCATCGGTAGGAAATACCGTAGCATTGTTTGAACCTATACATGGTTCTTATCCGCAAGCTAAAGGAAAAGATATTGCTAATCCAATGGGATCTATTTTATCTGCAGCTATGTTATTAGATCATTTTGGAATGCAAAAAGAAGCCAACATTATAAGAGCCGCTGTGGACTGGTGTTTGAGCAATAAGTTTGTTTCAAAAGATATAGACCCCGTAAATAGCTATAGCACTTCAGCTATTGGCGATTTAATTTGTGAGTATATCGAAAAACAAGTAACAGGAGAGGGTCATGTGCATCATGAAAGATTACATAAGTCTACTATCATCTAAGCAACATTTTATAAAAGAATTACAAATATGGAACTAAATAAATATTCAAAAACGATCACACTTGATCCAACACAACCAGCGGCGCAAGCTATGTTTTATGGTATTGGATTAACCGATGCCGATTTACAAAAAGCGCAGGTGGGTGTGGTAAGTATGGGTTATGATGGTAATACATGTAATATGCATTTAAATGCATTGGCTGCTGATATTAAAAAAAGTATTTGGGAGAATGATTTAGTGGGACTTACTTTTCATACCATTGGCGTGAGTGATGGCATGAGTAATGGTACACCTGGTATGCGTTATTCATTAGTAAGTAGAGATGTAATTGCAGATAGTATTGAAACCGTTTGTGGTGCACAATATTATGACGCACTTATTGCCGTACCAGGTTGTGATAAAAATATGCCGGGTTCTTTAATTGCGATGGGAAGATTAAACCGTCCTTCTATTATGATTTATGGAGGAACTATTGCACCGGGTCATTACAAAGGACAAGATTTAAATATTGTATCTGCTTTTGAAGCATTAGGACAAAAAATGGCGGGTGAATTAACTGAAGCCGATTTCAAAGGAATTATACAACATGCTTGTCCAGGTGCAGGTGCATGTGGTGGAATGTATACAGCCAATACCATGGCTTCCGCCATTGAAGCATTGGGCATGAGTTTACCTTATTCATCTTCTAATCCTGCACTGAGTGAAGAGAAACAACAAGAATGTAAGGATGCAGGAAAAGCCATTCGATTATTATTAGAACGCGACATTAAGCCAAGTGATATTATGACCCGCAAAGCATTTGAAAATGCAGTAGCAGTTATTATGGTATTAGGCGGAAGCACCAATGCAGTACTACATATGATTGCCATGGCGAAGAGTGTGGGCGTAAGTTTTACGCAAGACGATTTTCAAGCCATTAGTGATAAAATTCCTGTACTTGCCGATTTTAAACCATCGGGTAAATATTTAATGCAAGACTTACATCAGTATGGTGGTGTACCTGCTGTGATGAAATATATGTTATCAGTTGGTTGGATACATGGAGACTGTTTAACAGTCACTGGAAAAACGATGGCAGAAAATTTAGCTACCGTACCAGATTTAGATTTTAATAAACAAGATATTATTCATCCAAAAGAAAATCCTATTAAAGCAACAGGACATTTACAAATATTATACGGCAATTTAGCAACGGGTGGAAGTGTTGCAAAAATTTCTGGAAAAGAAGGAGATGTATTTGAAGGACCTGCGCGTGTATTTGACGGAGAGCAATCTTTGATAGAGGGCATTAATTCAGGAAAAATAAAAAAGGGTGATGTAGTAGTTATAAAAAATGTAGGACCTGTTGGTGCGCCTGGTATGCCTGAAATGTTGAAACCCACATCCGCCATTATTGGCGCGGGTTTGGGCAAGTCGGTAGCACTTATTACAGATGGTCGTTTTAGTGGAGGCACGCATGGTTTTGTGGTAGGACATATTACACCTGAGTCTTATAAAGGAGGACTGATTGGACTAGTAGAGGATAATGATGTAATTGAATTAAATGTACCGAATCGTAAAATGACATTGAAAGTAGATGAAGCCACTATTGCCAAAAGAAGAGCTGCCTATGTGCAGCCTGCTTTAAAAGCAACTAATGGTATTTTATGGAAATACGCACAATTAGTAAAAGACGCAAGTGAAGGTTGTGTGACGGATGAGAACTAAATAAAAATCATACAGTGTATGAATTTTATTTAGTGATGGTTCAATAAAAAAATTAATTAAGTATTAATTTTTTAAAGTGATGAAAGAGGTAAACTTAAAAAATGTTTAACACTATGGCAACGAAAAAATTAACAGGAGCGCAAGCAGTTTTAGAAGCTTGTATTGCAGAGGGAGCCGAAACTATATTTGGTTATCCAGGTGGCGCTATTATGCCCATCTATGATGCACTCTATGATTACAACGATAAACTAAAACATATTTTAGTAAGACATGAGCAAGGTGGAATACACGCTGGACAAGGCTATGCGCGTACCTCAGGAAAAGCAGGTGTGGTATTTGCAACCAGCGGACCAGGCGCTACCAACTTAGTAACAGGCTTAGCCGATGCCATGATAGATAGCACGCCACTTGTTTGTATTAC
>CALDSE010000062.1 GCA_937911175.1 uncultured Sediminibacterium sp.
TGAATACTCCTTGATTATACATCAAGACCCCGTTTACAAAAGTATGCGTTATTGTAGATGAAAACGTAGTCCCTTCAAAAGGAGACCATCCACATTTGTACAAAAGATTCTCCTTAGAAACTGTTTGTGGCTTGTTGGTGTCTATCAAAACTAAATCCGCATAGTACCCTTCTTTGATAAAGCCCCTTTTTTCAATTTGAAATAATTTTGCAGGATTATGACTCATCTTTTCAACCGCTTTTTCTATAGAAATCACCCCCTCTTTCACTTTTTCTAAAATAGCGGTTACTGCATGTTGTACAAGAGGTCCCCCACTTGGTGCTTTGGTGTAAACATTGTTTTTTTCTTCCAGGGTATGAGGCGCATGGTCTGTTGCTAAAACATCAATTCGGTCATCTAGAAGAGCTTCCCACAAACCGTCTCTATCTTTTGCTGTTTTTACGGCAGGGTTCCATTTGATATGAGTTCCCTTTTCTTGATAATCTTGATCACTAAACCATAAATGATGTATGCAAACTTCTGCAGTGATTTGTTTTTCTTCTAAAGGGATGTCATTTCTAAAAAGAGCCGTTTCTTTGGCGGTAGATAGGTGAAAAACA
Source organism: uncultured Sediminibacterium sp. (assembly GCA_937911175.1). Classification (GTDB taxonomy): domain Bacteria; phylum Bacteroidota; class Bacteroidia; order Chitinophagales; family Chitinophagaceae; genus Sediminibacterium. Next base: position 600 of record CALDSE010000062.1, read on the forward strand.
TGCAATCTAGCTCCTGTTTTTTTTGCAAGCGCTATTGCTTTAGAAGAGGATAAATAACATGCCTCTTCACTTCTAATATAAGGATGTTGTTCAATCGGAACATTCTCGCCATACTTTGCTTTTGCTGCCTCAATGTTTTTTCGAATGGTAGCCTCGTCCTCGCAATGCGTAGCAATAAGCAATGGAGGTACTCGTGAAAACAATTGATCTAAAGTTTTCTCGTTGTCGACCAACATATTTCCCGTTGAGGAGCCCATGAAAATTTTTACACCACAAACGTTTTCCCCGTTCGTTTTCAAAACCTCTTCGATATTTTCATTCGAGGCTCCCATGAAAAATGAATAATTCGCCAAAGATGATTTTGCTCCAATTTGGTATTTATCTTCTAGTAATTCTTGAGTTAACGCATTCGGAACTGTATTTGGCATTTCCATGAACGAAGTAATTCCCCCAGCTACAGCGGCACGTGATTCAGTGAAAATATTTGCTTTGTGCGTTAAACCTGGTTCTCTAAAATGCACTTGATCATCAATTACACCAGGTAGTAAAAATTGATTTTCGCCATCAATTTCAGTAATGCCACCTATGGATTCAATTTGACTTGCTATTTTTTCAATACGACCATTTTTAATTAAGACATCTCCCTGAATGGTTTTGCCTTCATTTACGATTTCTGTATTTTTTATTAAGTAGCTATTCATACTCAATTAGTTTTCTATATGAATGGTGAAATAAACAAAATTGCCATTGATATTTCTAATACTGGATAAAAGAGGGTCTCCTTTATTTAAATTTCCTAAGCCATAGCTAAATTTTACTTCTGGCGATATGGTGGCATATTGTAAATAATAACTTAATCCTAATCCCATTTCAAATCCATAGTCAATACCTTTAAAAGTATTGGGATAAGGTGTTCTATTACTTCCTAAACCATTGCTAGTAATAACGGCTTTGTTGGATCCTAGTAAATCGTAATCTATTTTACCGCCAATGAAAACATAGTGACGCATAAGATCTCTAAAATGAAATGCATTGTATCTATCCGACTCTATTTTTAAGGCCAATGGAATATTAATAATCGCAGATGAAATATTCATTGTTTTAACATCAGGGGAGCCCACTTCTTTATAAGTGTATATATTTTTTGATCCAGCTATAAGTACAGTGGGGTTTAATCTTAGTAAAGTATGTTTACTTAGACGCAATGTTCCTGTAAGGCCAAGGTTTAAGGCAAGATTATTATTTGGACTAATAGCATAGGCAGTACCAGCCGCTGGGTTTGAAAATTCTGCGTTTCTATTAAAATTAAAAAAACTGTTGTTTATACCAATACTCATTCCTAAATAGTAAGGAAGTTCATCATGAAAGGGTTGATACACTTCGCCTCTTTGCGCCATGGACGCCAAAGAAATACAAAGCAGTAATGCCCCCGTGATTATTTGCTTGCGCAGTAAATGCTGCATATGCCTAAACTTAATTTTTCTTGTGAAACATTTTTAAATCCTGCTTGCTCTAATATAGTTAAAAAAGCAGCGCCTTCTGGAAAAGCAATCACACTTTCATTTAAATAGGCGTAAGCTTCTTTATTACCTGAAAATAATTTTCCAATACTAGGGGTAACCCATTTCATATAAAATGTATAAATAGGTTTGAACCAAAAACTGCTGGGTTGTGAAAATTCTAAAATAACGAGCTTACTGCCTGGCGTTAATACACGATGAATTTCTGATAAGCCTTTTTCTAAATTGGCAAAATTACGCACCCCAAAAGCTACCATCGCTCCATCAAATGTGGAAGCTTCAAAAGGAATGGCCGTGCTATCACCCAGGCTTAATTGAATTTTATCACCCAAGCCTTTGTCTTGAATTTTCACTCTTCCATATTGCATCATGCCTTCTGAAATATCAATACCTGTAATTTTTTCTGGATGAATTTGTCTGTAAGCCATTAGGGCCATATCGGCCGTGCCCGTTGCAATATCTAATAAGTGCTTAATTTTTTTATCTTTCAAATGCGCGATGGCTTTTTTACGCCATCCTTGGTCAATGCCTAAACTTAAAAAGCGGTTCAAAAAATCGTATCGCTTTGCAATAGAATCAAACATACTGGCTACCTGTTCTTTCTTTTCGGCATTGCTTTGGCTGTAAGGAACCACTTTATCATGTGCAAATTGACTCATGGCGCAAAGATATTGAATTTGTGCTGCTTTTTGGGTAGTGTAGTTCTTAACAAATACTTTTATCTTCGCAGAGCATGAAAGCACGTATTTATAAGTCTACAGGTAGTTGGTATTCGGTCAAATCCGAAGCGGGACTGTTTTATCAGGCCCGTATTAAGGGGGTGATTAAGTTAGACAATATTACCTCAACCAACCCTATTGCCGTGGGTGATTGGGTAGAATATGATATGGAAGATGAGGAGCGTGGAACGGTGATGATCTCTGAAATTCTTGATCGCAATAATTATGTTGCAAGGCAGTCGCCTCATAATAAAAGACAACAACATATAATTGCCTCCAACTTGGATCAGTCTATTTTACTGGGCACTTTAAAATCGCCTAAAACCTCTCAAGGTTTTATTGACCGCTTTTTAATTTCTTGTGAAGCTTTTCATATACCCGCTATTATTGTTTTTAATAAATCGGATATCTATGGTGAAAAAGAAATGCATACTTATGATGAAATGAAAAGAATGTATGAAGCTATTGGCTATCAAGTATTTTTAATAAGCGTGGAGAAAAAAGAAGGTTTGGATAAAGTTCAAAAATTATTAGAAAATAAAACCACACTTATTAGTGGACATAGTGGGGTAGGAAAGTCTTCCCTTATAAATTATTTATTTCCGCATTTAGATTTAAGTACGCAAGAAGTAAGTGATTGGAGTGGAAAAGGTTTGCATACTACCACTTTTGCACAAATGTATGACTTGCCTGAAGGGGGCGCTGTGATTGACACACCGGGCATGAGAGAATTAGGTTTAGTGAATTTAGAAAAAGAAGAATTGGCTCAATACTTTCCTGAAATGCGCGCCAAAATGAATGGTTGCCAATTTAATAACTGCCAACATATTAATGAACCAGGTTGTGCAGTGAAAGCAGCGGTTGAAAAAGGAATTATTACTGAAGCCCGCTTTTATAGTTATGTCGATTTATGGCATGGAATACAAGGGCCGATGTATTAATTTCAGTATTAATTTTAATACTAGTCTTAGTAATTATTTCAGTATTTATTTTTTTGCGTCGTTGTAAGCTTCAAACCAACTTGAATATTTTACATAGTTGTCGGCAATTCTATTTATCTCACCTGTAATCATGGCTTCAGATACCATTTTTACTTTTTTAGCGGGCACACCTGCATAAATACTACCTTCTTCTACAATGGTGCCTTCTAAAACCACTGCGCCCGCCGCAATAATGGAATTTGAATGTACCACGCATCCATCCATCACAATACTACCCATGCCTATTAATACATTATCGTGAATAGTGCAACCATGCACCAGTGCATTATGTCCAATAGAAACATTATTGCCAATAGTAGTGGGGTGTTTTAAATAGGTACAATGCACCACAGCGCCATCCTGCACATTTACTTTATTGCCCATTTTAATATAATGTACATCGCCTCTAAGAACGGCATTGAACCAAATGGAGCAGTCATTACCCATAGTGACATCCCCTGCGATGGTGGCATTGGGTGCTATAAAACAATTTTCACCAAATTGAGGATCTTTCCCTTGTACAGTTAGTATGGTTGCCATAAAAATGCGACTTTTGTACTGCAATTTAATAGTTATTATGTCCAGTATGAATAATAGACAACTCTTTTTTCAACATTTAGCGCAAACCTCAGATAAACCTATTGGTATCGAAGTGGCCTCTGCCGAAGGCATTTATATAAAGGATGTGCATGGGAAAAAGTTTGTAGATATGATTGCAGGATTTAGTGTTTGCAATATTGGACATAGTCATCCCGATGTGATTCAAGCTATTCAACAGCAGGTTGAAAAATACATGCATGTAATTGTGTATGGAGAATTTATACAAGCACCACAAGTGCAGTATGCAAAGGCCTTAACCAATTTACTCCCAGAAAATTTACAATCGGTTTATTTTACCAGTAGCGGGGCGGAAGCAACAGAAGGTGCCATGAAATTAGCGAAGCGTGTAACGAAGCGCACAAAAATTATTTCTTTTATAGGAGGTTATCATGGAAGTACACAAGGTGCATTAAGTGTAATGGGCGATGAATATTTTAAAAATGCATTTAGACCACTTCTTCCAGATACATTACAATTAAGGTATAATAATATGGAAGACCTTGAACAAATTGATTCCACAGTAGCTTGTGTAATAGTAGAGCCAGTTCAAGCAGAATCGGGGATTACACCCGCAAGTAAAGACTGGTTAGCAGCCATTGCTGAAAAATGTAAGCAACATTGCGTATTATTTATTTTTGATGAGATACAATCGGGCTTTGGCAGAACGGGATCTATGTTTGCTTTTGAAAATTTAGGTATAGTGCCCGATATATTATTAGTAGGAAAGGCCTTAGGCGGAGGGCTTCCACTAGGCGCCTTTATTAGCCATCCAAAAATGATGGCGCTTCTTACTGAAAGTCCTGTGCTTGGTCATATCACTACCTTTGGGGGTAATCCGGTTTCATGTGCAGCGGGACATGCGGCTTTAAAAGTTTTACAAAATTCAGGATGGATAAAGGAGGTTGAGGCGAAAGAAAATATTTTATTAAAAGAAATGAATCACCCTGCCATTATAAATAGAACGCATAAAGGTTTATGGATGTCATTACAATTTGAATCAGATGTGCTTGCTAAAAAAATAGCAGCTACTTGTGTAGCAAATGGAATCATTACCGATTGGTTTTTATTTGCAGAAGATAAAATTAGAATTGCACCTCCCTTATGTATTACTGACTTGGAACTTTCAGCAGCCATTAAGAATATTCAATTAAGTATTGATCAAGCGCTTCAATAAATTTATAATTATTGTATAGTCATTGCTCTGAGTAAATTAAAATAAATTGTTTGCTTAGTATTAACAGTCTCCTGTTCTGCAATATTTTCTATATAAAGCCTCGTACTTAGGAATGATATGATGAATATCAAAAAGTTTTGCTTCTTTCAAAGCATTCTGCTTGAAGGTTTTTAATTTTGTTTCATCTTTTAATAATTCAATGGCATTTTTACTCATACCCTCTACATCACCCACAGGGGAAGTGTAACCAGTCACCCCGTTAATATTAATTTCATTTAATCCACCTGCATCAGAGCTAATGACCACAGTGCTTGCGGCCATGGCTTCCAGCGCGGCTAGTCCAAAACTTTCATATTCAGAAGGCAATAAAAATACATCGCTCACCGCTAAAATTTCTTCCATTTGTTCTTGCTTTCCTAAAAAACGAACATCGGCCTCTAATCCGTATTGTCTAGTAAGGTCTTCGGCTAGTGGACGTTCAGGTCCATCACCCACCATTAATAATTTGGAAGGTAGTGCTGCATGAATATTTTTAAATATATCCATTACATTATCGATACGCTTAATTTTTCTAAAGTTAGAAGCGTGAATAATGATTCTTTCATTGTTAGGCGCAATCACTTGTCTAAAAGCGGACACAGGTTTTTTATTGTACCTATGTACGTCTACAAAATTATGAATGACTTCAATCTCTTTTTTAATATCAAAATGCTTATATGTTTCTTCTTTTAAATTTTCTGATACAGCGGTGATACTATCGCTTTCATTAATTGAAAAAGTAACTACTGGCTCATAAGTTTTATCGCGACCTACTAAAGTAATATCTGTTCCGTGTAAAGTAGTAATTACAGGAACCGACCTGCCTGTTTTTTGTTTCACAATTTGCTTCGCAGTATAAGCAGCCGATGCATGTGGAATGGCATAATGTGCATGTATTAAATCTAAATCATGGTTTAAAATCACATCCACCATGGTACTGGCTAGTGCCAATTCATAAGGAGGGAAGTCAAACAAGGGATAAGTAGGTACCCTTACTTCATGGTAAAATATATTGGCGTGAAAACCATTTAGTCTTACGGGTTGTTGGTAGGTAATAAAATGAATTTCATGACCTTTCTCAGCCAAGGCTTTACCTAATTCGGTAGCCAAAACACCACTTCCACCAAAGGTAGGATAGCAAACAATTCCAATCTTCATTTTAGTACTATTGATTATGCAAATAACAACTAATTATTCAATAAAGTTTAATTATATTTAAGAATTATATGAACGAAAAATTTAACATCATGCGTACCCTTGTCACCTTATTATTATGCTTGCCTATTATGGCTTCAGCACAAACTAACCAAGACAGTGTTAGTATTAAAAAACTAGCCGATGAAATCATGACCAACGGCAAGGCCTATGACCTACTTAGAGAGCTTACCAAAAATATTGGCGGTCGTTTAGCAGGCTCCCCTCAGCAACAGAACGCTGCTATTTGGGGTAAAAGAAATTTAGAGGCCTTGCATCCAGATCAAGTTTTTATGCAGCCTTGTAAAACACCTAATTGGCAAAGAGGCGGCAATGATTTTGCAGCTGTAGTCAATGTGAATGGAAAGGCTCAAAATGCACCCTTGGCTGCACTGGCTTTAGGAAATTCTTTAAGCAGTAATGGACTAGTAGAAGCTGAGTTATTAGCAGTGGCCAATTTTGATGAGCTAGAAAAAAGAAAAGATGAAGTAAAAGGAAAGATAGTTTATTACCATAGTGTTTTTAATCCAACAAGAATTCAAACTTTTACAGCTTACGGAGAGTCAGGCATTTATCGTAGTTCTGGTGCGAGCCGCGCTGCAAAATATGGCGCAGTGGGTGTGATGATTCATTCATTAAGTACAGCGCCCGATAATGAACCGCATACAGGGGGAATGCGTTACGATGAGTCTTTTCCAAAAATTCCTGCAGTGGCTTTAGGACCTAATGATGCAAAAGCGCTTTGGGAAGCAGCTAAAACTTCAAAGATGCGTGTGCAAATGCAAACCTATGGTTTCTTCTTGCCAGATGCAGATGAGAATAATGTAGTGGCAGAATTAAAAGGCTCACAATTTCCAGAGGAGATTATTACCATTGGCGGCCACTTAGATAGTTGGGATGTAAATGAAGGCGCTCATGATGATGGCGCAGGTATTGTTCAAACAATGGAAATATTACGTGCGATGAAAGCAAGTAATTATGTTCCAAAGCGTACTATTCGTTTTGTATTATTTGCGAATGAAGAAAATGGAATGCGCGGTGGTAATAAATATGCTGAACTAGCAAAACAGAATAATGAAAAACATATTTTTGCTTTAGAGAGTGATGCAGGTGGATTCACGCCAAGATCAATTGGTATTAGTTGCAGTCCAGCGCAATTCAAAAAATTTCAAACTTGGTCTAGTTTATTAAAACCTTATGGCACTGAAATAACTGCTGGTGGCGGTGGCGCAGATATTGGCCCTTTAAAAACAGTTGATAGCAATGTGGTTTTATCTGGACTAGTTCCAGACAGTCAAAGATATTTTGATTTACACCATGCTAAAACAGATGTATTTGAAAATGTAAATAAGCGTGAATTACTTTTAGGTGCTGTGAATATGGCGGCAGTGGTTTACTTAATAGACCAATATGGTGTGAATCCTTAGTATTTAATTTTAAGGGATAAATAATTTTAAGGGTAGAAAAAATATTAATTTTTCGATTCGCCAAAAAAGGCTCACTCAAAATTATATTTCTTTCAAACCCTTAAAAAACCTTACTACTCATCGAATTTATATCGCTTGATAACTAATAAAAAAGCCCTTAGTTTTTGCTAAGGGCTTTTTTATGCTGCTATATTATTGGTTGTAAATAAAACATGTAGAAAATAATACTAATCATCGCCGAACTTTCGAGCTTGCGAGCAGTGAGAAGATGATTAGGTATTTTTTCTATAAGTTTTACTTCTAAAGGTCAGTTGAGTAAAACTTATCGGCTTAAGTTCATTGAACGCTCTTTGTATAAATTTCTAAAGTAAGGGTCGCGTAAGTCTTTGATGAACCTGATGGCTTCGCCGGTACTTTTCATCTCAGGTCCCAATTCTTTATTCACGCCTGGAAATTTATCAAAACTAAATACGGGCTCTTTGATGGCGAATCCGTCTAGTTTTTTCTCCATCGTAAATTCAGTTAATTTATTGGCACCTAACATTACCTTGGTAGCAATGTTTAAATAAGGTATCTGATAAGCTTTGGCAATAAAAGGAGTGGTTCTTGAAGCTCTTGGATTCGCTTCTATCACATATACTTTATCGTCCTTTATAGCAAATTGAATATTGATAAGCCCTTTAATATTTAAAGCGCGTGCAATTTTTTCACTATAAAATTCCATGGTAGCCACAATCAGTGGTGTTAAATTGAAGGCAGGTAAAACTGCATTACTATCTCCACTATGAATTCCTGCTGGTTCAATATGTTCCATCACACCCATGACATGAAAAGTTTCACCATCAAAAATGGCATCTACTTCTGCTTCTTGACAACGATCTAAGAAATGATCGATTAATATTTTGTTATTAGGAATATGTTTTAAGATGCTCACTACTGCAGTTTCTACTTCTGCATCATTAATTACAATACGCATTCTTTGTCCACCAATAACATAACTAGGTCTTACTAGTACGGGGTAACCTACTTTATTGGCTACTTCTATGGCATCTTCTGCAGTGTAGGCTGTTCCATAATCGGGATAAGGAATATTTAATTCTTTTAGTAAATCGCTGAAACGGCCTCTGTCTTCTGCAATATCTAAGCTATCAAAAGAAGTACCAATTATTTTAATGCCTCTTTCGCTTAAGCGCTTTGCTAATTTCAAAGCTGTCTGACCTCCTAATTGTACAATAACACCTTCAGGTTTTTCTAGTTCAATAATTTCCCAAAGATGTTCCCAAAAAACGGGTTCGAAATATAATTTATCTGCCATATCAAAATCGGTAGAAACTGTTTCTGGGTTACAGTTTACCATGATGGCTTCATATCCTGATTCTTTAACGGCTAGTAATCCATGTACACAACAATAATCAAATTCAATACCTTGTCCAATTCTATTGGGCCCACTGCCTAAAACAATAATTTTCTTCTTTTTCGTGGAGATGGATTCGTTAGAATGTAGCGTCTTGCTCATAGGTATTAAATTGGGCAAAAATACATAAGCGAAATCATTTCTACGAATTTTTATGGAATGGGTTTTCCACCAGCCTTTACCGTACTAGGCATAGCTCCTCCCAGCGGGTGGTATAGCGTTTACTGCGCCTTTCACTGCGCATTTTCCAGTTTTTTTGAGTGCCAGTAGTGCCGAATTTTAATATATCGTTGCGGTAGGCGGCATTCATATTGTCTATAACATTCATTAGTTTTTTACGCCTTGTGTCGCTAGGGGCCACAAATAAGTTGGTTTGAAGGCTATTATCGGGGACAAAGTCGCTTAATATCACCCCTGCTTTTTTATAAATTTCACCCTCTTCGAATAAGCTTTTACCTAGGGCCACCACGGCTTTAATAATATCGGGGCTAATTTGGCTGGGGTTGTCAAGTAGGGTGAAGCCACTTACTTGTCTGCCCCTATGGTAGTATGCGCTGTCTAAATGTACAGGCGCTTTTTTGAGTAAAAAAACGCTTACACCGCAGGCTGCACTATGTTGTCTTCTTAATTTTTCAGTGGCACGGGCGGCATAGGTAGCAAGTGCTTCTTCTATTTCTTGCCAATCACTTACTTCTCTTCCAAACATACGGGTAGTAGCAATCATTTTTTTTTCGCTACGAGGTGCTTGCATGCCATGTGTTTTATGGCCTTTTAATTCTCTTATTAATTTAATACCTGTAATGCCCCCTAAAAAACGTTTGCCCCAACTAAGGTCTTTGATACTAAGTGCAAAGGCTGTATGCACACCATATATTTTTAATTTTTCACTATAGCTAAAACCAATCCCCCAAATATCTTCCACGGGTGTTTCTTGTAAAGCTTTTTGTATTTTTTGAGTGGTATTTAAAATAACAATACAGCCTGTTTTTATTTTATTTTTTTTAGCCAGTCGGTTGGCTACTTTACTTAATACTTTATTAGGCCCTACGCCAATAGACACAGAAATGCCTGTCCAATTTTCAATGGTGTTTTTAATGTTGATGCAAAAGGCTTCTAAGGCATCGGGTTGAATATGTGCTAAATCTAAGAAGGCTTCGTCTACTGAATATACTTCTACACAGCCCGGTGGCATTAGCTGTCGCATGGTTTCCATCACGCGCCAACTAAGGTCTCCGTATAAATGGTAGTTAGAAGAAAAAGCGTGTACTTTATTTTTTTCAATGAGTTCTTTTGCTTGGAAATAAGGAACGGCCATGGCGATACCTAATTGTTTGGCTTCGTCGGAACGCGATACAATACAACCATCGTTATTACTTAATACCACAATAGGGGCTTGCCTGAGTTGTGGTTGAAAAAGCCTTTCACAAGAACAATAAAAACTATTACAATCTACAATGGCTTGCACAAAAAATTATTTTCAAGATGAACCATTTTACAAACTATGTATAACAAAACTCACAATGCCCCAAGTACTATACTGTTCTAGTTGGGCTACTTGAATAATACCATATCTTTTATTTTCAGGAACCAGGCTAATACTATTTTCTTGTATTTGTAATCGGCGTACTAAAAATTCACCATTCAAAACAGCTACGACTACTTTGCCCGAGCTAGCGGGCAAGCTTCTGTCTACAATTAAAATATCGCCGATATGAATGCCGGCACCTAACATGGCATCGCTGTTCACGCGAAAGAAAAAAGTAGCGGGCTTATTGCGAATGAGTTGCTCGTTGAGGTCAATGCCCCTTTCCATAAAATCATCGGAGGCAGCGCCAAAGCCGGTAGCATTGGCCTGTATAATTTGACCCGATTGGTAGTTCTTATTAATTTGCTGTGTGGCAATTCCTTCACCTGGGTCTCTATCTATAAATGACATAAAACTAAATTTATTAGCAATATTAACTAAATAATTTAGTATTTAATACATTTATTTATACCCTTTTTTTCTGCTATTTATACCCTGTCTTTGAAGGTTTATTTTTTATAAGCGGTTTAATGTCAGTACTTTTAATGGCATAAACAGTAATTTTTTACCCCATGGAGGCTATTTTAAAACATATTGAAAATCTATATAATACAATTCATCCCCATGCTTGGGATC
>CALDSE010000063.1 GCA_937911175.1 uncultured Sediminibacterium sp.
GACGCAATGGCAGAGTTTATACCTACTAACTCACCACTTGTATTTACTAAGGCACCACCACTATTGCCTTGGTTCACCGCAGCATCTGTTTGTAAAAACGATTCAACAGGTTTATCGCTCTGTCTTGAATTAATATCAATAGAACGGTTTTTGGCACTAATAATACCTGCTGTAATGGTCACATCTAAATTTAAAGGATAACCAATGGCAAGTACCCATTGTCCTAATTTAATTTCATCACTATTGCCATAGACTAAATAAGGTAAACTACTTGCTTCAATTTTTATTACCGCAATGTCGCTACTCGCATCCACGCCAATTACTTTTGCTTTATAAGTTTTCTTATTCGTTAAGGTTACATTAATTTCATCGGCACCATTTACTACGTGGTTATTGGTTACAATGTAACCGTCAGCCGTAATTAATACACCACTTCCACTCGCTCTTTGTTCTGGTTGCATTCTTGGGCCACCAAAAAAATCGCCAAACATATCTTCGTCTCCAAAGAAATCAGAAAATGGGTTTCTTTGTCTTCTTTGATTGGTCTCTACTTTTTTGGCATTGGTTTTTGTTTTAATATGCACAACAGCAGGAGAGGCTGCATTGGCTGCAGGGGTAAAGTCAACAGTAGTGGCCGGTGCACTACCATTAAAAAAATTGGCATAATTAGCAGGTAGTTTACCATCGGTTTCAAAACTTGAATTGGACGATGAAATTTTTCCATAAGCCCACATACTTGCCACAGTAGTAATGGCACTAATACCAATAATGGCTGCTACATTTTTTAAGTTCATATTCATGCTTTTATTTTTATAGTAAAAATTGGGTTCTACTTATACTTTACAAATTTGATACCAATTCAGCTACAAATTAACGAAGCTGAAATTTTGTCACAAAACCGTTTAAGCAGCTTTAACAAAATATTTACGAAAATATTCGTTTTTACTGAATTTTACTTAAAAATTCAAGGGTATCCACACCGTCGGCATATTCTAAAAGGCTTGGCTTCTGAGGCCCTCCAAAAGCAATTCCGTTTTGGCCAACAATACATTGAATTTCGCTGCTATCAATAGTGGGTATTTTGCCAGGGGTATAAAACTGGTAGTGAATTTGAGAGAGCGCCGCAAAGGGAGAGGGGTTCTCACTTAATAATATACCGCCAGTATCCATGTAAAATTGTCGGTTCATCATAAGTAGGGCTAACTGGTAGTCATAATTATGCTTGTATTTATGTTCGTCCCCTAAATAGTTATATTTTTTCATGGCCTCTAATAAGGGTATAAAATCATAGCCCTCGGGCACCCAAATTTGAGTCACATTTCTGCAACCCATTCCAAAGTAAAGCAGCATATCGTCGGCAAGTAAATCTAATTCAGCCTTGGACTCCTGCCCATCTAAAATGGCAATAGAGGTTTTATTCTTTCTAATAATATGTGGGTATTTGCCAAAGTATTGTTCAAAGTAGCGGCCCGTATTATTACTGCCTGTAGCAATATAGGCATCGCAGTTTTTAAGCTGTTCTTGTTGTATAATTAGTTTTTCGAAGGCAGGGTTAATTTCAATAAGTGATTCAATCACATACTTCATTAAAATGGTATCTTTTGAGGAAAGCTTAACTACAGCTGTATGCCCCGCTATTAAAGTACTGAGTAAATCGTGAAAACCAACGAGCGGAATATTACCAGCCATTACTATACCTACCTTTTTTCCAGTGGGTTCATTGGATAGGGAAGGATAGCTATTCGCCCAGTGTTTTAGGGCATCTAAGGATAAAAAAGATTGCTTTATTTGACTTGTAGCATGATCCATGAAAACGGGTAAAAACCAAGAATTTTGTTGAAAAGCCTTTTGTTTAGCTAATTGGAAGGCCTCATTTTTGGGGTCAAAAAAGGTCTCGCCTAAGGTAAAAAAATGCTCAATTCTTGCTTGTAAGTTCATGCTTGTTCTTTATATTTGTGATGCAAAATTACGTTACTAATTTTTAAATAATTTTTTATGGCTATCAAAATTACGGATGAATGTATTAACTGCGGTGCTTGTGAACCAGAATGTCCAAATAACGCTATCTACGAAGGTGGTGTAGAATGGGCTGTAGCTGATGGTACAACCGTTAAAGGTGCTTTCACTTTATTAGACGGATCTTCAGTAGACGCTGCACAAAGAATTGCGCCAGTAGCTGCCGATACCTATTATATCACACCGAATAAGTGTACAGAGTGTCAAGGTTTCCACGAAGAGCCTCAGTGCGCTGCTGTTTGTCCAGTGGATTGTTGCATACCTGATGAAATGTATGTAGAAACAGTAGAAGTATTGTTAGCTAAAAAAGACAAACTACACGCTTAAGATTAACGCATAAACGCATATTTTAAAAAGGGAATTAATTTCCCTTTTTTTATGCCTTCTATTAAGTAAATTTGAATATCAATTAGTATACATGAAAAAAAGGGTAGCACTTGTTACAGGCGGTTTAAGTTCTGAAGCACAAATTAGTTATAAGAGTGCCCAAACTGTAATGAATGCCTTGGACAAAAATAAATACGATGTGTATTTAATAGATATTCATCCTACAGGCTGGTGGTATGAAAATATAGTAGGCGAAGAAGTAGCGGTGGACAGAGCCGACTTTAGCATTATGGAAGGTGGTCTTAAAATTAATTTTGATATTGCCTTAATGTGTATTCATGGCACGCCAGGGGAAGATGGAAAAATGCAAGGCTATTTCGATTTAATTGGTTTGCCTTATACAAGTTGCGATACAGCTACCTCGGCTTTAACTTTTAATAAAAGATACACAGTGGCCGTTGCTGGTTTTGGAGGCATAGCGGTAGCAAAGTCTTTACACTTAATTTCCTCTACTCAACTTTCACCGGATCAAATATTAACCCAGGTTACACTGCCTTTATTTGTGAAGCCTAATAATGGAGGAAGTAGTTTTGGTATTAGTAAAGTAAACACCGCTGCAGAATTAGCGCCTGCCTTAGAAAAAGCATTTAAAGAAGATTCACAAGTATTAGTAGAAGAATTTATAAGTGGAAGAGAATTCACTATTGGGGTATTTAAATCAAAAGGAGTTACTACTGTTTTACCCATTACTGAAATTAAAACTGAAAACGAATTTTTTGATTTTGAGGCAAAGTATGAAGGCAAGAGTGAAGAAATAACGCCTGCAAAAATTACCGAGACCATGTTCAAGGATTTATCCGAAGCAGCTAAGCAAGTGTATGCTATTTTAAATTGCAGAGGGGTGGTAAGAATAGATTTTATTTATGATGAAAAAGCACAGAGAGCTTTTTTATTAGAAGTGAATACAGTGCCAGGACAAAGTGAAGCGAGTATTATCCCTCAACAAGTAAGGGCCATGGGTTGGAATTTAACCGATTTTTATGCAACTATTATAGAAGATAGTTTAGCTTCGAAATAATGAGCACAGTTCATATTTATAAATAGCCTTTAAATAAAATCCGATATTTTGGAATTCATAGACAAATTATTAAAAAAGCCTTTATGGGTGAATATCTTAGCAGGTATTGGCGCTGTACTAGTTTTATTAGTATTGTTTTTCTTTTCCTTAGGTTGGATTACAGGCAATGGTAAGACAGAAAAAGTACCCAATGTTTTAGGATTAGATGTCACAGCTGCTGAAAAAAATATTAAAGCCCTAGGTTTTGATTTGGTTTTACAAGACTCTATATATGTAGATACCCTGGCTAGAAATTCAGTATTAAGGCAAACCCCAGAAGCAGATGAAGTAGTTAAAAAAGGCAGAACTATTTTTTTAACCATTAACCGTGTCATCGCACCGCAGGTAGATATGCCTAATTTAATTGGCTTCTCTTTAAAGAGTGCTCAAACTTATTTAAAAGTATTAGGCTTAAGAATTGGCACTATTAATTTAGTGGCTGATAGAAATAAAAATGTAATTGTAGAACAGTTAGTAGGTAATACTCCTATTGCACCAGGAACAAAAATTGTATCGGGTACCTTAATTAATTTTACTGTAGGAGATGGGGGTGCTAGTATTGGAATGGAAGTACCAGACTTAATTGGTTTAACAGTGGCGATGGCTAAAATGCAAATTGCGAGTATGGGGTTACTTGTTGGAAATATTTCTGCCAATGGTGTTATACAAGATACAGCTAATGCTTTTGTGATACAGCAAAATCCTGCTACTTATTCTTCTGTATTAGATTCTTTAGGTATGCCTGTAAAAAATGTTACCATACAAGGAGTTGCTATTGACTTAGTCATTGATAGAGTAGCCCCTGTTATTATACAAAGAGACTCTTTAAGATAGAATTCATCATTTCATTACAAAATAATTCAATTTAAAATAATAAGATGCAAACCATTACAGTAGAAGCTTTAAAAGCAAAATTAGACGCAGGCGAAAAAATAAATTTAGTAGATGTGCGCGAGCCACATGAGCACGAAGCATTTAATATTGGCGGTATATTATTACCCTTAGGTCATGTACAAAGTTTACAATTAGACGATATAGAGGACATGAAAGAAGAGATCATATATATTTATTGCAGAAGTGGCAATAGAAGTGGTCAAGCCTGTCTAATGTTAGAGCCTTATGGCTTTAAAAATGTGGTCAATGTTTCTGGTGGTATGTTGGACTGGCAGGAAAAATTTCCAGGATAATTATTACGCATACATTTTCGTATCTTAACCTTCTAAATAATTTAAAATGAAAAAATTAAGTTCATTATTATTAATGGCTACGCTGCTATTTAGCGCCTGTAATTTTGATAATAATAAGCCATCGGCTTACCTCGACAATGCTAACAGAGCAGACACGCTTTCTGGTGGCGTTAAATTAATACCTATTACCACAAGTAAGGGGGTATTTAATGTATGGACAAAGAGAGTGGGGAATAATCCGAAAATTAAAGTTTTATTATTACATGGTGGGCCTGGTTCTACCCATGAATATTTTGAATGTTTTGATTCTTACTTTCCTAAAGCTGAAATAGAATATTATTACTATGATCAATTAGGCTCGGCTTATTCCGATAATCCTAACGACTCTAGTTTATGGAATTTACCAAGGTTTGTTGAAGAAGTGGAAACAGTGAGAAAGGCCCTGGGTATGGACTCTTCTAATTTCTTTTTATTAGGACATTCATGGGGCGGTATACTAGCCACTGAGTATGCACTTAAGTATCAACAGCATTTAAAAGGTTTAGTTATTTCAAATATGGTGCCTTCTATACCTGACTATGTTAAATATGCTAATGAAGTATTAGGGCCAAAATTACCAGCTGATGTACTTGCAACAATTCGTGCCTTTGAAGCCAAGGGCGATTATACGAATCCAGCTTATTTAAAAATTATTACAGACTATTATTATCCAGAGCATATTTTAAGAATGCCTGCAGCCAATTGGCCTGATCCTGTGAAGCGTGCCTTTGCAAGAATGAACTATCCTTTGTATTTAAAAATGCAAGGCCCTTCTGAATTTGGTGTTGTAGGAGATGCAGTATTAAAAAATTGGGACCGCAAAGCCGATTTAAATACAATTACAGTTCCCACTTTAAGTATTGGTGGTGAGTTTGATACTATGGACCCTAAGGCTATGGAAGAGCTTTCTAAACTAGTAAAAGATGGTCAATTTTTATATTGCCCTAAAGGATCACATATGTCAATGTATGACGATCAGTTTACTTATTTCACCGGTTTAGTGAAGTTTATTAAAGGGGTGGATGCGAGAAAGTAAATTATTTTATAACTAGTTTTTAAAATTAGTTATTATTTAAGATTATATAAAAAAAGGTCCTGAAAATTCAGGACCTTTTTTTTGGGTTAAATCTAACCCATACTCAGGGGGAAGGAACATTCTTTATTTCAGATCTATCTTTATACTAACCCAATAGTTTCTGCCTGCCATAGGGTAGTAATTATTAGAAGTGGTTACACTGCCATCATAGATATAACTATAAGTATATCCATTGGGTGCATATTGAACGTTTAATATATTATTGGCATAAAGCTGTAATAGCATGTTGAATTTTGGTTTATTCAAAATAGTCCAATGTGCATTGATATCATTGATAAAATAAGAATCTAAAATTCTAGTTTTGTTTTCTGTGTTGTCAAGGAATTGCTTAGAGGTATATTTGGTTGTCCAGAAAAAACTAAACTTATCATTTGGTTTCCAATTAAAAGTACGGTTCGTGGTTAAACTAGGCGATAGTGCAATATTGGTATTTTTATGCTGAATAGCAACTTGCGTGAATTGATCGTAATCATCTACATATTCTGTAAATTCCTTAATCTTATTCTGACTAAATGTGATATTATAACTTGTATTATATTTCTTATTCAACGCATATTTGAATTGTAGTTCTATACCTGCTCTATAGCTTTTTGGCACATTGGTTCTTGTATAGGCACCTACATCATTAATCTTACCCGTTAATACCAATTGGTCTTTGTAATTCATGTAGTAAACATTTGCATTAATAGCATAATTTGGTTTTTTAAACTCAAACCCCGTTTCCCAATCTATTAATTGTTCTTTTTTTGGCTGCTCCGTAGCACTTGCTTCAAAATCATCTCTATTGGGTTCTTTATTAGCAACCGCAACACTTGTATAATAGAAAATATTTTTTGCTTGATAGGTTAATCCCATTTTAGGGTTGAAGAAATTAAATTTTCTTTCAATGACTAAATTCGTGTTTTTTGTAAACCCATTCATTTGATGATTTACATTTCTATATTGTAGGTCTATAAAACTTTTAAATGTTTTTGTCAATCTTCTTTCCCATTTCACATAGGTATTCATTTCTTTTTTAAGGGCATCATTATCATAATATCTATAATTGGCAGGTGCCAGTCTTACATCTAGGTAGGGCAGTGTACCAAAATGTAGTCCATCATAAATGCTCCAACCACCACCCATAGTTATATCATTTAAACTATCCACATAAGAGATGGCTGCAATTTGTCCATAAAAATTGTTATCTAACCATCTTCTTCTCACTAAGTCAATAGGGACATTCATTTTACGTGATATATCAATAAAGTAATCTGAAAAATCGACCCCTGCTTTATACTCTTCGTAATATCCTTTTCCAGTAGTTAAATACAATGCAGTATTCCATTTCCATTGACTATTGATATTCTTATTGTAAAACAATTGATAATGGGTTTGTCTGTAATTATCTGTTTGATTCTCATAAGGCGCATCTGCTTTTTCTGTTCCTGCTGGATTAAATGTTCTATTCGTATTTATTAATTCCTGAGGCACGCCATACCAAGCTTGGTAGGTTCTTTCTTTACCAGTAAATACATTTAATCTTAGGGAAGATTGATTGCCCCAATAAGTGGTACTTAGATAAAAGCTTTTTAAATCAGAATTGGCTCTATCAATAAATCCATCGCTCATGATGGAACTAAGTCTTCCGTCAATAGTGAATTTATTATTGAGTAGTCCTGAACCAAAAACTATATTATTTTTAAAGCTATTGAATGAACCAGCTGTATTTTGTAAAGACAAATAAGCGCTTGGATTATAGTCGTTGGTCATTAAGTTAACACTAGCTCCAAATGCTCCAGCTCCATTAGTAGAAGTACCCACACCTCTTTGAATTTGTATACTATTAACACTGGAACTAAAATCTGGAATGTTCACAAAAAAAGTACCCATACTCTCAGGGTCATTATAAGGAATACCATTTAATGTAAAATTAATTCTTGTTGCATCCGTACCTCTAATTCGAATGCCTGTATAACCAACGCCAATGCCTGCATCTGCATGCACAACCACCGAAGGCGTATTCTCCAGTAAAAAGGGGAGGTCTTGCCCTACATTGTTCAATGCAATTTGCGCTTTACTAATATTTGTTTTTGCAAAAGGGGCCTGTTCACTTACTCTAATGGCTTTCACTTCTAGAGGGGGTAGACTTCTAACACTATCTGTATATAATTTAGTACTGTCTTTTCTCTTTGGAGTAGACAGTTGTTTTGATTGAGCCATACTAACAGCTACAAAAAATAATAAGGCAAATGTTCCCAATAACTTAGTCATTACTAAAGTTTACTTGTTTCAAAAAATTGATACTGGGAACAGGGAATAGCTATGAGAAGTGCGCGTGTTGCGTTGACCTTCCCTTCGCAGGCATTACCCTGTTCAGGTTCAACGGGTTTTTCTCAGCCTTTTACAGCACCCCGAGGACAACACAAAAATAAGCAGTAAAATGATACAAAGCGCTGTAACTTTATATTAATATTTACGTTTTAGGTAATAAACAACCTCAATTATGAAAAAAATACTTTTTGCCCTATTGTTTCTTGTGGGCTTTGTAGTGAATGCGCAGGAGAATAAATCTATTGTATATGACGAAAATGCCCAACAAAGAAAGGTACCTAGTTTTACAGCTATAAGTGTTTCAAGTGCCATTGATTTATATTTAACCCAGTCCAATAAAAATGCAGTGGCAGTGAGTGCATCTAATGATGAAATCAGAGATCATATTGTTACAGAAGTAGTAGGAGGTACTTTAATTATAAGACTAGGAGATAGAGATAGAAAATGGATGAGCTGGAAAAAATGGGGTAATTATAAAACCAAGGCCTATGTAAGCATTCAAGATATAAATGCATTAACAGCATCAGGCGCTAGTAATGTACATTTAGTAAATACCATTGAGTCTCCTAAAATGAGAATTAAATTATCGGGTGCTTCAGACTTTAAAGGAAATATAAAGGCAGGTGTTTTAATGTATCAGTTAACGGGCGCTTCAGATTATAAAGGGGAAATATCTGCAAACAGTATTGATATTGATGGAAGCGGTGCCTCTAGTATTGAGTTAATAGGCAAAGTAGATGATTTAGCGATAGAAGTATCTGGTGCAAGTACTGCCAAATTATATAATTTAACTGCGAAGGGTGCCATACTTCGTGCCTCAGGTGCTAGTAATATTGGTGTGACAGTTACAGAAATTTTAAGAGCCAATTCAAGTGGCGCTAGCGATATAAATTATAAAGGCAACCCTACTGTAAAAGAATCTAATACTTCAGGCGCATCAAGTATTAAACGTAGGAATTAACTAATTCCCCTTTCTTCCCTAATCCCACATAGACCCCAATAAACTTGGTTAGGAACCAATATTGGCGCAACTTTGACGTCCAAACATCGCGAGGTAGAGCAGCGGTAGCTCGTCGAGCTCGTAACGAGTTTAGATAATAAAAAAAAAATTAAATCTGATCTAAATTGACAATGAATTAGTAAATTTACATATTAGATATATATGACTTATTAAAATTATAGTAATTATGATTAAATTAATGAAAGCTATTTTTACATTCATTTTTTTAGTATTAAGTATTATATCTTATTCTCAAAAAAATAAAGAAAATTTAGATAAAGAAATTCTTCGTTTGTTAAACAAATATTTTAGTACAACAATTTCTTCATCTTCTATTTTATCTCAAAATTCTGGTGGTAATCCTATTTTAGCGACACGGGAATTTAAAATAAAAAACGATACTCTATTTATCTATTTTCAAGATAAAAAAGATTTTTTAACAGGCCTGACTTTAAGTGATACTAGCATTATTCCATTTAATGAGATTCATAAAGTATTATTGCAAAAAGGTGTCGGTAATGATGAAAGTCCGGCAATAGCAGTTGAATTCTTTAAAAAAAAATATGAAAGATTATCAATTTCTAATAGTGGAAAAAATTATATGAAGGAATTATCTCAGATAAACGGAGCTAATATTTCTCAAAAAATGAATGGACAAATTGCAGGAGTAAATGTGGGTGGAGATAATTCCCCCGGGGGGATCCACAAAGTTCGTATAAGAGGAATAAGTTCACTTTTATCAAATAATGATCCACTTTATATTGTAGATGACGTACCGATTAAGAATATAAATATAATTAATCCTGATGATATTGCTTCTGTTGAAATACTTAAAGAAGCTTCTGCAATATCATTTTATGGAGTTCGAGGAGCAAATGGTGTTGTATTGATTAAAACAAAAAAAGATTTAGAATCACTATCATCATATAATCAAATAATAAACGAAGATTTATCATTTTCAATCTGGGTCTTTGGAAAATTAGCTAAAGAGATAAAGAAATTAAATGATGACAAAAAATTAATACAAATTTTAAAAAATAGAACGAATCTGACTTTACAATAAAAATAATTTCAATTATACTGCGTTAGATAATGACCTAAACAATCCCTAAAAAACCCTCAAATTCCCCGTTCTGCGCTATTCCCACATAGACCCCAATAAACTTGGTTAGGAACTAATATTGGCGTAACTTTGCCGTCCAAACATCGCGAGGTAGAGCAGCGGTAGCTCGTCGGGCTCATAACCCGAAGGTCGGAGGTTCGATCCCTTCCCTCGCAACATCATCCCGCTCCCGATTCCTATCGAGAGCGGATTTTTTTTGTAGTAAGTTTGTACCATTAAAGAAAAGAAATGAAAGCGGGTTTTGTAAACATATTTGGAAGGCCAAATGCCGGTAAAAGCACTTTACTGAACGCCATTATGGGCGAGAAAATGGCTATTGTCTCTTCCAAAGTACAAACTACCCGTCACCGTATTAAGGCCTTTTTAAACAAGGAAAACGAATACCAAATCATCTTTTCAGATACACCAGGTATCATCGACCCTAAGTACAAGCTGCACGAGAAAATGATGGGGGCGGTAAAGTCGGCCTTAGAAGATGCCGATGTGGCTTTATTGATGGTGGATATGCGTGACGATATCAAGGAACTAGATGAATTATTTGCTTCTTTAAAGCTAAAAGTACCCTGTGTGGTGGTCTTAAATAAGTCCGATTTGGCAGTAGGTACCCAAGTAAAAGAGGCGGTGGCCTTTTTTAAAGAGAAGTCTTATTGTACTAAAACTATTTCAGTTAGTGCATTGAATAAGAGTGATATAGAAAGGTTATTGAAACTTGTTATTGAAATGATTCCAGAAGGGGTTCCTTTCTATAGTGAGGACGATTTGAGCGATTTACCCACTAAGTTCTTTGTAAGTGAATTAATTCGCGAGAAGATATACCAGCTCTTTGGAGAGGAGATTCCTTACCATACAGCTGTGCTGGTGAACTCATTTAAGCAGCAGCCCTTATTGATAAAAATTCAGGCCGATATTATAGTGAATAGAGAAACCCAGAAGGCCATTATTATTGGAGAGAAGGGTAAGATGATTAAGGAAATTGGTACTTTAGCAAGAAAGGATATTGAGGATTTTATAGGCTCTAAAGTGTACTTGGAATTGTTTGTAAAAGTGAAGCCTAAGTGGAGAGACAATGAGACGAAGTTAAAAGAATTTGGATACTAAGAAATTCAAATATCAATATTTAACTATTATATTGATAATGAATGAATTGAAATAGTATAATTGAATATTAAATATACATTATTATGAGCTATACAGTGGCTATTGTTGGAAGGCCAAACGTAGGAAAAAGCACTTTGTTTAATCGTTTCTTAGAGGAGCGAAAAGCCATTGTGGACGATATTAGCGGTGTGACCAGAGACCGTCAATACGGGGTTACAGAATGGGCGGGTAAAACCTTCAACGTAATTGATACGGGTGGTTTTGTACCTGATTCTCGTGACATGTTTGAAACCGAAATTCGCAAGCAGGTAAAGATTGCTATTGAAGAGGCGAACTCTATCATATTTATGGTTGATGCAGCCGTGGGTTTGACCGATTTAGACGCTTCTATGGCAGATATGCTTAGAAGAAGCACTAAACCCGTTTATGTATGCGTAAATAAAGTCGATAATTCAACACGTGCTTTAGAAGGTACCGAGTTTTACGGAATGGGCTTTGAGCATAACTACTTTGTAAGCTCCATTTCAGGTAGTGGAACGGGGGAACTTTTAGATGCCGTAACCAACGATATTAAGATAAAGGAAGTAAGTAATGACGATGAAGAAATAGCTGAAGGGGAAGAAGAAGTATTAGAGGTTCCAAAGATTGCCATTATGGGCCAGCCCAATGTAGGTAAGTCTAGTTTATTGAATGCCATGATTGGCCAGGATAGAACCATTGTAAGTGATATTGCAGGTACAACACGCGATACCATTCATACACATTATACCATGTTCCAAAAGGAATTTATTCTTATTGATACAGCAGGTATTAGACGTAAGAATAAGGAGAAAGACGATCTAGAGTTTTACTCTATTATAAGAGCCATTAAGGCCATGGACGAGGCCGATGTATGTTTATTAGTCGTAGATGCCACCAAAGGAGTTACAGCCCAGGATTTAAGCATATTTAGCCTTGCTTCTAAGAAGGGTAAGGGTATTGTTGTATTAATAAACAAATGGGATTTAATTGACAAGGAAACCAATACGGCTAGAGACTATGAGAAAGTAGTAAAGGACAAACTGGCTCCTTTTACCGATGTGCCTGTACTATTCATTTCTGCAGTAGAAAAAACCCGCATATTCAAAGCCATTGAACTAGCCTTAGAGGTTTATGAAAATAAGCACCGTAAAGTACCTACTTCTAAGTTAAACGATATCATGTTGAAGGCTATTCTTAAGTATCAGGCCCCAGTTGTTAGAGGCCATGTGATTAAGATTAAGTTCGTATCTCAGTTACCGACTAGGGTGCCTAGCTTTGCCTTTTTTACTAATTTCCCGGATGACATTAAGGTTCCTTATCGTAACTACCTTGAAAATCAGCTAAGAGCCAACTTCAAGTTTACTGGGGTGCCCATTAGGGTCTATTTTAGGAAGAAGTAGAATTAGCTCTGTTTAGGAGTAGAATTAGGAGGCTGTGTAAAAAATTAATGTTAAAATTTGGCATATTTGAAGGGTATGGCTATCTTCGCCCACGTATTTTTACAAAACTTAAAAAACCAAAAAATGAAAAAAGTTATCGCAATTTTCGCTATCGCTGCACTAGCTGCATGTGGTGGTGCTGCAACTGAAGCTACAACTGACACTGCTGTTGCAACTGTTGATACAGCTGCTGCTGCAACTGTTGACACTGCTGCTGCTGCTACAGCTGATACAGCTGCTGTTGCAAAGTAATTTCAGAAGTTTATAAATAACTTCTTGCAAGAAGGTCCTTCCCGATTATATCGGGGAGGATTTTTTATTTTAGGGATTTCTGCATCCATAGTCAATTATGGGTTTTTGGCATCAATATTGTTTTATAAGGGTATACCTTAGTATATCAATGGTAAATCAATGCTATGCTAAGGTGGTATGTCATTTTGACTTTAATTTAAATTGTATAGAGAGTGGATAAGACGTTTTTGTTTAAGGGGGAAGAAGATAATGAGTTTATACCTTTATTTTCATTTAATGAGCAGGGGGAAGAGAACGAGCCAGAAATGGTGATTGATTCTTTACTACCCATTTTGCCATTGCGTAATACGGTCCTGTTTCCAGGCGTAGTCATTCCTATTACGGTAGGAAGAGATAAAAGCATTCAAGCGGTGAAGGCTTCTTATAATAAGGATAAATTAATTGGGGTGGTTTCACAAAAGGATGGCAATATAGAAGACCCTACACCCGCCGATTTATGTCAAATAGGTACTGTTGCAAAAATCATTAAAATGATTAAGATGCAAGACGGAGGTACCACTATTATTATTCAAGGTAAAAAGCGATTTGAGTTATTGGAGATGAAAGAAGAAGATCCTTTTTTCAAAGCCAGTGTGAAAGTATTGGTAGAAGATAAAGTAGAAAAAGAGAATCAAAATTTTCAAGCCTATTTATCCAATATAAAAGACTTAGCTACTCAAATTATTCAGTTGTCTCCTAATTTTCCATCGGAGGCAGCCATGATTTTAAAAAATATTGAAAGCCCTTTATTTCTTATCAATTTTGTAAGTAGTAATTTAAGTGTTGAGGTAAATGATAAACAAGCTTTATTAGAACAAAATAATATTACACTTAGGGCAGAAAAATTAATTCAGTTTTTACAACAAGAATTACAATTTGTTGAATTAAAAAATAAGGTGGCCAATAAAACGCGCACCGAAATCGATAAGCAACAACGCGATTACTTTTTACAACAACAATTAAAAAGTATTAAGGATGAATTAGGCGGTGACCCGAACGAGCGCGAAGTAGCGGAGATGAAAAAGAAAGCGGAAGGGAAGAAGTGGCCGGAGTCTGCTAAAAAATTATTTCAAAATGGCTTGGAGAAATTGGAGCGAATGCATCCAAGCACCCCCGACTATTCAGTAGTATATAATCATTTGGATTTATTATTAGACCTGCCTTGGGAGCATTACACAGCAGACAACTACGATTTAAAGAACGCTAAAAAAGTATTAGACGCCGACCATTACGGTATGGGTAAAATAAAAAATAGAATTTTAGAGTATCTAGCCGTGCTTAAAATTAAAGGCGATATGAAAAGCCCTATTTTATGTTTCTTAGGCCCTCCAGGTATAGGTAAGACTTCTCTAGGCAAATCTATTGCGCATGCCATAGGTAGAAAATACATTAGAGTAAGTTTAGGGGGATTGCACGATGAAAGTGAAATTAGAGGACACCGCAAAACCTATATTGGCGCCATGCCTGGAAGAATTGTACAAAGTCTGCGTAAGGTTAAAACATCTAATCCGGTAATGATATTAGATGAGATTGATAAAATAGGCAGCGACCATCGAGGCGATCCTTCTTCTGCTTTATTAGAAGTATTAGACCCAGAACAGAACCATAGTTTTTATGATAATTATTTAGAATCGGAATACGATTTAAGTAAAACTTTATTTATTGCAACGGCCAATGACATTAGCCGCATTCAACCAGCCTTAAGAGATCGTTTAGAAATTATTGACTTAAGTGGTTATGCAGTAGAAGAAAAAATTGAAATTGCAAAAAGACATTTACTGCCTAAGCAAAGACAGGCACATGGACTAGATAAAATAAATTTCAAAGTACTTGACAATGTGCTAGAGAAAGTGATTGAAGATTATACAAGAGAAAGTGGTGTGCGTGAACTAGACAGACAACTGGCTTCTATTATGCGTTATCAGGCCAAGGAACTTGCCTATAAGCATAAGGTGAAACCTACAGTTACTAAAACCGATTTAAATAAAATATTAGGACAGGCTAAATACAGCAATGAAATTTATAAAACAGTAAATATGCCAGGGGTGGCAGTGGGTTTGGCCTGGACCTATGTGGGAGGAGATATTTTATTTATTGAAGTATTACTGGCTGATGGTAAAGGAGGCTTAAAGCTTACAGGTAACCTAGGTAATGTGATGAAAGAAAGTGTAGACACAGCCCTTACTTATTTACAAAGTAATGCGAAGAAAATTGGTGTTGACCCCAATTTGTTCACCACGAAGGCTATTCATGTGCATGTACCTGAAGGGGCAGTGCCTAAGGATGGTCCGAGCGCGGGTATAACTATGCTCACCGCGCTTACTTCTGCTTTTACGGGTAGAAAAGTAAAACCTTATTTGGCCATGACCGGTGAAATTACCTTGCGTGGTCAGGTATTACCTGTAGGGGGCATTAAAGAAAAAATATTAGCGGCTAAAAGAGCCGGCATGAAAGAAATTATACTTTGCTGGCAGAATGAAAAAGATATCAATGAAATTGACCATAGTTTTATTAAAGGGTTACAGTTTCATTATGTAAAAAATATGCAGCAAGTGCTTGACTTAGCATTAGTATAAAACCCTAGCTTTGTTCTATGAGAAGGGTGGTTCTAGCATCAAGATATATAGTAGGCTTTATTATTTTTATTGCATTTTTTGTAATGACCCCTCATGCGCGCGCGCAAAAGTCTAATGCCAACGAGGTATATCAATTTCTAAACTTACCCTATAGCGCTAAAGCTACTTCCTTAGGGGGTATTAATATTAGCAATCTTGGATCCGACTTAGGCTTGGCAATGTATAACCCTGCTTTATTAGACCCTACATTGGATAAGACAATTCATTTAAGTGTGAAGTCTTATTTTTCAAATATTCAGCAGTACGATTTTAGTGGAGCGCATTATCTACCCAAAAAAAATTGGGTAATTGGTTGGGGTCTTCATTATATGGGGTATGGAAATATTAATATGACCGATGTATCGGGTAATGAGATGGGGAATTTTTTAGCCAATGATTATGTAGCACAAGTTTCAATGGCTTCTTTATTTAAAAAAAATATAAATCTTGGAGCCACGCTTAAATTAATACAATCTAATTATGGTATTTATAAATCTACTGGGCTAGCCATGGATTTATCCATGGTCTATACTTCATCAAATAGATTACTGCGTGCAAGTATACTTGCCAATAATGTGGGAGGACAGCTTTCCTCTTACACAGAAAAAGAAAGGCTTCCTTTAAATATTATTATGGGGGTTTCTAAAAAATTAGAAAGTGCGCCTATTCAATTTTCTTTAACAGCACAACGACTTTCAATTTGGAACAATACCTTCTACGACCCTAGTTTTTATACTTCGGAAGGGTATAAAGCGCCTTCCGCTGCGCAAGATATTTTTAATCATTTAATTATAGGAGCTGAAGCGAATATAGGAGAGCAAGTAAGTATTGATTTTGGGTATAATTTTATTCGACGCTTCGATTTGAATATTCAAAACCAACAAAATTGGTTCAATGGATTTAGTGCAGGGTTGGGTTTTAAATTACCTCGTGTTACGATACAATATGGAAATGCTTTTTTCCAAAGAAATTTATACCACCATTTCTCTATTTTTTATTCCTTGAAAAATACGCGTTAATTCTTCTTTGGTGGGAAGAGCGCTTTTGGTTTTGCCCCTTCTTTATTGGCCTTTGTATCTTTAGATTTAGTATCCTTCGAATTATTTTTTATGGGAGGCGTAGTTTTATTAGGAGCTGTATTTTTTACAGGGCTCGCAATTTCAGCATCGGGTAGGGTATAATCCGATTCAGCTTTAATATCTTCTGTATTAATAATATCATCCATACCTTCTAAACCTGTACTATCTTTTGAAATAAAATCTATATTGAAGTCGTTGAGCATACTGGATGGTCTTTCAAAGCTTGCATTCGCATCTAAATTACATGCAGGATCTGCGGCTACCTTACTCATAAAATTCGCCCAGATAGGTAAAGAAGCGTGTGCACCTTGCCCAAAATAATTATCTGAGAATCTTATATAACGGTCGTCACATCCCACCCAAGCGCCTGCTAATAATTGTGGAGTATAGCCCATAAACCATAAATCGCTATTGTCATTGGTGGTTCCTGTTTTACCTGCAATTGATTGTGTTGGAACAGCATAAGAATACATACTTCTTCCCGTTCCTTTCTGTATCACGCCTTGCATCATACTTACAACAGAATAGGCCGTTTCTTCTTTAATCACTTTTCTTCTTTGAGGAGAATAGCTTTCAAGTACATTGCCGTTTTTATCTTCAATTCTATTGATAAAAAAAGGCTGTGCATTATAACCAGCTCCTGGGAACATGGTATAGGCTTGTACCATTTCAAAGAGTGAAATTTCAACGGCGCCTAAAGCAATAGATGGATAGGGTTGTATATCGGATTTAATATTGCACTTTTTCAAG
This sequence comes from uncultured Sediminibacterium sp., assembly GCA_937911175.1. Classification (GTDB taxonomy): domain Bacteria; phylum Bacteroidota; class Bacteroidia; order Chitinophagales; family Chitinophagaceae; genus Sediminibacterium. The sequence continues at coordinate 17,512 of CALDSE010000063.1, forward strand.
TACTCCACAAATTGTTTAGCAGCTTCATTGCTATTGCCATTAATTTGTTTCATGATAAAGGCCGAGGAACAGTTTCTAGATTCCGCTAAAGCCTGTGCCATAGGAATAGACTGGAAAGTACAGGTTTTAGGAGTATTAGGCACCATGCCATAACCATCAAAATTTTGTTGTACGTCTTGTACAATGGTATTGGGTGTAAAGCCCGCTTCTTCAATGGCTAATGAATACAACAAGGGTTTAATGGTAGAACCCACCTGTCTTTTAGTATTTATATTTACGTGATCGTATTTGAATGTTTTGAAATCTACACCACCTACCCAGGCTTTCACTTCTCCAGTGAAAGGGTCCACCGCTAAAAATCCGGTTTGTAAAGTTTGCTTATGATACTTTAAAGAATCATAAGGGGTCATAATGGTATCAATAAAACGGTTTTTATTCCATGCAAAAATGCGCATGGGTAAGGGCTCGTTGAAAGTTTTTCTAATCGCTTCCTCTTCCATGTCTTCTTTTTTCAAACTCTTCCATCTGTCGGTTTGTTTTACCGCAAGCTCTAGTTGGGCGCTAAACTCTTTCCAAATAGTACCCGATTTTATATTGGCTTGTTGATTGAATTGTTTTTGTAAATAGGACATGTGCTGGGCTACTGCTTGTTCTGCATACAATTGCATTCTAGGGTTAATGGTGGTATAAATTTTTAGACCATCGCGGTATAAATCGTAAGGGTCGCCATTATTTTTTTTATGCTCTTTGCACCATTTTTTCATGTACTCTCCTAAAGTCATTCTGAAATAGGGGCCAAGGCCATTGTTTTGATCTAGCTTTTTAAAATTAGTGGCAATGGGTAAATTTCTAAGTTCTTCTGCCTGGTCTTGGCTAATATATTTTTGCCCTGCCATTCTACTTATTACTAAGTTTCTTCTTTCTAAGGCCAACTTAGGATTTCTATTAGGATTGTATTTGGTAGGCGCGTTAATCATGCCTATTAATAAAGCCGCTTCTTCTACAGTTAGACGGTCGGGCTCTTTTTGGAAAAAAGTTCTAGAAGCATTGCTTACACCAAACACATTTTCACTAAAGGGAACGGTATTTAAATAAAGGGTAATAATTTCTTGTTTGGTAAAATTGCGTTCAAGTTTAATGGCAATAATACTTTCTTTTATTTTTTGAATAACACGAAGTAATTTGTTTTTAGTGCCCCAGTTGTCGGTAAATAAATTTTTAGCCGTTTGCATGGTAATGGTAGAGGCACCGCCTTGGCTACCTAGAAAGGCAATGGCTCTTATAAGGCCTTCTCCATCTACTCCATAGTGGTCGTAAAATCTTTTATCTTCTGTAGCTACTAATGCTTGTAGCAAATAGGGGCTAATATCTCTATACTTAACGGTAATACGGTCCTCTAAATAAAACTTACCCATGGGCGTCCCATCTTGTGCATACACTTGACTGGCTAAGGATGCAGTAGGGTTTTCAATATCATCTAAGTCGGGCATATCGCCAATCCATCCCCAGTTCAACATCAAAATAAATAATAAAAATACGCCAGCAGAAATAAAATAGTATTTCCAAAAAAGGCGCACCCAACTTTTAGGTTTTTTTGAATCTTGACTCACTACTATTTTAATTAAGGTTTATAAATATTTTTAAACATATACTGCTGATATTGTTTTAAATCGGCTTCGTCTTTTATTAACAGTATATTGGATTTGCTTAATAAGTATATTTCATATTGTTTGGAGGGTACAAATGATATAATTTCAGTACTTAATCTTGGCTTCACTTTATTGATATAATTTTTAGCATCAAGGTTGTTTACGAAGGGTCCAATCCAAACAATATAGCTATTCTCATTAAACTGTATGTAAGTTACATTTAATTTTTGTTTTATAAATTCATCATTATTCAAATAGGTAAAGGCTGTTTGCATTTCCTTGACAAAAGTGGCACTCACTTTTTGGGTGGCAAAAGCAATATAATACTGCTCGCTACTATCATTGGTGAATGGGAGGGCTGTTATTATGGGTATAGTAGCTATTTGTTTAGTAGTGGTGGTGTCCTTTACATTAGGGTTGTCCTTTACATTAGGGTTGTCATTTTTAATAGGGTTGTCTTTTTTATTGGACTTGCTAATAGCTGCCGTATTGACTAGCGCAATTGTATCTAGTATTTCTTTGCTAAGGTTTAAATTAGTTAAATAAGATTCTGTTTGTTTTCTATTTTTTAACTCTTCTAGAATATTTTTTGCCCTGTCTCTTATTTTTTCATTGGTGTTCTGAAGTACAATAGAATCTAATAATACTATTGCTATACTATCCATTCTTTGTTGTGCATACATTTTTACTTGAATAAACTTAAAGGGGGTATACCATTTTGTTCTTCTTAAATCTGTATTTAATTGATTGGATAAAGCTGCTAAACTTTCCCAATTACCAATTTGGGATAAAAAGTAGGCTTCTTTATAATCATTCAGTACATCAGCTTCTTTTTTCTGTTTTAAGCTGCTTTCTTTTTTCTTTGTGACATAAAAACCTCTTGGAAATCTATCTTCTACTATTTTGATAATACTATCCGACTTTTCGTTTAAATTTTCATGTAGGTAATGGCTTGCTAAATCCAACATAGCTCTTTCGGTAATGGCAGTATCAATATTATTGGCAATTACTTTAGTATAAAGGGGATAGGCTCTTTCAAAATCGTTCAACTCTAGTAAAAAAGTTTGGGCATTCGCTAAAGCTGCTTTATTCCAATCTTGTTTAGATTTTATATAAGAACTGCCATCTGTAATCATTTCATAACTATTTCCCTTTTCATCTGCTTTTGAATTTTCTTTTTCATCTTTGGACAGGCTCCTATTTTGCAAAGAGTCCTTACTTGTATTATTTTGAAAGCCAGTACTTGTTGCATCCTGATTGCTTAAGCTGCTGGGTGCATTCATTAGGCTTGTTTTTCTTCTCCAACTATCCACATTGGGTCTTGGCCCCCATTTCTGTGTAAAGTTTTGTTTGCCTTGTACTAATACAGACCTATTATCAAAGTAAAAATCACTATTACTATTATTACTAAAACTATTATTGTTATTAAGGCTACTAAAATTATTTATAGCATCATTATCTTGTTGGCTATTTTTGTTCGAATTAGGCGTTTTATCTAAAAAAATATCTTTTAAAAATTCATTTTCAATTTTGGTTCTTTTTTGCCATAATTTAAAATAGGCTTCTTGATTGGATGGGTTTAGTTGGTATATGTATTGTAGGGTATCTTGAGCTTCTACTATTTTTTCATTAGTGCTAATAGTGCTTAACCATTTTTTTCTGGCTTGAATGGTTTCGTAGTTAGGGTTTGTTTTTAATACAATACTTACACTATCATATGCAAGTTTAGCGGTACTATAGTGGTTGTTTGAATAGTTGATATCCCCTAATAATTCAAAAGCTTTTTGTTTTTGTTTTAGGTTGCTTCTATTTTTTTTGATAGATTGAATTAACCAGTCGTTGGCTTTTGTGTAAGCATTGTTTTGAATGGCTAATTTTGCCATCTCAAAATAAATGATATCGGCATAAGGTTTATACTTATCTCTTTTTATCATTTTCTCAAGTGAGTAGGCGAGTTCTTCCCAGGCATTGTTTGCGTTTTTGGCATCATAGCTAATCATACTAATTTTTGCATAGACGCTAATAATTGGGTTCACTGCATTTTGATTCGCTTTTTTAAACCAAGGATAGGCTTTATCCCACTTATCTGCCTTCTGCCATAACTGTCCTATTAAATAGTACCATCTTGTTTTTGCTGCATCATCAGGTGCATTGTTTATACCTTTTTCAAGGGCAGCCGCTGCTTTATCATACATTTCCATTTGATAATAGCCATAAGCAAGCTGTTCATTTAAAAAGGGGTATAGTCTTTTAGGGAAAATGGCATCGGCTTCTAATAGTTGTAATAAACTAATGCCCTCATTCCACTCTTCTTTTTCAATATAATTTCTTGCTTGCCAAATCATACTTTCGTTACGTACATTTAAATTTTCGAAAAAGCGATTATTCTCTGCTGTGGCAATGCTAAATTTACCTTTGGTATTTCTTAGATTACTTCCAATGGGCAAGTCCATTCCATCTTGTTTTTCATCGAACGAGTAGTTAATAAATTGGAGTATACTGCCGGCTGTATCAAAGTCTTTATGAAATAAATAAGCCTTGGCTAAAAGTAAATAAGCGTCATCTACCCAATTGCTTCTTAAATCGTGTAATACAATATTGGCATTACACCTATAAATTATGGAGTCGATACTATTTTTAGAGGTAGCACTTAAATCGTAATCATAAAAACTAATTAAGGTAGTATAGTCATCGACATATTCATTTCTAGCTTTTAAAATGTTTCCATTCAATTCTTCTTCTGCATTAAATAAAAAATTAAACTGAGAAACTGTATTTTGATAAGCTCTTCGGCCTAAAGTATATTTTGTATTAAGCAGGCGTTCATAGGGCAGGGGTTTTTCAATTTCCTGAGGGATTACTTTGCCTACTATTTTATTAGCCTTATCATTCGCAGCCCCCTTTAATTTATTGACCTTATTTAAAATAAAATCGTTTGCTTTTTTTTGAGTGCTATCTAAAATACTATTGGCTTTTTTGATAAGCTTACTATTATTAATATCTAGTAAGGAACTACTTGTATCTGTTTTTTGCTGGGGGCTGTCTTGTATTTTTTTAGTGCTGCTTTGTGCATTTGCTTGTAAGCAAAATTGGCTAAGGATGCAGATGGCCCAAAACCAATTCGTAGAAAATTTATAAGGGGCTTTTGTATGCTGCATAAAAGGGTTAAAATCGCCTTAAAAATACATTTATTTCCTATTATTCTCTTAAAAAAATGGAATAGGTTGTATCTTTAACAAGCACACTGCTTTATGCCAAAATTAGATATCAATAATACTTTCAAAAGAACCAGTAATACTTACCGATTAGTGGTCATGAACGACGACACCTTTGATGAAGTAGTAGCGTTTAGATTGTCTAGAAAATCGGTTTATATTGGTTTCAGTATTAGTTTTATTTTACTTGTTGGTTTAACTATTGCCCTAATTGCTTTTACGCCTCTTAAATATTATATCCCAGGCTATGGCACCAAAGAAAGTAGAACGGCTTTGCAACTATTAAAAATTAGAACCGATTCCTTAGAGCAGTCCATTCATTATAAAGAACAATATCTAGAAGGTATAAAAAAAGTATTGTCTGAAGGCAATCCTAAACAATTAGACACTTTGCCTTTGGTATTACCAGATAGCAAACAATCTTTTGATTAATGGCATCTCCCTCTTCCCATAATAATAAAGAGAATCCGGTGAATAGCTTAGCCAAATATGCTGGTCTAGGAACGCAAATTATAGCGGGTCTATTAATTAGCTTGTATTTAGGAAAGAAGATAGACAATTACTTTACTTGGCATAACCGAGCTGCCTGGATTTTACCTTCATTTTTCATTTTATTTACGCTGGTGATGGTTGTGAGAGATACACAACAAAAAAAATAGGTATAACATAAAATAATTTAAACATCATCATCTCTATTCATCAAAATATCCTTTATGTTTTTTAAAAAGAATCTTACTGCCTTTGTATTATTTATGGTGGTCTTGGTGGCAGGTCAAACAATTATATTCAATGGTTTTTATGTACCTGTTAAAATTAATTTTGTACTAACGGTGAATATGATGTTGTTTGCAATGGTATATTTAAATTATATAAGACTGCAAAGAGTAGATAAGGCCAACCCCAATGCCTTAATTAGATCTGTGCTATTAGGAACGCTGTTTAAACTAATTGTATTTGCAGGCGCTGCCTTAACCTATGTGAAACAGGCTAAAGAACCAGTAGGGTATCCAACTCTACTAGCTAGCATGGCATTGTACTTGGCTTATACCTGGCTTGAAATTAAAGAAGCAGTAAGTAAAAAATAATCATCTATTTTTAATTCATTATTATTTTGGCAAAAGTTGAACATCCTTTACATGCTTTAAATACCTATTTGCCAGAAGGGGCTTTTGAGCCAGTGATTCAACTTATTAATCACTATAAAGTTCATCTGACTGTAACAAGAGAAAGAAAATCGGTATTAGGCGATTATAGGCATGCCGCTATGGGGGCCAATCATAAAATATCGGTGAATGGAAATTTAAATAAGTATGAATTTCTAATTACTTTATTACATGAGCTAGCGCATTTACTTTGTTTTGAACAATACAGAAATAGGGTGGAGGCCCATGGTAAAGAATGGAAGGCTATTTATGGGCAATTATTAGCTCAGTTTATTCAATTAGCAATTTTCCCGGATGATATTCGCAAGAGTTTACAAAAAACTTTACTAAACCCCGCTGCCACTGCCAATGGTGAAACTGCTTTGCTCTTGGTACTTCGCAAATACAATCCAGTGCAAAAAGAGGGAGTGGTAACACTGGCGCATCTTGCAGATGGAACCTTGTTTATGGAAACAAAAGGCAGGACTTTTAGAAAAATAAAATTAAGACGCAAACGTATTGAATGTATTGAAGTGGCTACAGGAAATATTTATTTATTCAGCGCCCTTACAGAAGTAAAAATAGTGTAAATAAAAAATATATAAAACCTAAGCCACAGCTTGTTTCACCAAAGCTGCTGCTTCGCTTAATTGAATAGCAGACTGTACTTTCAATCCACTCTCGTCTATTAATTTTTTAGCTTCTACTGCATTGGTTCCTTGTAAACGAACAATGATAGGGATATTAATATTGCCTAATTTATTAAAGGCTTCAATCACACCCGCTGCAACACGGTCGCAACGAACAATACCGCCGAATATATTAATAAGAATTGCTTTTACATTTGGGTCTTTCAAGATAATTCTGAATCCAGCCTCAACTGTTTGTGCATTGGCAGAACCACCCACGTCTAAGAAGTTGGCAGGCTCGCCACCACTTAATTTAATCATATCCATGGTCGCCATAGCTAAACCAGCTCCGTTCACCATACAACCCACATTGCCATCTAATTTCACAAAGTTTAAATTGTATTCACCTGCTTCTACTTCTGTTGGATCTTCTTCAGATACATCGCGCATAGCTAATAAATCAGGATGACGCATTAAGGCGCTATCGTCAATATTCATTTTGCAATCTACTGCAATGATTCTGTCATCAGAAGTTTTGAATAAAGGGTTTATCTCTAACATGCCACAATCTAAACCAACATAAGCGTTGTATAAATTAGTGACAAACTTTACGCAGCTTTTAAGAGCATCACCACTTAAACCTAAGTTAAATGCAATTTTTCTTGCTTGAAAACCTTGCAAGCCACCACCTGGGTGTATCCACTCTTTAAATATTTTTTCTGGAGTATTATGTGCTACTTCTTCAATATCCATTCCACCCTCGGTGCTATACATTACTACATTCATGCCTTTAGCACGATCCAATAAAATAGAAAGGTAAAATTCTTTAGTAGGCTGAGGGCCTTCATAATAAACGTCTTGTGCAATTAAAATTTTAGAAACTAATTTACCAGCAGGGCCAGTTTGAATAGTCACTAAAGTACCCCCTAAGATATTCTTTGCAAATGTTTCAATATCTAAAGCAGATTTACCTACAGCTACACCTCTTTGTTCTGTGCCTTCTATTTTTCCTTTACCACGACCACCTGCATGAATTTGTGCTTTTACAACAGCAAACTTGTTTTTCGTTTCGCTGGCAATTTTATTATAGGCTTCCACCGCGGCTTCCACTGTTTCAACAGCTACCCCTTCTTGAACGGGTACATTATACTTTTTAAGTAGTTCCTTAGCTTGGTATTCGTGCAAATTCATAGTAAGTAAAATTTTGGCGAAGATAATAGATTATAGGCAATGATTATCCTTAAAAATATATTTTGTTGTTTAAACATTGAATTATATCTTTACTTTTTAAAAATAAGTCATAAGGATGTATTTTAGCAGAAGCAAATCCTTAATTAATCAAAAATTCATATATGAAAAAAATCATGTTTTCTTTAGTAGTTATTGCAGCTACAATTTCATTGGTTTCATTTGCGCCTAAGGCGAAAAATGCTGATGTAGTAAATTTTAAAGTTACTGCTCAAAAAAGTAAAGTAGACTTTACAGGTTCTAAAAAAAGCGATTACCATACAGGTTATTTCCCAATCAAATCTGGCGCTGTTCAAGTAAATGGCGGTAAGTTAGTAGGAGGTAGTTTTGTAATTGATATCGCTGGTTTAAAAGTTACAGATGCTGGTGGTGGCGAGAAATTACAAGGTCATTTGATGTCTGTTGATTTCTTCGACATTGCAAAATTAGGATTCGGTGAAGCTAGCTTTACGATTAGTTCTGTAGAATATACAAAGGCTGACAGAGCTACTATTAAAGGTGACTTAAACTTAAAAGGAATTAAAGCGCCAGTTACTTTTTCAGCTGTGATCAGAAATGCAGATGATAAAGGTTTCTTCGCTGAAGCATTTATGCCTTTTGATAGAACTCTATTCGGTATCAACTATGGTATTGGAATGGTAGATTCTGAAGTTCAATTAGCTATTCATATTTATGGTACTAAATAATTCACTTCTTAGAATTATTTGAAACTTTAATAAGATATAAAAAAAGCCCCACGAGAAATCGTGGGGCTTTTTGCTTATCGTTAATTTTAAATACCGTATCGCTCTTTCAATACATGTAAATGATGTAGGGCATGACCAAATATAATAAAGCTTAAAGCATTTACTGACATTGGATTATTACTAGCTATTCCTTTTTGTTTTAAGTCTTCTTCAGTAAAAGAATTAAATAAGAAATTAGTAGACTGTCTTACCGCTTTCCATTCAGCTATCATCTCTTTCCAGTTACGATGCGCAGCAGTGGCATTTTTGGCATATTCATTTTCATCAAAGCCAGCTATGGCATTAGGTTCTTTTCTGGCAATGGCTACTGCCCTGTAGGCAAAAATTCTTTCTGTATCAATGACATGCTGAAACATTTGTTTAATTGTCCATTTGTCTTCAGCGTACGCATAATTTATTTTTTCTAAGGGGATAGCATTCCAAGATTCAATTATGCGTTCGTTGTATTGTTGCACCAATATTGAATAGTCTTTACCACTTGTATAGTTAATATAAGTTTGATAATAAGGGGCGTATTCAGTAACACTGGGTCTGGGCATATTTTGTTTTTATTAGGTATATATTAGTTTATATTTTACAAATCGAATTGTATGCCTTGTGCTAATGGTAAATGATTGCTCCAGTTAATAGTATTGGTTTGTCTACGCATATAGGCTTTCCAAGCGTCAGATCCACTTTCTCTTCCACCACCTGTTTCTTTTTCACCACCAAAAGCGCCACCAATTTCCGCGCCACTAGTTCCAATATTTACATTCGCAATGCCGCAGTCACTTCCGCTTTGCGATAAAAATAATTCAGACTCTCTCATATTTAAAGTCATGATGGCAGAAGATAATCCCTGAGGCACTCCATTTTGAATAGCAATGGCTTGCTCTAATTTGGAATATTTCATTACATATAAAATGGGCGCAAATGTTTCGTGTTGTACAATATTATAATGGGGTAGTGCTTCAGCAATACAAGGTTTTACATAACATCCACTTTCATATCCTTTACCTTCTAATACACCACCTTCTACTAAAAATTTACCACCTTCTTTTTTGCAAGCTTCTATAGAATTCAAATACATTTTTACAGCTTCTTTGTCAATCAATGGGCCCATATGATTTTTTGAATCTAAAGGATCTCCAATTTTAATTTGTCCATAGGCCTTGGTTAATTTAGCCACAAAACTATCGTATACTTTTTCATGTATAATTAAACGGCGCGTACTTGTACATCTTTGACCTGCAGTACCAACGGCTCCAAACACCGCACCAATTAAAGACATATCTAAATCGGCATGTTCTGAAATAATAATAGCATTATTGCCTCCTAATTCTAAAATAGTTTTTCCTAAACGCGCTGCTACCGCAGTATTTAATAATTTACCCATTCTAGTAGATCCTGTTGCAGATACTAAAGGAATGCGGGTATCTTTTGACATCCATTCACCCACTTCACGTCCTCCTTGAATTAAATTATTAACGCCTTCTGGTACATTATTTTCTTTAAATACTTTTGCAATTATGTTTTGTATAGCATTACCACATAAAGGTGTTTTTTCACTAGGCTTCCAAACAGTAACATTACCACATACCCAGGCAAGTGCAGCATTCCAACTCCATACAGCTACTGGAAAATTGAAGGCTGAAATAATACCCACAATACCTAATGGATGCCATTGCTCATACATTCTATGAGAAGGTCTTTCACTGTGCATGGTAAGTCCGTATAATTGTCTTGATAATCCTACTGCAAAATCGCAGATATCAATCATCTCTTGTACTTCTCCTAAACCTTCTTGTAAACTTTTTCCCATTTCATAACTTACCAACTGACCCAATGCCTGTTTTTCTTTTCTTAAGGCATCTCCCATTTGACGAACTATTTCTCCTCTTTTCGGGGCTGGCCAATTTCTCCATTCTAAAAATGCAGACTGCGCTGTTGTAATAATTTTTTCATAAGCTTCTTTATCAGTACTTATTACTATTCCAATTTCTTTATTGTCAACAGGAGAAGAAGAAACAATTATTTCACCTTTACTATTTTGCCACACCGTGCCTGTTGAACTTCCCTCGTTTTTCTTTAGTAATTGCAGTTCTTGTAAAAATTCCATAGTTGTATAATTTATAAATTAACCTTTCATTTTCTCAATAAGACTAGTTGTTGAAAAACCCTCTACAATAGGGTTGATAATAACTTTACCGCCATTCGCTATTACTTCTTTACCACCTACTACTTGCTCAATTGTATAGTCGCCACCTTTCACAATTACATCAGGTAGTAATGCCGTTATTAATTCAAGTGGTGTTTCTTCTTCAAATATAACCACCGCATCTACCACAATTAAATTGGCAAGTACAATGGCCCTACTTTCTGTGCTATTAATGGGGCGGCTAGGGCCTTTTAATTTTCGAACACTAGCGTCGCTGTTTAAACCCACTATTAAATAATCGGCTTCCTCCGCCGCCTGCGTTAATGAAAATAAATGACCCGGATGTAAAATATCAAAACAGCCATTGGTAAAAGAGACTTTCTTGCCTGTTACTTTTAATGCAGCCATGATAGTTTTGGCAGTGGCAATAGTCATTATTTTTTTTTCAATAGACGCTCCCGTTTTCATCTTAATTTTTTTGCTTGTTGAATAATGGAAGTGCAATTAAAGCAGCGCCTCCTAAAACTAAAATAATTATGAATTGTGAAAACCATTGCAATGTGCCATTGGCTAATCCTAAAGTATAATCCACTCCGTTTAACTCTAAAACTTTTGCCATAAAATAGGCATAAGCACCAATGCCACCTGGCGTTATAATCATACCAATACTTGCAAAGGCTAAACAGCTAATGGCTGTTTGAAAAGAACTTTCAGTTCCCTCTGTTGCATACAAGCCCACATAAGTGGCTAGTAAATACAAAAACCAAATGGCAAAAGAGTAGAAGAAAAATAAATTATGTTTTTTTAATTTGGTCGCACTCATTACGCCTTCCCAAACACCTGCAATAATTTTTTTAATAGCAAGTATTGCATTTTGCATTTTTGATTTGAAAAACCAAAACGCTACGATGGCCGCTAATAGAATAACAGCTATAATGATATAGATTGTTTGATTGCTTCCGCTAGCATCTCCGGCGGCTTTTCCATAAGTTTTGAATTGATTCCAACCGGCTTCCACCACACTGAATTGAAGGGTAAGGGCTAGTAAAAAAATAACACCTAGGCTTATGACATCAAAGGCCCTTTCTGCAACAATGGTACCTACAATTTTTTCAGCGGGTACTTTCTCATATTTTGAAAGTAGGGTACACTTTAAAACCTCTCCTAATCTTGGAACAGCCAAGTTGGCCAAATAGCCAATTAAGACCGCTAAAAATGTATTCATAATGGAGGGCTTATATCCCAGCGGTTCCATAATTAATCTCCATCTTAAAGCACGCACTAAATGAGAGAGTCCAAGTATGAGTCCAACAGGGAAAATGATCCATAATTTTGACTTTTGTAAGGCTATAGTAAATTTATCCCATTCTTGAGGGGGGATTTGATGTAAACTCCACCAAATCAATAAAATGCCTATGAAAAAGAAGAAGGCTATTTTAATAAATTTACTCATGTGTAATGCTGTTAAACAATTCTCTGCAATTTACGACCAATTGTCTACAAATGAAGGGGGGAGAGGGTATTTATTAGTCTTTTTTGTTGTTTCTTAAAGTCCTTACAATTACGTACCTTCGCACACTCAAACATAGATTTGAGTTAAACCAAAAGGAATGTCTGAAAAAAAACGAATCTTATATATCGCCACAGAAATGTCGCCCTATTTAGAGCTGACCGAATTTGCTGAGGTAATTAATAAGCTCGCCATAAAAAGCAACGACAGTGGATTAGAAGTTCGTTGTATTATGCCTCGTTTTGGGGTGATTAACGAAAGAAGACACCGTTTACATGAAGTGGTTAGACTTTCTGGAATTAATGTTCAATTAGACGGAGACGACTATCCCTTACAAATTAAAGTGGCTTCTTTACCGAATGCCCGTTTACAAGTATACTTTTTAGAAAACGAAGACTTTTTCAAGCGCAAGCAAATTTTTCATGATGAAACTGAAAAATGGTTTGATGACAATGCATTAAGAACTATTTTCTTCTGTAGAGGTGCTTTGGAAACAGTGAAAAAATTTGGATGGCCTCCAGATATTATTCATTGTAGTGGTTGGATGACTGGTTTAATTCCGGCCTATATAAAACACGCTTACAAGAAAGAGCCTGTTTTCTCTAATGCTAAAATCGTATACACGATTGGTCAAAATACATTTGAAGAAAAGTTCAATAAAGATTTATTAACAAAGGCTATTATCAATACCAATATTAAAGACAAAGATTTAGAACCTTTCAAGGATTTAAATAATGCTGCTTTATTTAGAGGTGGTGCTACCTATGCTGATGCTATTACTTTTGGATCTGATATTATTGATAAAAAATTAGTATCAGAATTTTCTGCTGTGAAAGGAAAAAAAGTGGTTCCTTTTAACGGATGGGACTCCGATTTAACAGAGTATTTAGATTTATACAACGAACTTGCATCTAAGTAAAGACAAATTAAATTCATGGTATCAAATTACACAATAAGAATATTTATTATATCTCTTTTTTCAACGCTGGTTTTTTCAGCTTGTACTAGAATTGGCAGTTCGGAATTAGGTCTTGGTTTACTTCCTTCAATGGATGCTTACAATACAAAAGATACCACACTCGATGTAATTACCGAAACTTTGGAAAGAACAGATTCAATGAGGGTCTACTTATCAGACGATCAAGTGCTAGGAAATATAACCAGCGATCCTATTTTTGGAACCACGAATGCTTCTATGTATTTTCAAGTGGTGCCTAGTTTTTTCCCATTTTTTATTGCAGGTAGTAAAGATAGTTTAGTCGTTGACTCAGCTATTTTAATTTTATCTTATAAAGGTTTTTATGGCGATACCACAAAGCCTGTAAAACTTCAATTAAAAAGAATTAGTGCAGCTACACCTTTGGATGCGTATAAATTATATCCCTCTAATTATCCTGAATTATACAATTTCAAAACCGATCAAAATTTAGGGGAGAGCACTGTCGATTTTGCTAAAATAGGAGATTCATTGTATACCCGATTTGAGGCTTCCAAAAATACCATCCGTATTAAATTGTCTAAAAGTTTTGCTACTCAATTTTTAAAAGAATTTGATTCAAATAATGCTTATAGAAGTGATACTACTTTACGTGCCTATTTTCCAGGGTTTGCATTAACGGCAGATGAGTCCGCTAATAAAAATGTATTACTAAAAATAAACTTACTAGATTCTAATACTAAATTGGCGCTTTATTATAATACCAATGCAACTGCTACTAATGCAACTGCTCCAAGAGATACAGCAGTGGTTAACTTTAAGTTTAGTATTTATAGCAATGGAAATGTCAATTTTATAAAGCGTAATAGAAATGGCGCTGAAATTGCTAAACATATGGATAAAGTGGCCAATGATTCATTGGTCTATGTGCAAACCAGTCCAGGTACCATGGTTAAAGTTAAAATACCAGGTATAAAGAATTTTGCGAATAAAATTATACACCGTGCTGAATTAATCGCAGAGCAAGTGCCCGATGCAGCTGGAGCAGGTAGTTTAGAATCTAAATTTTTACCTCCTAGGTATTTGTTCTTAGCAACCTATGATTCTGTTTCAAAGACTTTTGGCAATGTACCTAACGATTTTGCAGGTACCACCAACGCCAGCTCTTTTACACAGTTTGGAGGTAAATTAATTTATAAGTCTATTGATGGCTATGATAATATAGCTTCTTATACCTTTAATATAAGTAGATATGTGCAAGGAGTTGTCTCTAGAAAAGACTCTCTATTCGATTTTCGAATTATTGCGCCAGTGAATGACTCCCTTACTTTAGTACCTCCTTATCCTTATAATAAAGAAGCTCCTTCAAAGGACTATCTCACCACAGCTATTGCCAACCAGGCAGCTACTGGACGTGTTGTTTTAGGGGGTGGAAGTAGAAAGAAGTTCAGAATGAGGGTACGTATCTATTATTCCGATTTATAGATCAATTTATTACTTTAATTAATATATTTGCACCTTAAATACTAATCTATGCCATATTTATTTACTTCAGAAAGTGTTTCTGAAGGACATCCAGACAAAGTAGCCGATCAGATTTCTGACGCCTTAATTGATAACTTTTTAGCCTTTGACCCACAGTCAAAAGTAGCTTGTGAAACTTTAGTAACTACTGGTCAAGTAGTTTTAGCAGGGGAAGTAAAATCTAAAGCTTATTTAGATGTACAAACTATTGCGCGTAATGTGATCAAGAAAATTGGTTACACAAAGAGTGAATATATGTTTGAAGCAGATAGTTGCGGTGTGTTGTCAGCAATACATGAGCAGTCTGCCGATATCAACCAAGGAGTGGATAGAAAGAAAAAAGAAGAGCAAGGTGCTGGTGACCAAGGTATGATGTTTGGTTATGCAACAAATGAAACCGATGACTACATGCCTTTGGCTTTAGACTTAGCGCACAAAATTCTAATTGAATTAGCTGCTTTAAGAAGAGAGAACAAAGCTATTAAATATTTACGTCCCGATGCAAAGTCTCAAGTAACGCTTGAGTACAACGATAAAAATCAACCCGTAAGAATTGATGCCATTGTAGTTTCTACTCAACACGACGATTTTGATGCAGAAGCAAAGATGTTAGCGAAAATTAAAAAAGATATTGTTGAAATTTTAATTCCACGCGTAAAAGCAAAATATAAGAAATACGCTAAGTTATTTAACAACGATATTAAGTATCATATTAACCCTACGGGTAAGTTTGTAATTGGTGGTCCACATGGTGACACTGGTTTAACAGGCCGTAAAATTATTGTAGATACTTACGGTGGTAAAGGTGCACACGGTGGTGGAGCCTTCTCTGGTAAAGATCCTAGTAAGGTAGACCGTTCTGCTGCTTATGCAACGCGTCATATTGCGAAGAACTTAGTAGCTGCTGGTGTAGCGAGTGAGGTATTAGTGCAAGTTTCTTACGCCATTGGTGTAGCGAAACCTACTTCTATTAACGTAAACACTTACGGTACTGCTAAAGTAAAATTAAACGATGGTCAAATTGGTAAATTAGTAGAATCTATATTTGATTTACGTCCTTACTTTATCGAGCAAAGATTAAAGTTAAGAACACCAATGTATAGTGAAACGGCTGCTTACGGACATATGGGTCGTAAGAATGAAACAGTGACTAAAACATTTACTACACCCGATGGTAAATCAAAGACTATGAAAGTAGAATTATTTACTTGGGAGAAATTAGATTATGTAGCGAAAGTGAAAAAAGCTTTCGGTTTAAAATAATAAATGCATTGAACATTATAAAAACCCTCTCGAGATTCGAGAGGGCTTTTTATTTAGAAGATATAGGCGAATTAGATTTACATCATAGACACTTAATTAATATAATTTTATGACGAACGAAAAAAATCCCTGGGAAACCCTTAGTGGTAAATTAGTGTACGATAATCCTTGGATAAACTTAACTGAATACGAAGTAATAACCCCTGCAGGCACACCAGGTATTTATGGTAAAGTACATTTTAAAAATATTGCCATTGGTGTTATTGTCATTGATGAAAACGGAGATACTTATTTAGTAGGTCAATACCGTTTTCCTTTAAATGAATACAGTTGGGAAATTCCAGAAGGGGGTTGTCCCGTAGGAACCGATTATTTAACAACTGCTAAAAGAGAGTTAAAAGAAGAGACAGGTTTTGAAGCAAAAAATTGGATAGAAATTTTACGCATGCATGTTTCTAATTCAGTATCTGATGAGTACGCAGTAGTCTATGTAGCCCAAGACTTAACGGCTGGAGAAGCGGAACCAGAAGACACTGAAAAATTAGCTGTTCAAAAAATGCCTTTTACAGAGGCATTGCAATGGGTAATGGAAGGAAAAATTACCGATTCAATTACAGTGGCTGCCATTTTAAAATGGAATGCAATGCAATCAAAAATCGTTTAACTTTGAGTTCTATGGAGGAAAGACAATCAAGACCAGATAGACCCTATAAGCCAAGACCCAGATTTAATGCAGATCGTGGTCCTGTAACAGAGCGTAAGTTTATTATTGGTCGTCAACCATTAATAGAGGCATTTGAATCGGGTACCAATATTGAAAAAATACTCATTCAGAAAAATGCACAAGGAGAGGGCTTAACTGAAATTAAAAATGCTGCCAGAGAAAAAAGTATTCCTATACAATTAGTACCCATTGAGAAATTAAATGGAATGTCTAAGGCGAATCATCAGGGGGTAATCGCCTATATTTCAAAAGTAAAATATTTAGAATTACAAGAAGTCATTGATTTTGTGGTAGCTAAAGCACAAACACCCCTTTTTTTAATGCTAGATGGTGTTACCGATGTAAGAAATATTGGTGCTATTGGAAGAAGCATTCATTGCTGCGGGGCGCAGGCTTTAATTATTCCTGATAAAGGAGTGGGTGCTTTAAATGAAGAAGCTTTTAAAAGTAGTGCAGGAGCACTTGAACATATACATATTGTAAGAGTGAATAGTTTATTGAAAGCGGTGGACTTACTTCATTTAAATGGCATACAAGTTTTTACCAGTGAAATGCGCGCTGAAAAAAATATTCATGAACTGGATTTAACCATTCCTTCTTGTATTATTATGGGAGATGAGGGTAGAGGGGTACAACCTTATTTAGCCAAGGCAGCAGACTATTTTTTCAAAATACCAATGGCCACTAATTTTGATTCCTTTAATGTATCTGTTGCTGCTGGTATTATTTTATATGAGGCCATGAAGCAAAGAATGTTTCCCCAAAAATAATTGGCCTTAGATGAGTACCTTAAAATTTAAATTAACCCTTCCTTCAAAACGTTCTGAAAACTCTATTGGGTACAGGGATAATTTATTTTTAATAGGCTCTTGCTTTTCAGAAAATATGGGGGCTAAATTAAATACCCATTTATTTAAGGTATTTGAAAACCCGCATGGTGTTTTATTTAATCCAATGAGTGTGGCGCATTCCTTATCGGATTGCATTAATAAGAAACAATATACAGAAGCCGAACTTTTTGAACTCAATGAAGTTTGGAATAGTTGGCAGCATCATAGTCGTTTTTCAGGCGTAACTACTAAGGAGGCTTTAGAAAAAATTAATGAATCAATTAGTAAGGCCCATACCTTTTTAAAAACAGCTGATCATATTGTTATTACATTAGGATCTGCTTGGGTATATCAATTAAATAGTCAGTCACCTCATTCAGTAGGGCAGGTAGTGGCTAATAATCATAAAGCACCAGCTGCTTGGTTTGATAAATATTTAATGAAACCCGATGTATTAGTTATTTTATTAAAAAAGATGGTAGAGGATTTGCTTCAGTTTAATGCGCATTTACAAATTATATTTACCATTAGTCCTGTGCGTCATTTAAGAGAAGGCTTGGTGGAAAATAATAGGTCTAAGGCTGTCTTAATTCAAGCCGTGCATGAAATAGTGGAAACCTCTAAGCAAACTGCATATTTCCCTTCTTATGAATATGTGATAGATGATTTAAGAGACTACCGTTTTTATTCCGAGGATTTAGTACATCCCAATTATGCTGCTTCCAATTATGTTTGGGAGAAGTGGGTAGAGACTTATATGAATGAGGAAACCCAGAACATCATGAAACAGGTAGCCGAATTACAATTAGCTATGCAGCATAAGCCTTTTTTTGCAGGATCATCACAACACCGCGCTTTTCTTGAAAATTGTATCGCTAAAAGCGAGCGATTATTAAGCTTATATCCTTATTTGCCATTGCATGATCAAGTTCAGTTTTTTAAGCAAGGAATTGGCAAATAATATCTTAATTTAGTTCTCTAAATATTTCTTATGCGATTACTACCCTTTATTGCCTCAGCTATTGTTACTATTAGCTTAGTTACCGTTTTAAATACTCAATTATCTATTGGTACTACGAAGTCGCCAAAGCTGGGTTATTTTTTATCGCCACAACATGGTTTTTGGAAAAATGCAGAAAAGGTAAATACCAATTTCGATGCCTCTATTATTGCAAATGAATTAAAAGGAAATGTAGATGTGTATTTAGATGATAGGTTAGTACCGCATATTTATGCCGATAATGACCAGGACGCTTATTTTGTTCAAGGTTATTTACACGCAAAGTTCAGATTATGGCAGATGGACTTTCAAACAAGGGTAGCTTCTGGAAGACTAAGTGAAATTGCGGGTCCCGATAGATTACCCATTGATCGTTTTTTTAGAAGATTAGGCATGGTCTATGGAGCAGAGAAAACAGAGGCCAATATTAATGCCAACAATCCTGAAATGAAAGAAACGGTAGATGCCTATACTGCAGGGGTGAACGCCTTTATAAAACAAATGGATCCAGCAGACATGCCTTTTGAATTTAAGTTAATGAATTATGCCCCTGAAAATTGGACCCCTAAAAAGACTTATTTGTTTTTAATGTTTATGTCTTATGATTTAACAGGTCGTGCAGCCACTTCTGATTTACAATTAACCAATACAAGAGATTTTTTAGGCTATGATTTATTTGATAAATTATATACTAATAACCAAGATTCTTTAGACCCCATTATTCCAAAAGGTACGGTATATCAGAAGCCTTCCATTGTTCCTATTAAACCTATCAATGCCGATTCTGCTTATTTGCATCAATCTACCGCAGTTGGTATTACCAATGTTGAAACGCCGCTAGCGCCTAATAAAAATAATGGAAGTAATAACTGGGCAGTAGCCGGTTCTAAAACAAAATCGGGTCGTCCTATTTTAGCCTCTGATCCGCATTTAGGATTAAACATGCCTTCGCTTTGGTATGAAGTACAAATTACTACACCTACGCATAGCACTTATGGAGCAAGTTTCCCAGGTTCTCCTGCAGTTATTATCGGATTCAATGATAGTTTAGCATGGGGCGTTACCAATGCAGGTAGAGATGTATTAGATTTTTATGAAATTAAATTTAAAGACAGTACAGAAAATGAATATTGGTATAATGGTAAGTGGAACACTGCTGAAAAAAGAACAGAAGTCATTAAAGTAAAAGATAGCGCCGATGTAGTAGAACAAATACCTATGACCGTTTGGGGGCCTACTATGTATGATGCACATTATCAAAATCCACAATCTAAAGGACGTAATTTAGCCATTCAGTGGACAGCGCATAATACTTCAACAGGGGTGGAAACTTTTTACAGATTGAACCGTGCCAAAAACTATGACGATTATATCAAGGCCACTGCACTATGGACCTGCCCTGGACAAAACTTTGTTTTAGCTACTAAGACGGGAGATATTGCCATTAAGCAACAAGGAAGTTTTGTAGCAAGATGGGAGCGACAAGGAGATTTTATTATGCCAGGAGACGATACTACTTATGCATGGCAAGGAATGATTCCGAATGAAGAAAACCCCACTATAAAAAATCCGGAGCGCGGCTTTGTAAGCAGTGCGAATCAAAAAGCAACTGATGCAACCTATCCTTATTATTTAGGTACGGCCACTTCTTTCCCACTATACAGAGGTATTAGTGTCAATCAGCATTTAATTGGCATGTCTAATATTTCAGCAGAAGATATGCAAGCCTTGCAAACCAATAACGATAATGTATTTGCGGCCACTGCAAGACCTGCTTTAATGAAATATTTACAAGTAGACAAACTAAGCCCCGATGCCAAAAGAATGGTAGATGAAATGAACAACTGGGATTTAGTCAATAGCGAAAATTCAAAAGGCATTACTGTATTTGAAATTGTTTGGGACAGTGTCACAGAAGCAGTTTGGGGAGATGAATTAAAAGGTTCTCCCACTGCACTTACTAGTCCCGATGATTTTGTTTTAGTAGATCAGTTGTTAAAAGATTCTAATTGGTCTGTAGCGGATGATATCAGCACCAAAGGTAAAATTGAAAATTTTAAAGATCAAGTTACATTAGGTGTTGAAAATGCCACCAAAAAATTATTGGAATTAGAAAAAGAAAATAAATTAGAATGGGCTTTATTTAAAGCCACTAGGGTAATGCATCTTACTAAAATACCTGCTTTAAGCAGAATGAATTTACCTATTGGAGGAGGAAAAAATATTATAAATGCCACCACTGAAATGCATGGACCAAGTTGGAGAATGGTGGTACACTTGACAGATGATATAGAAGCCTATGGTTTATATCCAGGTGGGCAGAGTGGTAACCCGGGTAGTACTTACTATGATAGTTTTATTGATTATTGGGCAGCTGGGAAATATTATCGATTATTATTTTTAGCCAAAGAAAAATTAATACAGAACGAAAGAACTAAATGGCATATTCAATTTAAAAAGTCAAACGCTTAAATATTACTTATGAAATATATTGTATCTATTTTATTATCTGCCCTGCTTGCCTATGCTGTTGGAATTTATGGCAATTTACCATGGTGGAGTTTTGTAGTCACTAATTTTATTATTGCTTTTGCTATACCTATTAAACCTGCACATTCTTTTACAGCGGGTGCCTTGGGTGTAGGCTCTTTATGGGCTGGACTAGCTTTTGGAATTGATATGGCCAACAATCATATTTTGTCCACTAAAGTGGCAAAAGTTCTGACAATAGGTGATTCCTATTTACTAGTCATTTTTATGACCGTTGCCATTGGTACTTTATTAGGAGGACTTGCTTCATTAACAGGAAGCTTTCTTAGAAATAGTAAATGATTCTATTTATCTTTGTATTGAATTTCCCCAACCTGTAATTGGGATAAAAATTTAAGCTATGTCAGTGCTACACAATCGCATCTCCAATAAGGAGTTGAAAGAAAAATTATACGAGGAAAATTTTCCGCGAACCACCATCAGTTTTTATCAGTACTTCACCATTCAAGACCCCTTGTCTTTTAGAGATGAATTGTATAAGGGCTTGAATCATTTACAAGTCTTTGGGCGTATTTATATTGCCACTGAAGGTATTAACGCACAAATAAGTGTACCCACCCATTTATTCAAAGACTTTAAAACTTATTTGTATTCCATTAAAGGACTAGAAGGCTTAAGATTAAATATAGCCGTGAACGATAATGGAAAAAGTTTTTGGGTACTTCGTATTAAACAGCGTAGCAAAATTGTAGCCGATGGCATTGAAGATGCTAGTTTTAGTATGAAAAATAAAGGCAATTATGTAAATGCCGTGCAGATGAATGAATTAATAAGTTCACCTGAAACTATTGTCATTGATATGCGTAACCATTATGAATATGAAGTGGGGCATTTTGTGAATGCCATTGAAATTCCATCAGATACTTTTAGAGAGCAATTACCCATGGCTGCAGATATGATGAAAGATAAAAAAGATAAAAATATTATCATGTATTGCACAGGAGGTATTCGTTGCGAAAAAGCAAGTGCCTATATGTTGCATCATGGATTTAAAAATGTTTTTCATTTAGAAGGGGGTATTATTAATTATGCCAATCAAATTAAAGAAGAGGGCTTAGAGAGTCAGTTCAAAGGAAAGAACTTTGTATTTGATGATAGACTAGGTGAAAAAATTACGGAAGATATTATTTCAAAATGTCATCAGTGTGGTGCCCCTTGCGATACGCATACTAATTGCAAAAACGATGGCTGTCATTTATTATTTATTCAATGTCCTTCATGTGCTGAAACCTATGCGGGCTGCTGTACACAGGCTTGTACCGATATTGTACATTTGCCAGAGGAAAAACAAATTGAACTTAGAAAAGGGATTGATAAAGGCCAACAAATTTTTAATAAAAGCAAGCAGCGCTTGAGACCTCGATTAGGGATTGATATTTAAGTTTATTTAAGATAGAATATCAATTAAAAAATATTTCATTCTTCACTGCTCGTCATGACGCTAAAAAATTAAAAAAGAATCTAAAATTGTGAACTCGCTTCGCTCAGACATGCACAATTTTTTAACGATTCATTTTTACTTTTTCTTGACGCTATGACTCGAAGTTCAAAACTGAAATTAATTTTTAAATTTCTATTCTAAAACTAACTAAGCTTTTCTAGCGATGCGCATACAACTTTATAAGTTTCTTCTTCAGATAATTGCTGAGGTTTAAATTTTTCGCCAATTACTTGTTCGTAAAGCTCAATATATCTTTTAGAAATAGTATCAATCCAATCAGGTGACATAGCAGGTACTGTTTGTCCTTCTTTACCCATAAAATTATTCGCAATTAACCACTCGCGTACAAACTCTTTACTTAATTGTTTTTGTTTTTCCTTGCTTGCCTGTCTTTGTTCAAAGCCATCTGCATAAAAATAACGAGAAGAGTCGGGTGTGTGAATTTCATCCATTAAATAAATGGTATCACCAATTTTTCCAAATTCATATTTAGTATCTACTAAAATCAATCCTTGTTTAGCGGCAATTTCTTTTCCTCTTTGAAATAAAGCCAAAGCATATTTTTCCAGTACTGCCCAGTCCGTTGCGGAGGCTAAACCTTGTTTAATAATTTCTCCTTTAGAAATATCTTCATCATGTCCTTCACTGGCTTTTGTGGAAGGGGTAATTATAGGGCTAGGGAAAAAATCATTTTCAGCCATGCCTTCAGGTAAGCTTACTCCACATAAATTTCTACCCCCTGCACTATAGGTTCTCCAGGCATGACCTACCAAATTACCACGTACGACCATCTCAATTTTGAATGGCTCACATTTTTTGCCAATGGCCACATGGGGGGCAGGGGTATCTAGTAGCCAATTGGGGCAAATATCCCTGGTGGCTGCCAACATATAGGCGGCTATCTGATTCAGGACCTGGCCCTTAAAAGGGATGGGGCTGGGTAAAATGACGTCAAAAGCCGAAATTCTATCACTGGCAATCATTACAAGTAATTGATTGTCAATATAATAGACATCTCTTACTTTGCCATGGTACTCATTTATTTGGTGGGGGAAAGGCTCTCTATTCATGGTACAAAATTAATTTTTTAAAGATACAAATGATAATTTTTTCTAGAATGCGAACAATATGTTAATTTGTAGGACGATTCAAACAAAAACAACAATCTATGAAAAAATGTTTAAGCCATTTTGCGATCTTTTGCCTATCTACTTTAGTAGTATTTACAGCAAATGCTCAAAATGCAAGTAGTGTTTCAGGTACAGTAAAAAATGCAAGTACTTCAGAAACAGTAGCTGCAGTTTCAGTTACCCTAAAAGGTAATAATTCTGGAACCTATACCAATGACAGAGGTAATTTCAAGTTAACAGTGTCTCAAAAAACACCGTATACCTTGGTATTCTCTTCTGTTGGATTTACAAATAAAGAAGTGGTAGTCAATGACAATGCAGCTAGTTTAAATGTTAGCCTTAGTCCAGCCTTTGTACTGGGTTCTGATGTTGTAGTGTCCGCTTCAAGAGTATCAGAGAAATTTCTTGAATCTCCTGTAACAATTGAAAGAATTAGTGCTGCTAATATTAGAACTGCACCTGCTTCTGGTTATTATGATATCCTTGGAAATTTAAAAGGAGTAGACGTAGTAGCTGCAAGTATTTTGTTTAGAAGTATTTCTACAAGAGGTTTTAACGGAAGTGGTAACACACGTATGAACCAATTAATAGATGGAATGGACAACCAGTTACCTGGTTTAAATTTCTCAGTATCAAGTGTTGTTGGTTTAACAGAATTAGATGTGGATAATATTGAATTATTACCAGGTGCTTCTTCTGCATTATATGGTTCTGGTGGTATGAATGGTACTGTTTTAATTAACAGCAAAAACCCATTCAAATACCAAGGTTTAAGTTTCCAAGTAAAGCAAGGGGTAAACCACGTTGATGAATCTCAACGTCCTACGGCTCCTTTTAAAGATTATACAGTAAGATGGGCTAGTACAATTGGCGATCGTTTTGCTTACAAAGTAAGTGCTCAATATACTGAAGCACAAGACTGGTTACCAACAAATACTTCAAACTATTCTAGATTAACTGGAAATGGTAATGGTGGTTCAATTGCTGGTACAAGATTAACAGATCCTAACTATGATGGTGTTAACATCTATGGTGATGAAACAACATTAAATATTAATTCAGGCTTAATTGCTCCAGTGAAAGCAGGTATCCTTGCTCAATTAGCAGGTGCTTATGGTGCTGGTGCAAGTACAGTATTGGCTCAATTACAAGGTGCTTCTGCAGTGTATAATACACTTGCAAAGTATGGTGCATTTTTAGGCGCTAGCCCAGCAACAGCTGGTTTAGTACCTTATGCAGCTTTCTTGTTTGGTGATGCAAAAGGTTGGTACAAAGACATGAACGTTTCTAGAACTGGATATGGTGAAGCTGATGTCATCAACCCAACTGCAAAAAATATGAAAGTAACTGGATCTATTCACTATAAAGTAAACGACAAAACAGAAGCTTCTTTAAGCGCTTATACTGGTTCTGGTAATACAGTGTATTCAGGTTCTGATCGTTATTCTTTACGTGATTTTGCATTGAGTCAATTAAAGTTTGAAGTGAAATCTAAAAACTGGATGTTCCGTGCTTATAAAACATTGGAGGATGCAGGTAACTCATTTAACTCAACTATTACCACTCGTTTATTCAATGAAACTTGGAAGCCTAGTGCTACTTGGTATCAACAATATACTGGTGCCTACACTCAATACAGAGATGCTGGTTTAGACTATACTGCTGCCAATAATGCTGCACGTGTAATAGCAGATGCTGGAAGACCAACAGGTAATGTAGCTAACAATTCACTTTTCCAAACAATCGCTTCTACGCCTATTTCTAAAGGGGGTGGTAAGTTTTTAGATCAATCTACTTTAAGTGTTGCAGAAGGTACTTTGAATTTAACTGAAGTGTTAAATTTAAATAAGTATGATATTGACTGGTTAGTAGGTGGAACAGCAAAATTATATACCTTAAACTCTCAAGGAACTTTGTTTGCTGATACAACTGGAAGAATTTTTATTAATGAAACAGGTGCTTTTTCTCAACTATCTAAGAAATTCTTTGGAGATATTTTGAAATTATCATTCTCTGGTCGTTATGACAAGAACACTAACTTCAAAGGTAGATTCACTCCAAGATTCTCTGCAGTAGTGAAATTAGCAGAAGACAACAATATTCGTCTTTCTTATCAAAGTGCTTATCGTTTCCCAACTACTCAAAACCAATGGATTAACTTAACAGTGGGTGGTGGTACTCGTTTAATGGGTGGATTACCTCAATTAAGAGATTTTTATAAATTCAATACCAACCCTGCTTATACTTTAGCAAGTGTTACTGCATTTGGAGGTTCTGCTGCTGTAGGAGCACCAAATCCTGCTTTATTGAAGCAACAAGTATTTGGAGAATTTAAGCCTGAGTCAATGAATTCATTTGAGATAGGTTATAAAACTTTAATTGCTAAAAAATTATTAGTTGATTTCTACGCATACACGGGTAACTATGAAAATTTCATCAGTGGTGTAACTGTATTACAATCAAGAAATGCAGCTAACCCAAGTCCATTAGATGTTTTAGATCCCAATAAGAGAATTGCTTATAGTGTTGCTACTAACTCTACTGCAAATGTTTCTACAAAAGGATGGGGTGCTTCAGTAGATTATTTATTACCTAATCGTTTTGTATTTACTGCGAATCTTTTCACAGATGAAATTGGCGAATTACCTAAAGGCTTTATCTCTTATTTCAACACACCTACTTGGAGAGCTAACTTCGCTTTAAGTCACCCAGGTTTATTGATGAATAACAGATTAGGCTTTAATGTTAACTTACATTATCAAGATGAGGTTATGTACGAAGGTACTTTCGTAACAGGTTTAATACCTTCTGTCAATACATTAGATGCGGTTCTTACCTATAAAGTGCCTAAATATAAGTCTTTGATTAAAATAGGTGGTACTAACATAATGAACAAATATTACAACACTTCATATGGTAGCCCTGCAATAGGTGGCTTATACTATATAAGTTTTGCATATAACGTATTATAATTCGTTTTAGGGTGGGTTAGATTTTAGATCCCCTCTCCTGACAAGCTCAGGTAGAGGGGATTTTTTTATGCCAAATAATTACTTTTTTCCTTTATAAATCTCTATTTTTGCAACTCAAATTAAATAGTTATTCATGCGTTCAATTGCCTTAAGAGAAGCCATCCGAGAAGCCATGAGCGAGGAGATGAGAAGAGATGAAAGAGTCTTGCTAATGGGGGAGGAAGTAGCTGAATATAATGGCGCTTATAAAGTAAGCCAGGGTATGTTAGCTGAATTTGGTGCTAAACGTGTTATTGATACTCCAATATCTGAATTAGGTTTTACAGCAGTGGCTGTGGGAGCTGCTCAAAATGGTTTAAGACCTATTGTTGAATTTATGACTTGGAACTTTGCGGTACTTCCCTTGGACCAAATATTAAATACAGCAAGTAAGATGTTAGCGATGAGTGGAGGCCAAATAGGCTGCCCAATTGTAATGAGAGGGCCTAATGGAAGTGCGGGTCAATTAGGGGCACAACATTCAACTGCTTTTGAAAGTTATTTAGCCAATATACCAGGTATTAAAGTAGTGTCTATTTCCAATGGATATGATGCAAAAGGTTTATTAAAGCAAGCTATTCGTTATGAAGAAGATCCAATCATGTTTTTGGAAAGTGAAGTCATGTATGGAGATAAATGCGAAGTACCTGAAGAAGAATATTATATTCCCTTAGGACTTGCCGATGTAAAAAGACCAGGCCGTGATATTACCATTGTATCTTATAGCAAGATGATGAAAGTGGCATTAGGGGCCGCTGAAGAATTGGAGAAGGAAGGTATTAGTGCAGAAGTCATTGATCTTAGAACCATTCGTCCATTAGATTGGATGACTGTTTTAGAAAGCGTGAAAAAAACCAATAGATTAGTA
The DNA here is from genome assembly GCA_937911175.1 of uncultured Sediminibacterium sp. Classification (GTDB taxonomy): domain Bacteria; phylum Bacteroidota; class Bacteroidia; order Chitinophagales; family Chitinophagaceae; genus Sediminibacterium. The sequence goes on from CALDSE010000063.1 coordinate 45,066, forward strand.
ATAGTGGAAGAGCAATGGCCATTTGCTTCTGTTTCTTCTGAGTTAAGTTACCGTATTCAAAAAGAAGGCTTCGATTATTTAGATGCACCCATTAGAAGAATTACTAGTGCCGATGCACCGATGCACTATGCACCTAATTTAACCGCCCTGGCCATCCCAGATATTAGCAGAACTGTTAAGTTGATTAAAGAGGTAATGCATCAGTATAAGTAAAGACAAATAAAGGCTCCTTTATCCTTTATTTAAGCCTTTCAAATTAAAAATTAGTGAGTTCTAAATCTTTTTATAAATATCCCTCACAAAGGGATATTTTTGTTATAACAATAATTTCTTATTTATGGGACTAGTTATTTTTATTATTTTTTGGTTAGGTTGGCATATTGGTATGTATAGCATGCTTGTAAAAGCAGGAGCAGATAAAACCAAGGCAATGATTCCTATTTATAATACCTGGGAAGTGGTAAACTTATGTGGTATTCCAAAAATTTGGTTTTGGTTACAATTGGTTCCCATTTTAGGACAATTTATTAGCCTTTGGATTTCTATCATTTTTACCATGCATTTTAAAAAGGTAAATGTGATTCAACATGCATTAGTTGTTTTTGTGCCTTTTATTTATTTACCTTATTTAGGATTTTCAGTAAAAGAAAAATGGTATGGTGAGCAGGCTTTAGCCCATTATCATAAACCCGCTTCTAGAGAATGGATTGACGCTGGTGTATTTGCTATTGTGGCTGCTACTTTAATTAGAACATTTTTATTTGAAGCTTATGTGATTCCTACAGAGAGTATGGAAAAAACACTTTTAGTGAATGACTTTTTATTTGTAGACAAACTTACTTATGGTGCTAGAATTCCTCAAACACCTATTTCTTTTCCTTTTGTACACAATACTTTACCAGGGGCGCCTACCACACCTTCTTATTCAAAATTGGTGCAACTCGATTATCAAAGATTAACTAAGTTCAGAAACATTAATAGAAACGATGTAGTGGTTTTTAATTTTCCAGCAGGAGATACTATTATTAACTTACCAGAATTTGGATCTAAGTTTCCTTATTACGATGTATTAAGAACACCAGAGTATAATAATAATAGAGAAAAATTGCAAGCCGATTATCCAATTTTAGTGCATCCAGTGGATAAGACCGACAACTATATTAAAAGATGTGTGGGTATTCCTGGCGATATTATTCAAATAAAGGGTAGTAGGTTATGGGTGAATAATAAGCCAGCTTATGTGGCTGCTTCTGCGCAAACAGAATATATTGTAATAACCGATGGTACAGCCATCCCAGAAAGTTTTATAGAAGATACCATTGGTATTGACATTAATGAGGCGACTTCTGATTTTAAAATAATGGAAGGAAGTCCTAATACTTATGTGATTAATATGACAGCAGGGGCTGCAGCCAGCTTACGTAAATTGCCTCAAGTAAAAGAAGTTAGTTTTTATGTAGATAATTTAATTGGTAATACTTTCCCGAATGATGTTGTGCATGCGCCATGGTCGGTAGACAATTTCGGTGCTATTCGTATTCCTAAAAAAGGAGATATTATTGAATTAAATGATACTACCATTGAAATTTACAGAAGACTTATTACCAACTATGAGCATAATAGTTTAGAAAAACAAAATGGTCAATACTTTATCAATGGAGCGGCTGCTACTACTTATTTAGTAAAGTATGATTATTATTGGATGATGGGAGACAATCGTCATCGTAGTCAAGATAGTAGATACTGGGGCTTTGTTCCTGAAACACATATTGTAGGTAGAGCCGCTTTAATTTGGTTTAGTTATAATAATTCTATTAGATGGAACCGACTCTTTAATCTTATTAAATAAATTACATAATTAAAGTACATGCAGCAAAAATTTGAATTCGAATATGATTTGTTAGACGATTCAAATCAATTGTCCAGCTCGGATCAAGAACTATTAGAAGCTGCTAAAAAAGCAACCCAAACGGCATATGCTCCTTATTCTAATTTTAAAGTAGGGGCTGCTGCAAGATTGAGTTCCAATACAATTATTATTGGCTCTAACCAGGAAAGTGCCAGTTTCCCCGTAGGCATTTGTGCCGAGCGTGCGCTATTAAACAGTGTAGGAAGCCAATTTCCCCAGGAAAAAATACAAACTATTGCCATTAGTTACGAGCCGGTAGCTAAGCCTTCCTTAGAGCCTATATCGCCTTGTGGTATGTGCAGACAGTCTTTATTAGACTACGAGAACAGGTTTCAATCACCCATTAAGATTATTATGGCAGGCATGTCGGGTAAAGTAATGGTTTTAAAATCGGCTACTCATTTATTACCCTTTGGTTTTGATGGTTCTATTTTAAAATAAGGTTTGTACGCCAAGCGCCAGTCTGAATTCATGTTGTAATAGCCATTTCTTTCTGGCCTTACCCCAGGCATAACCCACTAGTGATCTATCAGCCCCCACAATCCTATGACAGGGAACTATAATGGCTATTTTATTTTTACCATTGGCAGCGGCCGCTGCTCTAATAGCATTAGGGTCGCCCATTTTTTTAGCAAGTTCCCCATAACTTAAATTCTTTCCAAAAGGCACTTCGTATAATTCTTTCCAAACTCTTTGTTGAAATTCTGTTCCTTCCTGGTTAATCGCTACTGAAAAACTTCTTCTACTGCCCGCAAAATATTCCAAGAGTTCATCAATGCATTGTTGAATCACAGGGGGTGAATTCTCTGATAAATCTATTTTTGCAACAGCTTCTGCTTCTACAAAAACTAATTCTTCAATACAATAATCAGAAGCTACTATTTTAATGACACCAATGGGGCTATGATATATTTGTGTATAGGTAGTTTCCATTAACCGATGGGTTGTCCGTTTTGAACCGGATGTGAGGGGTGTAATAATACCACTTCATTTTGAGTATCATAAACACCTAAAACTAAACACTCACTCATAAAATTGGCAATTTGCTTGGGTGGAAAATTCACCACCGCCACCACTTGTTTACCAATTAAATTTTCAATGCTATAATGAGCTGTAATTTGTGCGGAAGATTTTTTAATACCTAGGCTGCCAAAATCGATACTCAATTGGTAGGCAGGTTTTTTTGCTTTTGCAAAAACTTCAGCAGTTAAAATGGTACCGCAACGAATATCTACCTTGGTGAAATCATCCCACTGAATCATAGTTTTTTATTTACGCCCAAAGGTACAATGCTTAGGTCAATATTGTGTTCAATACTTGGGCCAATAATTAGTCTAATAAGTCGGCTAAATCGGAAAGGTCTTTTTGTTTGTATTGCAGGGTAGGGCTATTAAAACATTTTGCAAATTCTAGTAAATGTTTTTTAATGATTTTCACATTAGACAAAGCTTTGTAATAACTATTCTTTGGTTCTATGTTGGATCTAATCATGTATTGATCTAAATCTTTCTGTGAAAAGGCATTGCCAGTGGTGCCCTCTACATAAAATTGAATAAACTCTTGAGGGTTGGGAACTATTTCTTCAGGGTCCCAGTCTGATGCATAAAAAGCGATAATACATTGCTTAGGAATATTGATGAACTGCGCTTGTATTTCTAGTTGTTGACAAAGTTCTGCGTATAATAAAGTGTTCGCAATGGCATTGCCTTTTTTAGATTGTAGCGGCGCTGAAATTAAAAACTCTTCTGGCTTTTCGTAGTTAACTTCAACGCCCTTAATTTGATAGTAGCTAAATAAGATGTTTCTAATTACATTGGCTTGTTCTAAGGGCGTTAAGTAGTTGTTTAATTCAAGCCAAATATTGCGTCTAATTTTTTCCATTTGATGGCGTAAGCTGTCAATGGCTAATTCGGGAAATTGAAATTTTGTAACCAGTAATGCACCTTCAAATAAAGAGGGGTCTGGTTTAGATTTCCATTCTATGAAGGCTTCTTTTAAATCTTGCAAACGCAGTTTGTAAATCATTATTTCAATGCGATCCAAAGTAGCCTCGTCCAGTGTATTTTCCCAAAGATGTTCTAGGTCGGGAATAATGGGGGTGCCATAATTGAGCAACCTGTCTGCAATGGTATTAAATACTTCTTCGTCAGGGTCGTCTATTAGCTTAAATAGGGCGCTAATTTCGGCTTCTTTTTGCATAGGTTCTACTAATCTTAGGTTTCAATTATTATTCAAATCAACGAAATATATCGTCAAAATCCCCTTTTACTTATCCCATCTATGTGGATATATTTAACAATTGTTTGCATAATAAATAGAATTATTAAACGTTCGGGTAAATAACAGAGAATAATGCCTAGTCTTATTGCTATTTGCCTTTTCTTTGTATATTATAACGATTGTCTATGTCAAACATGCATCTGATTACTCCTAAGTTTCCTGTAATGGCTAATTCATTACATGCAGAATTAAAAAGAAGAGTGAATCTATATTTAGAAGACCATGCTATTAAAGCAACAGGTAATTTTAAATTGTTTTCTAAAGCTATTATTTTAATGAGCTTATTTGTGGTTACTTATATTCATTTAATATTTTTTACCCCACCTGTATTTTATGCCATTTTAGAATCTGTATTATTTGGAGGGCTTATTGCAGCTATTGGTTTTAATGTTATGCACGATGGCAGCCATGGTAGTTTTAGTAAATACGCTTGGTTAAATAAATTAGCCTCTTCTTCTATTAGCGTGCTAGGGGCAAGCCGTTTTATGTGGGCGATGAAGCATGTAACCTTGCACCATACCTATACCAATATTGATGGGGTAGATGATGATATTGAAGTAGGTGTTTTAATGAGAATGGCGCCCACCCAAAAACATTATCTTTTACACCGTTTTCAACATATTTATTTCTGGGGTTTATATATGTTATTATATATTTTTTGGATTTTCTTTGCCGATTATAAAAAGTATTTCACTAAAAAAATTGGCACAGTAGAAATTAGCAAAATGAGCGTTTCTGAGCATATTGAATTTTGGGCAGTGAAAGTTTACCATGCATTTGTATTTGTAGTATTACCTATTTATATGTTGGGCTGGGTAAGCTGGTTAGTTGGGTTTTTAGTAGTGGGCTGCTTTGCTGGTTTTATATTGAGTATAGTTTTCCAATTAGCACATACCGTAACAGACACTGCATTTCCTTTAGCCAACCAACCGGAGAATAAAATGGAAGAAGAATTTGCAGTACATCAAATTCAAACCACTGCTAATTTTGCGACTAAGAGTAAGATAGTAAGTTGGTTAGTGGGTGGGTTGAACTTTCAAATTGAGCATCATTTGTTCCCTAAAATCTCTCATGTACATTATCCTGCTATTTCTAAAATAGTAAAGAAAACATGTGCTGATTTTAAATTAAAGTACATTGAATACCCTACGGTCGTAAGTGCCATCAAAGCACACGTTCAATACCTTAAATTAATGAGTAAGCCTTCATTCCAATAAACTAAGAAGCCTTTTTCTTTCTGGCCATTTTGCGTGGCGGGTTGGCTTTTAATTCAGCAATAGTGGCATTTACTTCTTCAATGGTCAAGGTTTCTACTTTTTCTTGTTGTTCTTTACTCAATTTGAAGTTGCGTAAACCTTGCTTGATATAAGGGCCATAAGGGCCTCTCAATAATTGTATCTTTTCTTTTTCAAATACCTTAATGGTTCTCTCGTCTTTGGCTTTGCGCTTTTCTGCAATCATAGGTGATAATTCTTCTAGGGTTACAGTGTAAGGGTCCATTTCCTTGTTAAGGGAGTAGAACTTCTTAGCATGAGCCGCATAAGGGCCAAAGCGACCAATATTTACTGAAACATCTTCCTCTTCGAATTGTCCAAGCATTCTAGGTAGTTTGAAAAGCTCCATGGCTTCATCAAAACTAATTGTCTCAATACTTTGAGAGGCTTTCAATTTTGCGAATCTTGGTTTTTCTTCTTCATCTTGGTGGCCAATTTGAACCATCGGTCCATATCTTCCCATACGCGCAATTACTTTTTTACCAGTCACTGCATCAAAACCTAGTTCTCTTTCACCTTTTGCTCTTTCAGCCGTTTCAAGGGTATGTTCAATGGTCGTATGAAATGGTTCATAAAAAGAGGCTAACATATCGCTCCATTTTAATTTACCAGCTGCGATTTCATCAAACTCGCCTTCAATTTTAGCTGTAAAGTTAAAGTCCATTACTTTTTCAAAATGCAATTTCAAAAAGTCGGTCACCACTAAACCTAAATCGGTAGGGGATAACTTATTTTTTTCTGCACCTGTAATTTCAGACGCAGTCTCTTGCTTGATAACATCTTTATTGTCCAATGTTAAAATCTGGTAGATTCTTTTAATGCCTTCTTTTTCTCTTTTCTCTACGTAATTACGTTTCATAATGGTAGAAATGGTAGGCGCATAAGTAGAAGGGCGTCCAATACCTAATTCCTCTAATTTCTTCACCAGCGATGCTTCTGTATACCTCGAACTAGGTCGGCTAAAACGCTCTAGTCCTGTCATTTCTAAAAAGTCTAAAACTTGTCCTTTTGCTAAAGGGGGTAATAAACTTTCGCCCTCTTCATTATTATCTTCTTCCTCTTCGTCGTTACTTTCTAAATATACTTTTAGAAAACCATCAAATTTCATCACCTCTCCACTTGCCGTTAATGTTTCTTTATTGGTAGATACTTCAATTTTAGCAGTTGTTTTTTCAAATTGCGCATCGCTCATTTGAGAAGCAATGGTTCTTTTCCAAATAAGTTCGTATAATCTATTTAAATCGGCATCGTCTACTTTACTTTCATTCATGTAAGATGGGCGAATGGCCTCATGCGCTTCTTGCGCATTTTCATTTTTATTTTTAAACTTGCGTGGTTGATAATATTTTTCACCAAAGCTTGAATTAATTTCTGTTTTAATGGCGTCCACTGCTGTTTCACTTAAACTAATACTATCGGTTCTCATGTAAGTGATCTTACCACTTTCATATAATTTTTGTGCAAGCAACATTGTTTTACTTACACTGTATCCTAATTTTCTTGAGGCTTCTTGTTGTAAAGTAGAAGTGGTGAAAGGCGCTGAGGGCGTGCGTTTGCCGTCTTTTACTGCAATATCTTTTACGGTATATTTTGCACCTTTTGATTCGTTTAAAAACTTTTCTGCGGCGCCTGCGGTAGATAATTTTTGAGGGCCTTCTGCTTTAAACTTTACTTTCTTTTTATTAATGTCAGGAGCTGTAAATAAAGCTGAAATTTTAAAAACGCTTTCAGGTAAAAAATGATTAATCTCTCTTTCCCTTTCTGCAATTAATCTTACGGCAACACTTTGTACACGACCGGCACTTAAACTTCTTTGCATGCCTATTTTTCTCCAAAGCACTGGGCTTAATTCAAAACCCACAATTCTATCTAATATTCTTCTTGCTTGTTGTGCGTCCACTAAGTCCATATTTATGAAACGCGGATTCGCAACCGCTTTTTTAATAGCAGGCGCGGTAATCTCATGAAATACAATACGCTTTGTTTTTTTAGGATCTAATCCCAATACTTCTGCTAAATGCCAACTAATACTTTCTCCTTCACGGTCCTCATCCGATGCAAGCCAAACTTCCTTTGCCTTCTTTGACATGGATTTTAATTCCTTTACTACTTTTTCTTTCTCACTAGGGACAGAATATCTTGGTGCAAATTTGTTTTTTAAGTCAATACCCATATCTGCTTTCTCTAGATCACGAATATGACCATAGCAGCTTCTTACTTCAAATTCTTCCCCTAAAATCTTCTCGATCGTCTTGGCCTTTGCAGGCGACTCCACAATTAATAAGTTTTTTGACATAGTTGCCAACCGCTCCTACGGGTATTTTTGGAATTGAATATCAATTAATTATGAAAAAAGAAAAAAGACCATTGCTGGCTAATCTTCTCTTTTCTCGCGATGCAATATTAGAGCTTTCACCTAAAAAATAAAAATAAGCTATTCTATTGGAGCTAGAAAGGCCATTATTTTATCAATAATTTCAGGGGTTTTATATACTTTATTATGACCTAAACCATTGGTAATCAGGAATTTTATATTTTTTGGGGCTTTTTTTTGAAATTCGACCAAATCTTCGAAGGGACAAACCAAATCCTCCCTGTCGTGCACCCAAAGTAGGTCTCCTGCATAGTTTTCGATGGCCCTGTCGGCTTCAAAATAGGTAATTGGCAGACCGGAACCCTTTTCTACTAATTCATTAAAAGCAGCTCTGATGGCAGGGCTAAGGTGCATCATATTGAAATATCTTTCAAAGGTAGTGGTGGTTTTAGTGGCAGGAGCAATTAAAACAAACTTATGCTTTGTTGGATTTTCAATAGTCTCTGCAATCATGGCCAAGGTAATGGCACCTAAGGAATGGCCAATAAAATGATCAATGGGGCCAATTTCTTTTATGATTTGTTCAATGGCATGTTTATAGATGATTATATTAATGTGTTTGCCCTCACTAAGCCCATGACCAGGTGCGTCAAAACCAATGACCCTAAAACCCTTTTTCAATAAGGGCTGAATATATTGGTCAAACTTATAAAAATAGCTGGCATAACCATGTACAATTAATACGGTTTGTCCATTTGGCTTTGAGGGTTTCCATTCAAAGCCATGAATTATAGTTTTGCCTGTTTTTATAATGCCATCCCCTACGACGGTGATATGCAAGGGCTTCCCCTGATTAAATATTGCAGGGGCCTTTCTTTTCTTATATTTTGGATAGGGGGTGCAGAATAAATCAAAGGCCAATTTGCCTGCCACTGGGGGCGAAACCATGCCTAAGGTTTTAAACTTGGTCCTCAAATATTGTAAATACATCCTTTCAGAGAACCCGAGCGTGGCCATAACTATATAATTAGAGCGCAAAGATAAGAAGCCCTATTGTATAGATATTAGTTTTTTTGTATTTCGACAAAGAAAAATAAAAATGTAATGAAGGCATTGCATGATAACTAGTATTTTTGCAAAAATCTAAGATTGACCTATGTATTCGTTAAAAATTAATTTTGAACAAAAGGGATTAGCGCCAGTGACATTAAATGACATTAAGCCAGACCATAGTTTATTAGAAGTACTATTAGATGCAGGAATTGAATTACACCATAATTGCGGAGGCGTTTGCGCTTGTAGTACCTGTCATATATATATAAAGAAAGGTTCCGAATTTTTACAGGAGTTATCGGATAAAGAAGAAGATTTTATTGATAGAGCAGTGAGTCCAAGAATAGAATCGAGATTAGGATGCCAATGCGAATTATTAGCAGGCAGTGGCGCAATTGAAATATTAGTTCCCGATCAAACACAATTTTTAGGAGAATAAATTATAATAGACCCGAATTAAATATACCATTATGCCTCAGTTTGAACCACCCATTTATTGGAATGATCATGAAGACATCGCTCAAAAATTATATGAAAAATTTGGGGATGATTTTACAGAGTCAAAAATTTATAGAGTGCGCTTCACCGATTTATTAGATTGGGTTTTATCCTTGCCTCATTTTGAGGGCAAAAAAGAGGAGTCTAATGAGGGCCATCTGGAAATGATTCAATCCGCCTGGGTCTATGAGTGGCGCGATAATCAAAAATAAGCTTACTTTTATTGTCTAAATAAAGATGCCTTGTTAGCTGATTTTAAAAAAATTACTTGTTTTGTATTTGATGTAGATGGTGTGTTAACCAATGGAAATTTATTGGTGATGCCCAATGGACTAATGGCTAGAACCATGAATATTAAAGATGGCTATGCGATTCAGTTGGCTATTAAAAAAGGCTACAAGGTTTGGATTATTTCAGGGGGTAATTCCGATGAAGTGAAAGAGCGCTTAGAAAAATTAGGGGTTAGTCAAGTGTTTATGAAAGTGACAGACAAGAAAGTACTTTTAGAAGAGTTATCTATTTTACATTCAACCCCAATGGATCAAATATTATATATGGGCGACGATATGCCCGATCTAGAAGCCATGCAATTAGTAAGTATTGCGGCTTGTCCTAGTGATGCAGCTATTGATATTAAAGCGATGGCTACTTATAAAGCCATTGCCAAAGGAGGAGAGGGTTGCGCTAGAGAAGTGATTGAAAAAACATTAAAATTAAATGATCATTGGGATAATGATGATCATATCCAGTCAAAATGAATTTAAAATAATCAATTTGAAATTATTCATTCATTTTTTAAAGTTGGTGCGTTGGCCAAACTTGTTATTCATTATACTAGCAGAATGCTTACTACATTTTTGTATATACAAACCTTTATTTCCCCTTTCGGGTAATGAGGCAGATATTCAATTTTATTTCATGCTTACTAGTAATATTTTAATTGCGGCTGCAGGCTATATGATTAACGATTATTTTGATGTGAATATTGACCAAGTGAATAAGCCTCAAAAAGTAGTGGTAGGTGCTTATATTAGTAGAAGGATGGTTATTTTTTGGCATCTTATTTTCAGTGTACTAGGCATATTTGTATCCACTATTGTATTTCCTTTTCAAGCGTATTGGCATATTCATGTAACTAATTTATTGGCCATTTTATTTTTATGGTTTTATAGCACTAGTTTTAAAAAGAAATTTTTAGTAGGTAATATTATTATTGCCATACTCACTGCTTGGTCTATTGCTATTGTTTATTTTTCTAAGTTCACTATACAAGAAATTATACATCCTGCTATAAGTAATGGGGCTGTTTTAAAATTTGCAAAGCTTACTTTATTATATAGTGCATTTGCTTTTATATTAACCTTGGTGAGAGAAGCTTTAAAAGATATGGAGGATATGGAAGGTGATCAGAAATTTGGTTGTAATACCTTGCCCATTGCCTGGGGGTTAAAGCCCACTAAAGTGTATTTAGCTGTATGGACATTTGTGGTTATTGCCGTTTTGTTAATCATTCAATTATATGTAATTCCTTTTGGTTGGTGGTACACTGTTTTGTATTGTCTTATATTTATTATCACCCCTTTAAGCCTTGTTCTAATTCAATTGCCTAAGGCCTTTACGCATAACCACTTTAAAAAACTAAGTGCCTATTTAAAATTTGCTATGTTGGCGGGTATTTTTTCTATTCTGTTTTTCTACTTTTTATTTTAATATAATAGTTTCATATAATCGATTCATTTCATGCCTTCATTCATACTAGCCTCGCAATCTCCAAGAAGAAAAACATTACTTGAATGGGCCGAGATTCCTTTTGAAATTATTGTTTCAGACATAGATGAATCTTATCCCTCTAGCTTGGCTATAGAAGAAGTGCCAGTATATATTGCAAAAAATAAAGCATTGGCCGTAAAAGAAATAATTCTTTCCACTAAACCCGCCTTGGTTAATCAATGTATTATTGCTGCAGATACTGTGGTGGTATTGGGTCAAACAATAATAGGGAAGCCTACTAATAAACAAGAGGCTATTGAGTCCTTATTGTCATTATCTGGACAAACTCATAAAGTCATTACCGGTGTTGTATTGTTACATCAAGGCCAGGAAATAAGTTTTAGTGAAACGACCTTGGTGGAATTTCATGTATTAACAGCTGAGCAAATAGAATTTTACGTAGATAAATATAAGCCCTATGATAAAGCAGGGGGCTATGCTATACAGGAATGGATTGGGGTAGTGGGGATTAAAAAAATTACCGGCGATTTTTATAATGTAATGGGACTTCCTGTAAGTAAGCTAGTGCAAACAATTAAGCAACTAGATATTAGTTAGTTGCTTCAAACTTCTACTACCAATTAAAAGCAATATCTAATTCCAGGTCTGGATGCAGGCTTCTTTCCACAGGGCAGGTTCTTGCCACTCTTTCTAATATCTCCTTAGTTTTATCATCTAAGTTTAAACCTGCAGGCATGGTTACATGCGCAATAATCTTTCCTATTCTTCTAGGATCTGACACCATTATTTTAGTCACTTCTACTTTGGCACCATCAAGCGCAATAGACATAGATTCTGCTTTAATACCCATGGTGGTAATCATACAAGCACCTAGGCCAGTAGCAATTAAATCGGTGGGAGAAAATCTTTCTCCCTTGCCTTTGTTGTCGGTAGGGGCATCTGTTTGAATAGGAGAGCCGCTTTGCAAATGCACGCAAGTGGTTCTTAAATTAGCGTCGTAGGTAACAATAGAAGTCATGATATATATTTTTAAGCTACCGCTTTTTCTGGGCTAAGTTCTTTTTTATGAAGCGTGAAGGTAACTATTAGGGAAAGTACAAAATAGGCAATCATTAACTTACTTAATAATGAATAGTATTTATCGGCTCCAAACCAATCTCCAATAAAAACAATAATACTTATTCCAAAAATTGATTTTAATAGCTCCCAAAAAAGAGAGGAGGGGTTGCCATCCATAAAATCGGTTAAGGCATAAATATAAACATAGACAAAGGCTCCATAAATAAATATATTGGGTACTCCAATACTAGCAATATTGCCTAAGAAATAGGCAACTATAATAAATATAAGTACAATTTGTAACCAAACCCATGCGTAGAATGAATTTGTTCTTTTAGTCTGGTATTTTTCAAAATGATACACATCCTCAATTTTAAACACAGGACTCTTGGCTTCTAGATCGGCAGGTCTCCAGCCAGTGGGTTTGAACCATAATTGAAACTTGGCTTTAATATCATTTGTTTTCCATGCGTCAGTAATTAACAGCCACATGTGTTTGAAATTAATTTTTATAGGGTTCCAAGTTCTCATAGGTCTAGTAATTCCATAAACAGGAACTACATGGGGTAATTCTTCCTGGAAACTGCCAAATAATTTATCCCATATTATAAATATTTGGGCCATGTTTTTATCCATGTACTCTTTGTTAATAGCATGGTGCACTCTATGGTGTGAAGGGGTTACTAATATATATTCTAGAAATCCCATTCTATTAATATAACGTGTATGGTACCAGAATTGTGCGAAAAATTGAATAGGGGTAACAGTAGCAATTACTAAAGGCGATACACCTAATAAAGCAGCGGGAAGTAAGAAAATAGAAAATATTTTTACAAAAGAAGAAATGGGTTGTCTTACTGCACAGGCTAAATCAAATTCTTCACTACTGTGGTGGACAATATGACTATTCCAGAAAAAATTAATTTTATGTTCTATACGGTGAATCCAATAATGTGAAAAGTCTAAGCAAACAAAGGCAATAACATAAGTGAGCCAAGTGGTGCTAATATGTGTAATGGCCACTCTTTGTTCAATCCATTTATAACTTAAAATGGTAAAACTTAAACCCAATACATTTTTAATGACCATGGTGATAGCTGAACTTAAACTACTCACTGTATCCATTGAATGGTTACGTTCTTTTTTTATATACCAACCATACCATTTTTCTATAAGGATCATTGAAAAAAAAATGGGCATGACAATTAATAAGATCTTTCCGTACTTCTCCATAAAATGGTATTAATTTATACGAAGATAAGCTATAATTTTAACGCAAAAAAGGTGAATATATAGGGCAAGTCTTGTATTTTTGTACCTGATTATAGAGAACGATTTATGCAAGAATTACCCATTGTAAGTGCTGAGAAAGATACGAGAATAAAAAAACCAGATTGGTTAAGAGTAAAACTACCTATTGGAGAAAGTTATAAGCATGTGCGTGGGTTAGTGGACAAGCATAAACTACATACCATTTGTGAAAGTGGTAATTGCCCGAATATGGGAGAGTGCTGGGGCGAAGGCACGGCTACTTTTATGATACTTGGGAATATTTGTACAAGAAGCTGTCAGTTTTGTGCAGTGGCTACAGGGCGTCCTAAACCAGTAGAGTGGGACGAACCACAAAGAGTAGCGGAAGCTATTTTACTTATGAAAGTGAAACATGCAGTACTTACAAGTGTAGACAGAGATGAATTAGCAGATGGAGGTTCCATTATTTGGTACAATACCATTAAAGCCATTAAAGCACTTACGCCGTCTACTACATTAGAAACTTTAATTCCCGATTTTAGAGGTATACAAGAACAAATTAATCGAATCATAGAAGCGGCTCCTGAAGTAGTAAGTCATAATATGGAAACCGTAGAGCGCATTACACAGAAAGTAAGGGTACAAGCAAAATACAGAAGAAGTTTAGGCGTGCTAGAGACTTTGAAAAAAGGAGGCATGCGCACCAAGACAGGAATCATGTTAGGTATTGGAGAGCATAAAGAAGAAGTGATACAAACCATGAAAGATTTAGTGTCAGTTGGTACCGATGTTTTAACCTTGGGTCAATACTTACAACCTACTAAAAAACATTTAGCCGTTCAACGCTTTGTACATCCCGATGAATTTGCTGAACTTAGACAAATTGGCTACGAGTTAGGATTTGACTATGTAGAAAGTGGGCCCTTGGTTCGTTCTTCTTATCATTCAGAAAAACATGTGATAGCAGGCTGGGGTAGAAACAAATGGTTAGAAGAAACTTTACTCCCACATTAGGGCGCTTGCACCTAAGATGGCTGCGTCAGATTCTTTCAAATGACTCACTAATATTTTAATTTTATTTTGGAACACTTCAATTAAGTTCGCTTCCATATGTTCACGCGTAGGTTTTAAAATTAAATCACCTGCTTTTGTTAAGCCTCCAAATAAAATAATGGCTTCAGGGCTAGAGAACATTACAAAGTTGGCTAAAGAAATACCTAATATTCTACCCGTGTATTCAAATACTTCTTTGGCGACTTCATCACCTGCAGTAGCTGCTTCAAATACAGCTTTAGAATCTATTTTATCAATAGGAATGTTTCTGAGTGTACTGGGTTTGTCTGTAGTATTTAAAATTTCAACGGCTGATGTTGCCACCCCTGTTGCAGAAGCATAACTTTCTAGTGATCCTTTTTTTCCTGTACCAGGATGGATGCGTCCATCGGGTATAATAATAGTATGTCCTAATTCTCCCGCCATTCCATCATGTCCATATATTAATTCTCCATTAGCAACAATACCACTTCCCACACCTGTGCCTAAGGCAATTAAAATAAAATTTTTCATACCTTTTGCAGCACCATAAGTCATTTCACCTACTGCAGCAGCATTGGCATCGTTGGTTAATTTTACAGGCAACTTAAATTTATCTTGAATGAGTTTTGCCAAAGGAATGATTCCTTTCCAAGGAAGGTTAGGTGCGTATTCAATAGTACCTGTATATATATTCCCATTAGGAGCGCCTACACCAATGCCTTTAATACGGCCCACGCCACCCACTTTATCTATAAGGATCATTAATTTATCATACAACTCATTTATATAAGCATGAATATCTGCATGCCCTCTAGTTGACATCGTATCAGAAGATAAAACATTCCCTAAATTATCAACTATACCAAACTTGGTACCTGTGCCACCAATATCAACACCCGCTATATAAGAATCCATGCTCTATTTTTATTTTAAATGATTATTAATGTCCTGCTACTGCTTCTGTTTCTTCATAATTAATTCCTTGCTTCTTTAAAATACCTTTTACTGAAATAGCAAATACTAAAATATAAGCAAAACAGAAAACAGGTACCCAGAAAGAATTATGAATACCATAACCTGGGGTATCTAAATGAGAAGATTGTAAGAAGTCAGATAATTTACCTTGGATAGGAGGAATAATACCGCCCCCTAAAATCATCATGATTAAAAAAGCAGCACCTTGTGTGGTATACTTTCCAATACCTGCAATAGATAAGGCAAAAATACAAGGCCACATAATAGAACATGCAATACCTCCTGTTAAGAAAGCATAAATAGCAATGTCTCCTTTCGTGAATACCCCAATTAACATAGAGACTACTCCAATCAAACTAAATATTAATAAAGTTTTAGCAGGTTTGTCTTGACTTAAGAAGAAGGCCACAATTTGAATAAATATACAAACGATATACATGTAAAGTGGAGTCATGTCGTATTGTGCGATACTATTTACAGCAATTACAATTCCAAAGGCTACTAAAGGAACAATGACAGTTAGCATTTTTTTAGTATTACTTTTAAACTCGAATGCAGAAATGGCACCTGCCCAACGACCAATCATCATGCTACCCCAATACATTGAAATATAAGGAGCAATTTTTGAAGAAGGGATACTTCCAAAATCGGCTTGCTTTAATAATTCTCCTAAATTAGAACCAATGGAAACTTCAGCACCTACATATACAAATAAGGCAAGCATACCTAACACTAATTGAGGGTATTTCATTGCACCCCAACCATTTTCATTTTTCTGTGCTTTAAAATTTGCATACAATAAACCTACTACTACAGTGGCTAAAGCGCCAAATAACCATTTTAAACGCGTGGTTTCTAAATCGTGTCTGCCAGCATCGGTTAAGGTTGTAGGATCAATTTTATAGCTACTAAAAATAGGGACAAACATTATAATTAAAACGCCTGTCATGATTAATAATAAGTATAAAGCTTTATTGGCTGGTTCAATTTTTTCTTCAGATATACCTGGAGGTACTTTCTTTGAAAAATGAAACATAGCGGCGGCGGCTAAAAATAAAATACCCACGGCTGTATACAATATCACCACTTTGCTTAAGCTTAAGGCAGCAATTTGATCATCGGTAATAGCTGCTGCACTTCCAAATAAGGCAAGGGCAACGACAATGGGCCCAATAGAGGTTCCAAAGGAATTGATACCACCCGCTAGGTTCACACGGCTTGCTCCGGTAGAAGGGTCACCTAAGGCAATGGCAAAAGGTTGTGCTGCGGTTTGTTGTAAAGAAAATCCTAAAGCCACTATAAATAAACCAACTAACATGCCTGTAAAGGTGTTTGCATTTACTGCAATAATCATTGCAGCTGCACCAATAGCAGAAAATAGTAAGCCATAGACAATACTTTTTTTATAACCCCATTTACCTACTAAGTCCTTGCCGCCAAATGCTCCATAAGCAAATAGGCCTAAGGCACCTACATAATAGGCTAGGTAGAAAGCAAAATCCACTAATTGACTTTGAAATTGGTCAAGGTTAAATTTATGCTTACAAAAAGGGATAAAGACACTATTGCTTGAAGCAATAAAGCCCCAGAAAAAGAACACCACTACAAGTGTAGATAATGCACCTGAATTGGTGGGTTGTTTGGTTTGGCTCATAAGATTCGTTAGTTTAATCGTTAATGGTTAAATCGATTCCGTAAAATACTTAAAATTATAATTCAATGTGTAAAAAGGCTAAAAATCTATCTACAAATAATTAGAATTAAGTACTGAAAAACAAGGAGTTTTAAGGACAATGAAGTAAATTTAATCAAATTAAAAGTGCTCATGGTGATAGTACATGCAAGTGCGGAATGCTACCCTATGGCGAAAGCTGGAGGATTGGGGGACGTGGTGGGAGCGCTACCTAAATACCAAAATAAACAGGGGGATAAAGCAGTGGTAGTCATGCCCATGTATCAAACCCCTTTTTTAAAAGAAAATAATTGGGAGGTACAATATAAAGGGAATACCAATTTAGGGAATTGGTTTTTTGACTACACTATTATTAAAGAAAGTACAGGCAAGCTAGGCTATGATTTATATTTAGTAGATATCAATGGCCTTTTAGATCGTCCTAAAATTTATGGTTATCCCGACGACATCGACCGTTTTATGGGTTTTCAAGTAGCGGTCGTGAATTGGTTAAACCAATGGGAAGAACTTCCTTTAGTTGTGCATTGTCATGATCATCAAGCAGGTTTAATTCCTTTTATGATGAAACATTGTTATGATTATCAAAAATTAAAAAATGTAAAAACTGTTCTAAGCATTCACAATGCACAATACCAAGGTGCCATGGGTTGGGATAAAAGTATTTTAATTCCCAGGTGGGATATGAGTAAAAAAGGTTTACTAGAATGGAATAATAGTATTAATTCTTTAGCTACTGCTGTTAAATGCGCAGATAAAGTCACCACAGTGAGCCCTAGTTATATGCAACAATTATCAGTGCAGTCAAATGGTTTAGAGTTATTATTTAAAAATGAACAAAGTAAATGTGTGGGTATATTAAATGGAATAGATAATGAAATCTGGGATCCATCGACAGATAAAATGGTACCCTTTCATTATGATAGCAGCTCAGTGGAGGCGGGAAAACAAAAAAATAAAAATGCACTCTGCGCAAAATATAACTTAGATGCTACCAAGCCTCTTATTGTATTTATTGGAAGACTAGTAGCAGAAAAAGCGGCCGATGTATTACCTGGAGCTATCCAGCATGCATTAGATAAAACGAAGCTCGGTGCTAATTTTTTTATTATAGGTGCAGGAGATACTTCTACTGAATCGGCTTTAAATTATTTAGTGCAATTGTATCCAGGGCAGTACAATACATTTATTGGCTATGATGAAAAAATTGGACATGAGGCCTATGCAGCAGCCGACTTTTTATTAATGCCCTCAAGAGTAGAGCCTTGCGGATTAAATCAATTATATGCCCTGCGTTATGGCACTATTCCCATGGTAAGAGATACGGGAGGCCTGCATGATACAGTAGTGGATATGGGTGATGCAGGTGGTTTTGGCATTAAATTTTTACATGCCAGTGAATCAGATATTGT
>CALDSE010000064.1 GCA_937911175.1 uncultured Sediminibacterium sp.
CCTTGATAAGATTGTAAAGTAGAGATACCCATTTTAGAGAATACTTTATACAATCCTTCATTCACCGCTTTAATATAATTCTTCTTTAATTTTTCTGAGTCGTAATCCGATTTAATTTTATCGTGCAATTTCATATCACGAATAGTAGAGAGTGCCATATAAGGGTTAATAGCCGTGGCTCCAAAGCCAATCAAACAAGCATAATGATGTACTTCCCAAACATCTCCTCCTTCCACGATAATACCTACTTTACCTCTTAATCCTTTTCTAATTAAGTGATGATGTACACTCGCGCAAGCGAGTAGTGTTGGAATGGCAGCGTGTTCAGAATCGATAGAGCGGTCTGTTAAAACAATAACTTCAAATCCATCTTCTACGGCGTCTACTGCATAACGGCATAAACGATCTAATCCTTTTTTCAAAGAACCTTCTTTGCCATCTGCTCTAAAATAACATTGTAATGTTTTAGCTTGGAACACACCTGTATCAATACTTCTAATTTTCTCTAATTCGTGGTTATTTAAAATAGGATGTTTTAAAGCAACACAGTGACTAGCCATGGGGTCCTCTGTTAATAAATTTCCTTGGCTTCCCACAAAAGTGGCAAGTGACATGACCATTCTTTCACGAATAGGGTCAATGGGCGGATTGGTTACTTGTGCAAATAATTGCTTGAAGTAACTAGTAATATGTTGAGGTTGGTCGCTGAGTACTGCTAAAGGGGTATCGGTACCCATTGAACCAATAGGTTCTTTGCCATCGGTGGCCATGGGTGTAATAATATTCTCTAAATCTTCTTTCGTATAACCAAATGCTTTTTGGTATTTAAAAATTTGATCGTGTTCTAAATGGGTGAATTGAATTCTTGGTTCAGGTAATTCTTCTAAACGAATTTTATATTTATTCAACCAATCTGCGTAAGGTTGTTGCGCGCAAATATTTTGTTTTAAATCGGTATCGCTAATAATTTTACCTGCTTCCATATCTACTACAAACATTTTACCAGGCTGTAAACGACCTTTTTCAATAATAGTAGAAGGGTCAATAGGTAAAACTCCTGTTTCTGATGCCATGATTACGCGGTCGTCATTGGTGACGCAGTAGCGTGAAGGTCTTAAACCATTTCTATCTAAAGTGGCACCAATTATTTTGCCATTAGTAAAGGAGATAGAAGCAGGACCATCCCAAGGTTCCATAAAGGCTGCATGAAATTCGTAGAAAGCTTTTTTCACAGGATCCATTAATTCATTACCATCCCAAGCTTCTGGAATAAGCATCATCATGACATGGGGTAAAGAGCGGCCTGATAAAGTTAGAAGCTCAATCATATTGTCTAAACAAGCAGAGTCTGATTGACCAGCAGTGACCACTGGTAAAATCATTTCTAATTCTTCCTTTGAAAAATAAGGAGAGAAAAAGCTAGACTCATTGGATCTTAACCAATTTAAGTTTCCTTGTAAGGTGTTAATTTCTCCGTTATGTGCGATGTATCTGAAGGGTTGTGCTAATTTCCAAGAAGGAAAAGTATTGGTTGCAAAACGTGAGTGCACTAATCCAAAAGCAGAGACTACACGCTTGTCGCTTAAATCGGGAAAGTATTCTCTTACTTGATGACTTGTTAATTGGCCCTTATATACAATGACTCTTTGTGATAAAGAGGCCATATAAAAACCAATGGCTTCTTTTTTGATAGAATTATTAATAGTATGAGAAGCGTAATTTTTTAAAACAAAAAGTTTTCTTTCAAAATCTTCTGGATCGCTGATATGATCGGGCTTTTTTAAAAACACTTGTTCCATGGTAGGCTCTACCGATAAAGCAGAAGGTCCAATGTTAACTCTATTAACGGGTACTTTTCTATAACCAATAATTTCAATGCCTAATTTTTCTGCAGCCCTTGCAAAAATTTCTTTACACTCAGTAACTATTGATTTATCTGAAGGGAAAAATATAAATCCAACGCCATATTCATTTAAGTCGGGTAGGTGAATGCCTTGTTGTAATAATTCATCAAAGAAAAATTCATGTGGAATTTGAATCATGATTCCTGCACCATCTCCTGTATTAATTTCACAACCGCAGGCACCACGGTGTTCCATGTTTTCTAAAATAGTTAGACCATCAATTACATGCTGATGTGATTTTACACCTTTGATATTAGCAACAAATCCAATACCACAAGCGTCGTGTTCATAAGCAGGATCGTACAATCCTAATTGTTCTTTTTTCGTCATTTACAACCAGTTATTTATAGGGAAGCCCTGTTAGGTTAGCGGTTCGTTGAAAATTACGAAAAAACAAGGATTTTTTATGGCAGAATCATAATAAATTTATCAACCATTTAATACTGTTTAAAGAATTAAACTAATTTATTGAAATTTATAAAATAACGAACGTTAGCAATTATTTTATAAATGAATGAAAAAGTGAAATCAAAAACCAAATCAATTGATAAAATCGAATATAGATTAAATATGATCGACTCTTAATGGAGCTGCATCTGCTGGGGATTCTATCTTGGTTCCCTTGGGGAAGATGCCAAATAATGAACTACCCGAACCACTCATGCTTGCATAGATAGCACCTTGACTGTATAAATTATTTTTGATCTTTTCTAATAGAGGGTTTGCCTTAAATACCGGGGCTTCAAAATCATTGATTAATTCAGATTTCCAAGTATTCATGGGTTGCTTAATAATAGTAGCAATAGATTTTTCTTTTACACAAGGGCTTAATTGTTGAAATGCCCAGGCAGTAGCAATATGAATACCTGGGTGAACTAATGCAATGGTATAATTGCTTAAGTCAATTGAAGTGGGCTCTAGTATTTCTCCTCTTCCAGTGGCATGGCAGGCTTCATTATAAATAAAAAAAGGACAATCACTTCCAAGTCGAGCAGCGTAATCAAGTAATTGTTTTTGAGTTAATTTCAAATCAAATAATTGATTCAATAATATAAGTACAGTCGTTCCATCACCAGAGCCGCCTCCTAAACCCGCACCCATGGGAATATTTTTATGTAAATGTATTTTTACATCACCCATTTCAGGAAAATCGGCTTTCAATAAATGGTAGGCTTTAACGCATAAATTATTTGAAACGTCACCTGGAATAGAAATACCTGTATGAGAAAATGCAAATAATTTTGCTGGAACGACTTCTACAATATCCTGCAAGCCCACTGGATAAAAAACAGTTTCTAATGCATGAAAACCATCTGCTCTTTTTGCTAAGATAGATAAGCCTAAATTAATTTTGCAAGGAGAAAATTGAATCATTAGCTATGATTTCTTTTGCGCAGTTTTCTTATTGATTTCATCACGAATATCAATAGCGCGGATATAGTCTTCTTGTTCTAAAACTTCTTGTAATAATTTATTTAATTCAACTAAGGACATGCTTGTTAAATCATTGGCCACTGGTTCAGCAGTAATAGTAGCGGGTGGGCTATTTTTCTCTGCATTTTCATTTTCCAGCCCTGCTTGTTCTAGTATATTAGAGTATACATAAATAGGGCAACCGAAACGAACGGCTAGGGCGAGTGCATCACTGGTTCTGCTATCAATTTCAATAGTATCATTGGCAGTAAAGCAAACTAATTTAGAATAAAAAATACCTTCTTGTAAATCACATATATATACTTCCTGCAATTGAATATCAAAAGCAGTCATAAAATTTTTCATTAAGTCGTGCGTGAGTGGGCGAGAAGGGTGCATATTCTCAAGTGCCACAGCAATGGCCTGGGCTTCAAAGCCTCCAATGACAATGGGTAATCGGCGCAGCCCGTTCACCTCTCCTAAAATAACTGCATAGGAGTTAGATTGGGTGATGCTATGTGATAAAGCCACTATTTCAAGTTCAATTTTCTGCATAGGTTTACTTTGCTCCCCCAAAGTTAAATAATTATGCTATGCGGTTGACTTCATTTTTAAAATAGCTGAAGTGAGGGCTGGTACCACTTCAAAGGCGTCTCCAACAACTCCATAATCGGCCGCTTTAAAGAAAGGGGCTTCTGGGTCTTTATTAATAACTACAATGGTCTTACTTCTATTTACGCCTGCCAAATGTTGAATAGCGCCTGAAATACCAATGGCTATATATAAGTTAGGGGCAATTTGAATACCCGTTTGACCCACATGTTCGTGGTGGGGTCTCCAATCTGTATCAGATACAGGGCGGCTACAAGCAGTAGCAGCTCCCAGAGATTTAGCTAGGTCTAATAAAATACCCCAATTTTCTGGGCCTTTTAAACCACGGCCACCACTTACCACTAAACTAGCTTCTGTTAATGGAATTTCTCCTTCCACTTTTTCTAGTTTAGTTATTTTAATTGAAGCGGTAGGTATTGGAATATTTAATTCTTCTACAGTGGCGCTAGTGTCATAAGCCACTACTCCAAAACTATTTTGATTTATAGCAATGACTTTAATAGGCGTTTCAATTTGAATAGAGGCAAAGGCTTTACCAGAAAAAACTGTTTTAGTAACTACAAAACCATTTTCAGTATTAGGTAAACTGGAGGCGCCGGTTACTAGTCCCGCTTCCAATTTTACAGAAACTGCAGGCGCAATGGCCTTACCATTTATATTATTTGCAAAAACAACTACAGTGGCGTTCACATTTTTAGCAGCATTGGCAATTAAAGTAGAATGTAATTTTACATCTAAACTATTCAAAGTTTCATTTTTAAGATGATACACTTTTTGCGCACCACTTTTTCCGAGCTCTGCTAAATTATCTTGCACCGTGCCTAAAACCAAGGCAGCAACATCACAGCCTAATTGTTTTGCAAGGGCTGCGCCATAAGACATGGCTTCTAAGGAAGACTTTTTAATTTGTTGATCGGCTTGATCTATATATACTAGTACCATAAAATATTTTTTAATGCTTTAAATAACTTTTGCTTCTTCTTTTAAGAGTCGAACTAATTCATCCATATTCGCAGGGTCTACTAATTTCACGCCCGACTTTGCTACTGGAATATCAAATTTTTTGATACTTGTAGTGGCGCTAGCTTCAATAGGCTCCAGCACTTTCAATGGTTTACTGCGGGCTGCCATAATACCTCTCATATTTGGAATTCTTTGTTCGGCCATTCCTTTTTGACAACTTATCACAACAGGTAAATTTACTTCGCAGGTTTCTTCTCCGCCTTCAATTTCTCTTCTCACAGTTGCTGTATTTCCATTTAAATCCAATTGGTTGGCTAGGGATACAAGAGGCAAATCTAAAATTGCCGATAACATCGATCCAATGGAAGCGCTATTATAATCAATGGTTTCTTTACCGGTAAAAATAATATCATAACTACCTTCTTTCGCAATAGTAGCAATTTGTTTGGCTACATAAAAAGAATCGTTGCTATTACTATTTATTCTAATGGCTTCATCTCCGCCTAATGCCAATGCTTTTCTGATAATAGGTTCTGCATCTGCAGTGCCCACTGTTACTAAATGAATAATAGCGCTTGGGTCTTTCTCTTTTAACTCAATGGCTTTTACTAAGGCATACCATTCGTCAAAAGGGTTGATAATCCACTGCACTCCATTTTCATCGAACTTTGTATTACCTTCGGTGAAGGCAATTTTAGCAGTCGTGTCGGGTGTTTTACTAATACAAACTAAGATTTTCATGATCGCTAATTTTGATAAATTGTTAGTTGTTTATGCAACTAATGCAAATATAAGCCAAGATGCAACGAATCGAAAGAATTATTGAGTTTTTAAATCAACAGCCTAAGGATAACTTTTTAAGACATGCCTTGGCCATGGAATATATTAAATTAGGGGAGGACTCCAAGGCCCATGATTTACTGCTAGCCGTACTTACAGATTCCCCCGATTATATTGGATCCTACTATCATTTTGCTAAATGCCTAGAGCGAATGGGCCAGCAAGAAAAGGCGATTGACTGGTATGAAAAAGGAATGGCGGCGGCTAAATTAGCCAAGGACAATCATGCGTATAATGAGTTGCAGGGCGCCTATGAAGACTTAATATATTAAAATATTATATTATAATTGTCTACTATAATAATTATCCTTTTCGATAATTGCTTTTACTACAATAATGCCTTCTTAGCATCATTCTATTATAATCCTATAATAATCTTTGGGAAATCTTATCATCAATGAGTTGAAAAAAGTCTTCGGGCTTAAATGTTCTCCAAGCTGGTATTTCCATTAGTTCAATGTAGCGGTTTAATTTTCTGAGTAAAAAATCGTGTTGGGCACCTTGGTGAAAATTAATTAAAACGGCCCAG
This sequence comes from uncultured Sediminibacterium sp., assembly GCA_937911175.1. Classification (GTDB taxonomy): domain Bacteria; phylum Bacteroidota; class Bacteroidia; order Chitinophagales; family Chitinophagaceae; genus Sediminibacterium. The sequence goes on from CALDSE010000064.1 coordinate 6,262, forward strand.
CCATTCTCGTCTGCTACTTCATCGTATAATTCTTCATAATAATCTTTGTCGCCACTATGAAAATTAAAAACGCTTTCGGCAATCATAATAAATTTATAAATACCTTCTTCCATTAATTTATCTAAGACTTCTCTTTTTAATTCCATAATATCGTTCTCAATGGCATCGTTCCACTCGCCAATCATTTCAATGATGGCAAATTTTGCATCATAGTCTGCAAAAAGAATTTTCAGGTATAAAGTTTTGCTGCCGAACTCATCCCACTGTGGATGTATATAATAATTATACACGGCTTGAGAAAATTCAAACTCACTGTAAGTACGCCCAAAAAAAATAGATCTTGGATCTTCTTCTGCCATGTATAAATGGCGCCAATGATAATGAGGTTCTATATCATGCATACAATTAGCCAGCTAAAATTAAAAAGCTATTTATTTTTTTGATGATAGGTGATAAGCCCTTGCATCGGAGATTTAATAATACTACCTAATTCAATTTCGTAGCTTAAGGCTAGTTGCTTAATAATATCCTTAAAGCCAAAGGCCACACTGCCTACAAAATGAATAGGGTATAACCAGGCTTCATTCATTTTATTAATATGGGCGTAGAAAAAATCGTTCAAGCCGTCTTCAATAATATTTTCAATCATGTAATGTCCTCTGTTCTCTACTAAGAATTCGGTGAACTTGGCAAGGTATCTGTTAGGGGTCGCTTCTTTGTATACATTGTTTAATATCTCATCCTTAGAAGTAGCAAATTTCTTTTCAAACCTGGACATCAAATCTTCGTCATAGGTTTTATACAAATAATATTGAATTACTTTTTTTCCTAAATAAGCGCCACTGCCTTCATCTCCTAATACATAACCAAGGCCAGGACTATTTTTCGTAATTTTTTTACCATTATAAAAACCTGTATTGGAACCAGTGCCTAAAATGCAGGCAACCCCTTTTTTATTTTGACAAGTAGCCCTTGCAGCAGCTACTAAATCGGTTTGTATATCAAATGAAGCTTTAGTAAAAACAGCTTTCAATGCTTTTTTTAATTGTGTAACATTTTGAGGATTGCTTAAGCCCGTACCATAAAAATAAACTGCATTAACGCTGTCTAATTTAATTTTATTTTTAAAAGTTTTTTCTACTAGTGCTTGAATTTGAGCAGTGCTTAGAAAATAGGGGCTAATGCCCACAGTAGCAAAGGTTGTTTTCTTATTCGAACTCACCATCGTCCACTGGCATTTGGTAGCGCCGCTATCTGCAATAATATAATTCTTAGCCATAGGTAATAATCTTGTGTGTGAAAATAGCCTTTTTAGTGTAATTTTAGCCCGAATAAAACTAGCATGCAAGAAAATAATAAATCAAATTGGTCCACCCCGCTTTTTTATGCCTTTTTGGTAATAATGGGTGTGGTAATAGGGGTGTTTTTTAAAGGAAGTTTACCCTTAAATGTTTTTAGTTCAACAACGAAAGATCCTATGCAAGAAATCTTGCAGTTAATTCAATCTAAGTATGTCGACAAATTAGATACGGATAGTGCTAGTAATCGTTTGGCTAATTATTATTTAGCGCAGTTAGACCCGCACTCTGTGTATATACCTCCTTCAGATTTAGTTGAAGTGAATGAACAATTGCAACCCAATTTTAAAGGTATTGGTATTGAATTTATGCAGTTCAGAGATAGCATCTTTGTTTCTTATGTTATAAAAGAGGGGCCTGCTGCTAAAGCTGGAATGCAAATTGGAGATATTTTGTTAAAAGCAGATGATAGCATTCAATTATCGGGCAAAAAATGGGAATCAGATGATATTAGAAAAAAAATCAAAGGTCCTTCTAATACCAAGGTTAAATTATTAATAGCTAGAGAGGGAAAACAAATTTCCATAACCATTCCAAGAGACAATGTACCTGTTTCTTCAGTAGATGCATTTTATTTAATCAACCCCACAATGGGCTATATTAGAATTGACAAATTTGCAGATAGAACCTATGAATCCTTCATGCAGGCTTTAGATACTTTGGTACAAAAAGGTATTAAATCATTGGTGATTGATTTAAGAGGTAATGGAGGTGGACTACTTTCAGAAGCAGTGGCCATTGCGGATGAATTATTGAGTGGTAATAAATTAATTGTATATACAGAAGGAGCCAATTCTCCTAGGGTAGATTATTTTAGTAAAAGAGAAGGCCTTTTTGAAGAAGGCCCCTTAACAATTTTAATGGATGAAACTTCTGCATCGGCCAGCGAAGTATTGGCAGGTGCTTTACAAGATTGGGACCGTGCCACTATTGTGGGTCAGCGTTCTTATGGAAAAGGTCTTGTGCAACAACAATATAATTTATCCAATGGTGGGGCGCTTCGTTTAACCACTGCAAAATATTTTACGCCACTAGGCAGAAATATTCAACGCCCTTATGAAAAAGGAAAGCAGGCTTATGAGGATGATTTTATATCAAGAATGCATGAGGATGCGATGGGTATGCAAGATTCAAGTTATAAAGGAGAAAAGTACAAGACCCCTAAAGGGCATATAGTATATGGTGGGGGAGGAATTTATCCGGATAAATGGGTAAGTGAAAAAAATGTATTCATAGATACAAGCTTTACTATATTATGGAAACAAAGTTTATTGAATGATTTTGTGTTTCAGTGGTACTTGAAAAATAAAGCTGCTATGAATGCTATAGCAACGCCTTCTGATTTTTTAAAGCAATATCAAAATTATGATTATTGGACTGCGCTGAACGGTTTTGCCAATAACGAAGAAAAGCAAAGCTTAAAAGCCATTGAAAAAAACAAGGCCCTTATTCAAAGACAAATATTAGCCTTGGTAGCCCGTATTAAGTGGTATAAGCAAGGTTATTATGAAGTGCAGAATAGCTTGGACCCGCTATTTGCCACCATGCTTCCTTAATAGTATTATTTTTTTTAATTTGTGTAATTTCTGTTCTAGAAATTAGGGATACAGCCTTTTTATATTCGCTTATTCACATTATAATTATAAATATGTATTTATAATTATAAAATAATATCAAAAAATATATAATTTAGCATATTATACAATATATATAATTAAATATAATATATTAAATAAACCCCCCTAAAATCATGACATCAAAGATCCTCTTACCCGTTTTTCTACTTCTTAGCCATATTTCTAAGGCTCAAACAGATACTAGTGCCAAGGCAGCGGAGGCAAGCAGTAGTTATACTATTTATTTTGATGGGTATTTTAAGAGTGATTTTTCAAAACAGTCTACCAATAATAAAACAAGCTTCACTAATTCTAATCAATCATTACAATTAGGTATGGCTTCTATTAAGCTAGATCATAACAAAGGAAATTTTGCAGGTACGCTCGATTTAGGTTTAGGTAAAAGAGCTCAAGAATTTTCTTATAATGATAATGGAGTAGCGCAAGCTATTAAACAAGCCTATATAAGTTATGCTCCAATGAATGGACTAAAAATTACAGTTGGTAAATGGGCGACACATATTGGCTATGAATTATTAGATGCATATTCAAATAGAAACTATAGTATGAGTTATGCATTTTCTTATGGCCCCTTTTTTCATACAGGTATTAGAGCAGATATTGCTTTAGGGGGGAAGTCGGCCATGATGATAGGTTTTGCACAACCTACCGACTTTGTGAGTTCATCTTCACCCGATAAAATGCTTATTGCTCAGTTCAGTACTAGCTCCAAGGACGATCAATTAAAAGCTTTTTTGAATTATCAAGGGGGTAAAGATAAATCTCAATTTGATTTAGTATTGAATGGAGTACTTAGTAGCCAACTGGGTATTAATTATGATGGCACTATTGCTAATATTAGTGGAAGCAATTGGACAAGCAATGCAGTATATGTAAACTATGACCCTTCTTCTAAATTTGGTTTCACTTTAAGATCAGAATATTTTAATGATACTAAAAACGCTGTGGGCGTGGGTACTTCTATTTTTCAAAATACCTTATCTGCGAATATTCATTTCTCTAAGCTAACTCTTATTCCAGAAATAAGATTTGATAACGCGAAAGACAAAATTTTCTTTAATAGCAACAATAATTTAAATCAGTATGCAAGCAATTTCTTAATAGCTGCTGTGTATAAATTTTAATAGTTCAGGTTTATTGGTTTTAAGCAAGCAATCGTTAATCGGGCCCCATTTCTATGGGGCCCTCTTTTTTGATATCCAGTTCAGTGCTTATTTAAATAAAAGCGGGGGTTATTAATGTGAAAAGCATTAAATTCATTAATGAAATAAGCGTTTCGTCCATACTTAAATTAAAAATTATGAAAATAAAGTCTTTGTTTTTTCTAAGCCTAGTTAGTTTGTTTTGTATAACAATTAACTTGGAGGCACAAACAGGTAAAACTGGTGCAGTGAGAGTAGTGGTGGCAGGAATAACGCATGGCCATGTATCTTGGATTTTAAATAAAGCCAAAACCGATGTCATTGAAATTGTAGGTATTTACGAACCCAATAAAGCCATAGCTGAAAAAAATGCACTAAAATTTAATTTAAGTAAAGATTTATTTTATAGCAACTTAGAAACAGCCCTTGATAAAACAAAACCAGAAGCGGTTGTCGCATTCGGTTCTATTCATGAACATTTAATGGTAGCCCAAGCAGCTGCGCCAAGAGGCATACATATTATGGTGGAAAAACCACTTGCTTCTAATTTAAAAGAAGCCTTGGCTATGGAAGCAATAGCGAAAAAGAATAATGTAATGCTACTTACCAATTACGAGACTTCATGGTATCCTTCTACTTTTGAAACCTTCAGACTTATCAAAGAAGAAAGCTATGTGGGACAAATAAGAAAAGTTGTTTTTCATCATGGACATCAAGGCCCTAAAGAAATTGGGGTGAGTCCAGAGTTTTTTAATTGGTTAACTGATCCTATTGAAAATGGGGGAGGTTCTATTGTAGACTTCGGATGTTATGGTGCTAATTTAATGACTTATTTAATGCAGGGGGAAATGCCTATTTCAGTTACAGCAGTGATGAATCAGTTCAAGCCATCTATTTATCCTAAGGTAGATGATAATGCTACTATAATAGTGAACTATGCTAAAACACAGGCCATCATTCAGCCTTCATGGGCATGGACTTTTGCAAGAAAGGATATGGAAGTCTATGGCGACTCTGCTTATATTATTGCTGTGAATGCCAAAAAGATGAGATTAAGAAATAAAGAAGCCGCGCCTGAAACAGAAAAAACAGTTACTGAAAAAGATATACATGTATTCACCGACCCCTTCTCTTATTTACATGCGGTACTTAGAGGGAAGGAGAAAATAGAACCTTATGGTTTATATTCTACAGAGAATAATGTGATGGTGAATCGCATATTAGAAGCCGCTATACAATCGGCAAAAACCGGTAAGACTATTTATATGAAATAAAACCAGCGTAGTTCATAATAAATTACCAACTCGCAAAATAAACTACAAAAAAAAGGTCCCGAATATTCGAGACCTTTTTTTATTTTAATCTTTCCAGCGCCATTCGCCTGCAATTTCTAATGGCTCTTTTAAATTATTTTTAATTAAGAATGCTTTTGTTTCAGCATCTGTAAAATGTTTTGATTTTATTTCTGCTGCATCTGCAACACCATATAATAACATCGATCCAAAACGCACTGTGTTTTTCATGCCTTGTTCTTCCACTAAACTAAATACATCACAATCGGCATGGTAACAAGGTCCTGCATTTTTTGGAAGCCCGCCGCCAGCGCCGCCGCCAGTAGGAACGCCTTGTAACATAAAGGGTTGGTGATCGCTATGCAGTCCCGCACCTGCTCTAAATAAATTAGTGAAGGAATTGTCAATGGATTTTGCAATAGCGCCAATGCCTGTAAATAATTCTTTGCTATCTTCTGCACTAGTGGAATAACCTTTGATATCATTACTCATATCATAATTTAGCATGTATCTAATTTGATCAATGGTTTTATTTTTAATCGCATCATCTACATAGGCCCTTGATCCTAATAAACCTTCTTCTTCTCCCATAAACATTACAAAGTCAATAGTACGTGCAGGAGCTAGGTTTAATTTTTTAAATGTTCTAGCCATATCTAAAACAGAAAAAGAACCAATGCCATTGTCGATAGCGCCAGTTGCTAAATCCCAACTATCTAAGTGGCCGCCAATCACAATTTTTTCATTCGGCAATGTTTTGCCTTTTAAAGTAGCTACTACATTGCGCGCTTTAATCATTCCAGAAAAGTTGGTCATTTTAATATGACTATATAATTTACCTGTTGCTAATTGTTCTTTTAAAAGTAGGCCATCTTCTTTACCTACACAAACAGCTGGAATAGGAATGAGTTTTCCGGTAACAGAAGCAGTACCTGTAAGAAGCACTCCATTAGGAGGTGTATTAATAACTATAATTCCCTTTGCACCATATTTAGTAGCAATAGCTGTTTTTTCCGAACGGTGTAAACCTGGAGTGCCTGCTTTTGAACCAGGCAAAACACCTAAGTACACTAAAGCAATTTTATCCTTTACTTTATTGGGGTTGGCTGCATAATCTTCTTCTACACCATTGCCCATGTCTACTACTTCAAGGGCAAGATCTACTTTCACGGGAGAATGCGCTAAAGAAACCGATTTAATGGTTTTCAAATTATTCATATCACCCCCAATAGTTACCTCTAATGTTCCACGGCTCCAGCTTTCTACTTCAAAAGGTTGAAAACGTAAATTAGTAAAGCCATAAGACTTTAATAAGTCAAAAGCAAATTGCTCAGCTTTCTTACCATTCTCAGAACCAGTCAGACGGTGGCCAATAGTTTCTGAGGAAATTTTAAGTGAGTTATAAGCATTTGAATTTTCTTGCACTTCTTTATTAATGCTTGCAAAAATGCTATTCCAAGCGGGTTTGGTCTGCGCCATTAGAGATAGGCTAGAAGCCGATACAAGAAAGGCAAAATACAGGCTAATTTTTTTCATATTTTTTATAGGATGAATGGTTTGAAAATTTGATTAGAATGCTAATTTATTCAAATTAGACCATATTCTAGTAATCTTTTTAACAACGGCAAAGCTAAATATTGTAATTTTAGGTAGACAAAATTGTCAATCCTTAGACGCTATTTCAGCGCCTAATTAAATTTAATTGTATGTTATTTATTTTAATTGGAGTTGCACTATTTTTTGCAGCGGGCGCTCTTGAAAATTTTAATTTACCTGCTTATCTTGGTAAGGGTAGTATTCGTACCATTGGTATAGTAGTTATTGCTATTGGTGTATTAACTTCTTGTATTAAGCAAATTGATGCTGGAGAAATTGGAGTACAGTCCTTATTTGGAAAAGTACAAGATGAAGTTATTACCAGCGGTTTAAACTTTGTGAATCCTTTGATGTCTGTTAATACCATAGATGTAAGAACGCAAAATTATACCATGAGCGGAGTGCATACTGAAGGTGAAATGGCGGGAGATGATGCCATTCGCGTTTTAACAGCCGATGGTTTAGAAGTAGTCATTGACTTAACTGTATTATATAGAGTGCAATCTTCTGAAGCACCCAAAATTATAAGAGAAATAGGCTATGACTTTAAAAATGTAATTGTTCGCCCTATAACTAGAACTAAAATTAGAGACAATGCGGTTTATTATACAGCCGTTGATTTATATTCTTTAAAAAGAGATGAGTTTCAAAGTAGAATTTTTAAAACAATCGAAGAAAATTTAAAAATTCGTGGTTTGGTACTTGAGCAATTATTAGTGCGTAATATTGTTTTACCTGCTACGGTGAAAGCGTCTATTGAAGATAAAATTAAGGCCGAGCAAGATGCACAAAAAATGCAGTTCGTTTTACAAAAAGAAAAGCAAGAAGCAGAGCGTAAAAGAGTGGAGGCCCAAGGTATTGCCGATTATCAAAAAATTATTAGTTCAGGCTTAGGCGATAAGCAATTACAGTATGAGCAAATACAAATAATGAAGGGCTTAATTACTTCACCCAATGCTAAAGTAATTATTATGGGTGGTGGAAAAACGCCTGTCATTTTAGATGCGAAGAATAATTAAACATAGTTTCTTAGAAGAGTTAACTCTATTAAATATTTATACATGAAGAATAAAATTATTTTTTTATCGCTTTTCTTAATGGGAGCGGTAGTGAATTCATTTTCTCAGCAAATCATTAAAAAAGATGCCGAGATAGACGCAATGGTGAAAGAAATAAGTGTAGATAGCTTAGCGCAGAATTTAAATAAGCTTGTTTCTTTTGGTACAAGAGCAACACTGAGTAATCAAAGTAGTTCAACTAAAGGTATTGGTGCTGCAAGAGCTTGGATATTAAGTAGGTTTAATGAATATGCTAAGTCAAGTAATGGAAGGTTGTCTGCTTTTATAGACACCATAACCTATAACGCCGATAAAAGAAGGGTGAATAGACCTATTATTTTAGGCAATGTAGTGGCTACTTTAAAAGGCACCGACCCTAACGATAAAAGAATTTTTGTAATTAGTGGACATTTAGATAGCAGACGTTCCAATGATATGGACAGCGTGGGCGATTCACCAGGTGCGAATGACGATGGAAGCGGAACAGTGGCTGTAATGGAATGCGCAAGAGTAATGAGTAAACATAGTTTTCCTGCTACCCTTATTTTTGTAACAGTGAGTGGGGAAGAGCAAGGTTTATTGGGTGCTTATTTTATGGCTAATAAAGCCAAAAAAGAAAATTGGAAAATTGAAGCAGTATTGAATAATGATATAATGGGCTCTAATAATAGTAATGAAACTAATATTGTTGACAATACCCGCATTCGTATTTTTAGTGAAGGCTTATCGGTAACTGATACTGGAAGAGTAGCTATGCAAATTCGTAATCTTGGGTTAGAAAATGATGGTAGGTCAAGACAATTGGCTCGCTATGTGAAAGAAGTAGGAGAGCGTTATGTAGAGAACTTAGAAGTAATGATGATTTATCGTAATGACCGTTTTTTAAGAGGAGGTGATCATACTGCTTTTGTAGAAAATGGTTTTGCTGCAGTAAGAATTACAGAGATGAATGAAAACTATACGCGTCAACATCAAGATATAAGAGTAGAGAATGGAATAAATTATGGAGATGTGATAGAGCATATCGATTTTGAATACCTCAGAAAGAATACCAGCATGAATTTAGCCAACCTGGCCAATTTAGCCAAGGCGCCTGCTGTTCCGGATGAAGTTAAAATAGATGTTAAAAAATTAACCAATTCAACTTACTTGTATTGGAAGGCACCTAAAACAGGGACCGTAAAAGGGTACTATATATTAATAAGAGAAACTACTAGCCCGGTATGGCAAAAGAAAGTATACACAGAAAGTTTAGAGATGAGACTTCCTTATAGCAAGGATAATTATTTCTTTGCAGTACAAGCTGTGAATGAAACGGGCAACGAAAGTTTACCTGTGATACCGGCAGTAGGAAGGTAACAGTAAGTTCTAAACTATACTTAGCGCATTAAGCTCTGTTGTTATCGGCTTTCCAATTTTTGATCAATTCTTTGATTTGTTTATTGGTAAGGTTTTCTGCAATAGCTTTTGCTGTTAAGGCTACGAATTCATCATCGCTCGCAAAACGTAAAGCTATAATTTGGCCCATGCGTAATTCTTTTGGAAATACTTTTCCAGTGGCTAAATAATACCTAAAATTTTCTTCAGCACGAATAGCTCTGTCCTGTGCTTTTAAAGCAAAGCCACGTGCATACCATGCTAATAAAAATACAATAACAGAAAGTAGACATAAGCAAGCACCTAAATACTTGTTTTCCGCTGAGCTTTGAATAAAATAGTTCACAGAGGCTATTAGAAAAATTAGAATAGCAGGTAGTGTTAGATAGTGGAATCCTGGAACCATTTTAGCATGGTTTTTGAAATTTTGATCTTCCATAGTTGGTTGTTTTGCTAAAAATAGACAATGTTTGAAACATAAGAATAACTATTTCAATATTATTGCATGTTTTAAGTAAATTCATAGTCATAATAACCCTTCAAGAACTTAGAACTGCTTAAAAAAAATAAAATTGGTTTTAGCTAAAAGTAAATTTAGTTTGTTTTCAAGCTGTTTCTTTTTTACGCTGTCAAACCTAAAAAATACATTTTTTTAAACTCCGTTCTTGTTTGCACGAGATTAAGCCTCAATTAATATGTTTTTATTCTTTGTAATTCTTGCTCATCAAAAATATTAGCATCAATCATAATTCTACCGCAATGCTCACAAGCAATTACTTTTTTATGCATTTGAATGTCCAATTCTCTTTGAGGTGGAATAGTTGCAAAACAACCTCCACAAGCATTTCTATCAACAGAAACAACAGCCATACCGTTTGCTACTTTTGATCTAATTCTTTTGTAAGCTCCTAGTAATCTATCATCAATAACTTTCTCAGCTTTAGCAGAATCAGCCATTAACGCTTTTTCTTCTTTCTCAGTTTCTTTTACAATCTCGTCAAGCTCACTTTGCTTAATTTTTAATTCTGCATCTTTTTCAGAAATTTGCTCCTTACAAGCATTAATAATTTCTGTTTTATGTAAAACATTTGCTTCATTCTGAATTTTCTTCTTTTCAGCAATCTGAATTTCTAAGTTTTGGTACTCAACCTCTTTAGTTAAAGAAGTAAACTCACGATTATTCTTAATGTTTTCTAATTGTTTTTCGTACTTTTTAATTGCATCAGTAGCTAAAGCAACCGAATTCTTATTGGCAACAATTGCATCTGTAGAAGTTGCTAAATCCTCATTAAATTTCTCTAATCTTGAATTTAAACCAACAATTACATCTTCTAAATCTTCAATTTCTAAAGGCAATTCACCTCTGATAATTCTAATTTTATCAACTTTAGTATCAATAACTTGAAGTTGGTGTAATGCTTTTAATTTATCCTCTACTGAAGCAGTAGTTTTTTTTGTCGTTTTTGCCATTATAGGTACTTTATCGGATTAGTATTCACTTTTGATAATCGGACGGCAAATTTAGTAAAATTTTTGGTAAGCAAATCATAAATCAATTCCTTTGTGAATTGCTCGCTTTCATAGTGCCCAATATCTGCTATAATTATATGATTTTCAGCATCAAAGAACTCATGATATTTAAAATCTGCAGTAATAAAAATATCTACTTTTGTCTCTATTGCATTCTGAAGTAAAAAACTACCACTTCCACCACAAACTGCAACTGTTTTTATTTCATCTTTTACTAGTGCAGTATGCCTCACACAATTTGTTTGCATACTGGATTTT
>CALDSE010000065.1 GCA_937911175.1 uncultured Sediminibacterium sp.
AACTTAGCAGTATGTGTATTTGACTTTTTAATCATTTCCTCAGGTGTGCCTGTAAATTGAATAAGTCCTCCACCATTGCCCCCTTCTGGACCTAGGTCAATAATATGATCGGCTACTTTAATGACATCCATATTATGCTCAATCACTAAAACGGTATTGCCTCTGTCTACTAAACGGTTTAATACACCAATTAATAATTGAATGTCTTGAAAATGGAGTCCTGTTGTTGGTTCATCTAAAATATAAAATGTTTTGCCGGTATCTTTTTTACCAAGCTCAGTGGCTAATTTAACGCGTTGTGCTTCTCCTCCACTTAATGTTACAGCCGACTGTCCTAAAGTAATATAGCCCAGCCCTACTTCTAATAGTACTTTTAATTTTCTATAAATAAAAGGCACGGCTTGAAAAAATTCACAAGCTTCTTCAACAGTCATATTGAGTACATCACTAATTGACTTTCCTTTATACCTGATTTCTAAAGTTTCTCTATTATATCTTTTGCCTCCACATTTTTCACAGTGCACATATACATCGGGTAAAAAATTCATTTCAATTACACGCATTCCACCGCCTTCGCATACTTCACAACGACCACTTTTTACATTGAAAGAAAAACGACCTGCCAGATAACCTCTAATTTTTGCTTCAGGCACAGAAGCAAACAAGGTCCTGATATCGGTAAAGAAACCACAGTAAGTGGCAGGGTTGCTACGAGGGGTTCTTCCAATGGGTGACTGGTCTATCTCAATTACTTTATCTATTTGCTCAATACCTTCCACTTTTACAAATGGCATAGGTTTGGTTTTACTATTATAACAAAACTGAGAAAGTATGGGATATAAAGTTTCATTAATTAAAGTAGACTTTCCACTTCCACTCACTCCCGTCACTACCGTAAATGTGCCTAAAGGAAAACTGCAGTTTACTTTTTGTAAAGTATTGCCCGTGGCGCCTTTAATTTGTATGTGTAAACCATTACCCTTTCTTCTCTCGGTAGGTATTTCAATTTTCTTTTTACCTGCTAAAAAAAGTGCGGTATCCGATTTTAATTTAATAATTTCCTTTGGTGTACCCTGCGCTACTATATGGCCTCCGTGAATACCCGCTTTAGGACCAATGTCTACTAAGTAATCGGCAGCCATCATAATATCTTTATCATGCTCCACTACTAAAACAGTATTACCAATATCGCGTAATTGTTTAAGGGCCGTAATTAAGCGTTGGTTATCGCGCTGGTGCAGTCCAATAGAAGGTTCGTCTAATATATAGGTAATGCCTTGTAGTTGCGAGCCAATTTGGGTGGCCAAGCGAATTCTTTGAGACTCTCCACCACTAAGGGATTTAGAAGGCCTGCTTAAAGACAAATACGATAAACCCACATTCATTAAAAATGAAATACGGTCGTCAATTTCTTTTAATATACCTGCAGCAATCTGCGTATCTTTTTTATCTAGCTTGGTAGGTATTTTTTTAAACCAGTCCTGCAAAGCATCTAAATGCATATCATTTAAAGCAGCAATATTTTTATCATTCACTTTAAACCATAAACTTTCTTTTCTCAACCTAGCTCCCTCACAAGTAGGACAAGTATTAAGCTCCATATAGCCTTCTACCCAAGCTTTTAACTGGTCGGTGCTTTGAGAAGAAGTAAACCATCTTTTCATCATGGGCACAATCCCTTCATAGCTACCTGTATATTCGTTAGGAATATTCTCGTCGTTCAAATCCATGTCCAAACTGGAAGAAATATTTTTATCTCCAAATAAAATTAAATTCAAATGCTCTTTAGATAAATCTTGAATGGCTTTGTCTAAATTAATTTTATGTTTTCTAGCGAATAATTTTACTTGATTAAATACACTAGCCTCTCTTGTTTCTCCCAATGGGTTAATGGCTCCTTCATTAATACTTAAACTAGGGTCTTGCAAAAGCAAACTCATATCAATGGCATACACATTCCCTAAACCTTTACAATTAGAACAAGCTCCATAAGGAGAGTTAAATGAAAAACTATTGGGTGAAGGTTCTTCATAACTTAAACCCGTGGTCTCACACATTAGTTGTTTAGAGTATTGAACCAATTTGGTTTTACCTTCTTCTAAAACAAAGAGTAAGTCCTTGCCCATTTTTAAACATTGGGAAACACTTTCTCCTAATCTTGTTTTCATCGCATCCGTCACGGGAATACGGTCAATTACAATTTCAATATCATGAATTTTATAACGGTCTACTTGGTATTTGGGTCTAAGCTCAATAATCTCTCCATCTACCCTCGCCTTCACAAATCCTTTCTTTCTAATTTCTTCAAATAATTCTCGGTAATGCCCTTTTCTTCCACGCACCACAGGTGCTAGTAAATTAATTTTCTTGTCTTTAAACTGAGTGAAAATATTTTGAATAATTTCTGCCTCAGAAAATTTCACCATGGGCTTGCCCGTATTATAACTATAGGCCTTGCCTATGCGCGCATATAATAATCTTAAAAAATCATATAATTCTGTAACGGTACCCACTGTCGACCTTGGGTTTTTATTAGTGGTTTTTTGCTCAATGGCAATCACCGGGGAAAGCCCTGTAATTTGGTCTACATCGGGACGCTCCATTTCACCCATAAACTGCCTAGCATAAGCGCTAAAGCTTTCCATATAGCGTCGCTGACCCTCATTATAAAGGGTATCAAAAGCCAAGGAGGACTTACCGCTGCCGCTCACCCCCGTAAACACCACTAACTGGTTTTTAGGAATGGTAATATCAAAATTTTTGAGGTTGTGCTCTCGGGCACCGACTACGGTAATATATTCTTTAATTTGGCTCATCTAAGGGGTTAAAGTTATAACAACCTTTTAAATAATTTGTTTAGAACAAAGAATAAACATTTAGTAATTTTGCAAAAACCAGATTCTTGCAAAAAAAGCACTTTATAATCGCTGTTGTTTTAAGCATTAGCCTCGCTGCTAGTTTGTTTTCAATGAGTATGCTTTGGGGCAAGAATGAGGCATTTCTTTATTTAAATGCGAACCTAGGACTAGTGGCAGATAAGGTTTTTGAATACAGCAGCTATTTGGCTGAGGGCTGGTTTTGGATCCCCTATTTTATTGTACTAGTGGGTTTGTATAAAAAGGATACCGCTTTTATTTTAATGAACTTCTTGGTATCTACCCTACTCACACAATTCGCTAAAAATTATATTTTTAATACCGCCATGCGCCCTATGGCAAGTGGATTAGATGCTACTCAAATACACAGAGTACCCGGCGTTGAAATTCACACATTTAATAGCTTTCCTTCAGGTCATACCGCAACTGCCTTTACACTATTTTTATTGACTACCTATCTATTTCCAAACAAATATGTTTTTGTTATCTTTTTATTTTATGCTCTGGCATGCAGTTATTCCCGTGTATATTTAGCACAACATTTTCCCTTAGACCTTGCGGGTGGAATTGTTGTAGCCCTTCTTACATTACCCATTAGTATTTTTATAAGAGAAAAATTAAATAAAAAACCATTCTAAGAAGGAAAGGCTTATCTCATTTTAAATTAATCATTATGTTAAAACGTTTATTATTTATTGTAAGCTTATTTTTTTTATTAAATGTTAGCGCCCAGGATACTGCGCATAATGCACATACAAGTACGCCAGTAGTTAATAGTAGCATCACTGATCAACAAATTATTAGTGGTAGAAAGAATAGTCCGGAACAAATGAACAAGCCCTATGTAATTTTAATTTCAGCCGATGGCTTTAGAGCCGATTTTACTGAATTATATGAAGCAAAAAAATTACAAGCACTTTCTAAAGCTGGCGTTCGTGGAAAATTCATGATACCCTCTTATCCTTCGGTTACTTTTCCTAATCATTATAGTATTGCAACAGGATTATACCCTGCGCATCATGGACTAGTAGATAATAGTTATATCGATGTTCCTACAGGCGCTTTTTACAATATGGGAAATAAGAAAATGGTGGCAGAAGGTAAATGGTATGGCGGCACCCCACTTTGGGTTTTAGCAGAGCAGCAAAAAATGATTAGTGCTAGTTTTTATTGGGTAGGGTCGGAAGCCGATATTCAAGGCATTAAACCTACCTACCATTATATCTATAATGAAAAAATTGATATTGCCACGCGTATTAAAGCGGTGAAGGAATGGTTAAGCCTTCCTGAAGATAAGCGTCCACACTTTATTACCTTTTATTTCTCAGATGTTGACCACGACGCACATACTTATGGACCAGACGATATACTCGTAAAAAAATCGGTGCAGTTTGTGGATAGTAGTATTAATGCATTACAAGAATCGCTAGCAAGTTTGAACTTACCTATTAATTATATTTTTGTTTCAGACCATGGCATGGCCAAAGTAGATAATGTAAATACCAAACCACTACCTTCTAGTATTGATACCGCCTATTTTACAGTGCCTTGGGGCGATACACAACTTCATTTATATGCTAAGGATAAATCGAAAGTAGAATCTACTTATAATGCACTCAAAAAAGATACCAGTGTGACTGTGTATACATTAGATGAAACTCCAGCCTACTGGCATTATAAAAAAGCAGATGATAAATTTAACAGATTAGGTGATTTAATTGTAGTACCTCATTTTCCAAAAGTTTTTAATTTATCGAGAAGTAAAGCCTCTTTAGGTAAACATGGTTTTGATAACCATATGCCTGAAATGCGCGCCAGCTTTATGGCCTGGGGCCCTGCCTTTAAAAAAGGATTAACCATTGATGGTTTTGAAAATGTAAATATTTATCCAATAGTGGCTCATATACTAGGCTTAGCATACGATGTAAAAACTATCGATGGTAAGTTTGAGGTATTAAAACCAATATTAAAATAGTTTAAATACATTTTAGAAAAAATTCGAAAGTATTTCAAAATTTATACAAATTTTCTATTCATATACTCATTTGTTAAAATACTTTAACCATAAATGATATTATATGTGATAAGTTTATACCATAAAACAAGTGGTATAAGCTATGACAATGAATAAAAAACTAACAGCGACTGAAAGCAGAGTACTTCAGTTAATTGCTGAACAAAAAAAGAGTAAAGAAATAGCTGAAATATTATTTGTTTCTGAAAAAACAATTCGCAATCATAGGTATAATATTAAAAAGAAATTAGACCTGCCTAAAGAGAATAATAGTTTGTTGAAGTGGGCGATATTGAATTTTAAGTAAGCCAACAGGATCACCTCACTTCGTTCGGTGATCCTGCAAACCCTCAGTGCAAAAGCATAAAAACATTAGCCTAAACAAAAGTCCACTTCGTGGCCTTTATATTATTTAACTCATTCACAAATTCAAGTAAACTTGATTTGTTCATTCGTTAAATAACAAAGCCCCAACTTTCGTTGAGGCTTATGTTTTCTTTTTTGGTCGGGAAGACAGGATTCGAACCTGCGACCACCTGGTCCCAAACCAGGTACGCTACCGGACTGCGCTACTTCCC
>CALDSE010000066.1 GCA_937911175.1 uncultured Sediminibacterium sp.
GAACTAAAAGAAAAAGTAGTTTCTATCAACCGTGTAGTTAAAACAACAAAGGGTGGACGTACTTTTAGCTTCTCAGCTTTAGTAGTAGTAGGTAACGAAAATGGCGTTGTAGGTCAAGGTCTAGGAAAAGCCAAAGAAGTTCAAGAAGCTATTACAAAAGGTATTGAAGATGCAAAAAAGAACTTAGTGAAAGTGCCTATTATGCACGGAACAATTCCTCATGAGCAATTGGCTAAAGAAGGTGCTGCTAAAGTAATGATTAAGCCAGCTGCACACGGAGCCGGTGTAATTGCGGGTGGTAGCATGCGTGCTGTATTAGAGAGCGCAGGTATCACAGATATCTTAGCTAAGAGTTTAGGTTCTGCGAATCCACATAACGTGGTGAAAGCAACCATCAAAGCTTTAGGTTTATTACGTGAGCCAGTTCAAGTTGCAAAAACAAGAAATATCAAATTATCAAAAGTATTCAACGGATAAGCTTAATAATAGCCAATTCTAAATACGATTATAAATAATTCAATGATGAAAAAAATAAAAATTACGCAAGTAAAAAGTGGTATTGACAGATCAGAGCGTCAAAAGCAAACTTTAATTGCATTGGGTTTAAGAAAGTTAAACGCTACTAAAGAAGTTGAGGCAACTCCACAAATCTTGGGTATGGTGAACAAAGTTTTACACTTAGTAAAAGTGGAAGAAATAGCATAAGCTACTTTCTTCAATATTTATAAATAAGCGAGGGGAGATACCCCGAAAGTAAAAATCAAAAAAATGAAATTACACAATTTAAAACCTGCAGAAGGTTCGGTTCACAAAGCAATTAGAATTGGTAGAGGAGAAGCATCTGGTAAAGGTGGTACTTCTACAAAAGGTAATAAAGGTGGTCAGTCTCGTGCTGGTTACAAGAGCAAAATGGCACACGAAGGTGGTCAAATGCCTATCCAACGTAGAGTTCCAAAGCGTGGATTTAAGAACATCAACAGAATCGATTACGTCGTATTTAACCTAGGTCAATTAGACCAATTAATTGAGAAATACGGTTTCAAAGAAATTACTCCAGAAAACTTATACATGAATAGTTTGATAGCACGTACCGACTTGGTTAAAGTGTTAGCAAACGGTGAATTGAAAACAAAGATCAATTTCAGAGTTAACGCAGCTAGCAAGAAGGCGCAAGAAGCCATTGTTGCAGCAGGCGGAACCATTGAAATTATCTAACAATTTTTATGTATATTCGAAAGGCAATTCAATTTGTTTTTCGTTATTAAAAAGTGCTTTTGGGCAATAATTAAACACTGATGAAAAAATTACTTGATACTTTTAAAAATATTTGGACTATCACTGACTTAAGAAGTAAAATTCTTGTCACTTTAGCTTTAGTATTAACCTACCGTATTGGTGCGCAAATTACTTTGCCAGGTATTGATCCTTTGGCTATCGAAGCTGCTCAAAAATCTGGTACAAACAATGGCTTACTAGGTATTTTTGACATGTTTGCAGGTGGTGCGTTTTCGCAAGCATCTGTTTTAGCATTAGGTATCATGCCTTATATTTCTGCTTCAATCTTTATGCAGTTAATGACCATCTTGGTTCCTCAATTACAAAAAGTTCAAAAGGAAGGAGAGAGCGGTCGTAATAAAATTAATCAATGGACGCGTTATTTAACAGTAATCGTTACTGCTTTTCAAGCGGGCGCTTATGTTGCTTATTTAAATAGTCCAGGATATGCAGATGCACTTGTTCCTGCCTTCAAACCTTATTTCTGGTTATCTACTGTTATTACTTTAACTGCAGGTACCTTATTTGTAATGTGGTTAGGTGAAAAAATACAAGATAAAGGTTTAGGTAATGGTACATCTATTATTATCATGGTGGGTATCTTAGCACGTTTACCGCAATCACTTATTTTAGAATTCAGTTCTAAAAGCCAAAAAGGTGGTGGTGGTTTATTAATATTTTTAATTGAGATTGCTATTTTAGTAACTGTTGTCATGGGTTTAATTTTACTAGTACAAGGTGTACGTAAAATACCTGTTACTTATGCAAAGCAAATTATTGGTGGTTCTCAAGTGGGTGGTGCACGTCAGTTTTTACCTGTTAAAGTAAATAGTGCTGGTGTAATGCCAATCATATTTGCGCAAGCTATTATGTTCTTACCTACTTTAGTTTCCTTTACGAATATCGATTCAGCACAGGGTATTGTAAGAATATTTAACGACCATAGTAATGTATGGTATATGTTAATCTATTCTATTATGGTTATTGGATTTACCTTCTTATATACTGCGTTAATCTTTAATCCAAAACAAATCTCTGAAGACCTTAAGCGTAATAATGGTTTTGTGCCAGGCGTTAAACCAGGCCAACCTACTACCGATTATATTGGAGCTGTGATGGATAAAATTACTTTACCAGGCGCTATCTTATTAGCTCTAGTAGGTATCTTACCTGGCTTTGCACAAAAATTAGGTGTGACACAAGGTTTCAGTACTTTCTTTGGAGGAACATCATTATTAATTATGGTAGGTGTTGTCTTAGATACATTACAACAAATAGAAACTCATTTATTAATGCGTCAATACGATGGATTAATGAATACTGGACGTATTCAAGGAAGACAGCCTATTACGAATTCACCTATATAGTTTAAAAGGTACTAGTTAAAATATTTATATTTACGAACCTGTCTTTTAAACGACAGGTTTGTTTATTTATAAGATAAAAGGAATTATGGTTTATACAAAAACTGAAGAGCAAGTTGCATTAATGAAAGAGGCTGCCTTATTGGTAAGCAAGACCTTGTCCCAAGTGGCTACTCAATTAAAACCGGGCATGACTACTTTAGACATAGATCAGTTCTGTATGCAATTTGTAAAAGACCATAAGGCAACACTTTCTTTTCATAACTACCATGGGTATCCGCATCATATTTGTGCTTCTGTGAATGATGTAGTGGTGCATGGCTTTCCGAATAAAACGCCTTTAAAAGAAGGGGATATTGTTTCCATTGATTTAGGCGTGGTATTAAATGGCTGGCATGGAGACCATGCCTACACTTTTATTTTAGGAGAAGTAGCCCCTGAATTATTGCAATTAGTGAAAGTGACTAAAGAGTCTTTATACAAAGGTATTGAAAAAGCCATTGTGAATAATAGAGTAGGAGATATTGGTTTTGCTATTCAAGAGCATACAGAAAAATTACATGGTTATGGAGTGGTAAGAGAATTAGTGGGACATGGATTGGGAACGAGTTTGCACGAAGATCCGCAAGTGCCTAATTATGGTAAAAGAGGAACAGGACTTAAGATGAAAGAGAACTTGGTACTCGCCATTGAGCCCATGATTAATTTAGGTACGCATAAAGTATTTACAGAAGAAGATGGCTGGACAGTGAGAACACAGGACGGAAAAGTATCTGTTCATTTTGAGCACGATGTTTGTGTGAAGAATAAAGAAGCGCTTATCTTATCTGATTTTTCTATTATCGAAGCTGCAGAAAAAGCGAATAGTAATTTGAATTCATCTTATTATTAAGTAATCGAGGTTTTTTATAAAAAATAAAGAATGGAAAAGAAAAAAATAGTTGTCATTGGGGGTGGGGCAGCCGGATTTTTTTCAGCCATTCAAATTGCCGAATTGCATCCCGATTGGGATATTTCTATTCTAGAAAAATCAACTAAAATTTTATCGAAGGTTAAAGTGAGTGGGGGTGGCCGTTGCAATGTAACGCATGCCTGTCCTGATATAGAAATACTCTTAAAAAAATACCCTCGTGGTGCTCGTTTTTTAAAAAAAGCTTTTTATCAGTTCGCTACTAAAAATACGATTGCCTGGTTTGCAAAAAATGGTGTGACCTTACACACCGAAAAAGATGGTAGAATGTTTCCCACTACTAATAATTCTGAGACCATTATAGAATGCTTGCTTAACAAAGTAAAAGAATATAAAATTCAAGTTTTATTGAACCATGAAGTGGTTAATATCGTGCAGGAGAATCAAAATATAGATGAGCGTACTAATGCAGCATTTATTATTACACTTGCCAACAACACAATACTAAATGCCGACGCTATTTGCATGGCAACAGGCGGCATGGTAAAAGCCAATAGTTTTGATTGGTTAACGCGTTTAGGTCATACCATTGTAGAACCCGTTCCTTCTTTATTTACTTTTAATACCAGCGACAAATCAATTACCAATTTAATGGGCGTGGCGGTAGACAATGCAAGTATTCAATGGGCAGGAAATAAACATATGGAACAAGGTCCTTTATTAATTACACATTGGGGTATGAGTGGTCCTGCTGCCATTAAATTATCGGCATGGTGTGCAAGAGAAATGGCTGCAGTGAATTATGAAGGCCATATTATTATTAATTGGGTGCCCACTTATAACGAGCAAAGTTTAAAAATGGAATGGATTAATTTCAGATTAGATTTTGGTAAAAGAGAAATGGGTTCAAAAAATCCATTTAATTTACCTAATAGGTTATGGCATTATTTTTTACAGGCAGCAGCTATTAGTACTACACTTAAATGGGCCGATTTAAAAGCAGCTCAACAACAAATATTAATTCAACAATTAGTGAGAACAACTTTACCTATCAAAGGAAAAACAACTTTTAAAGAAGAGTTTGTTACTTGTGGTGGGGTAGAATTAAATGAAATAGAGGCAAGTACCATGGAAAGTAAACTCATTCCAGGGCTACATTTTGCCGGAGAAATGATGGATGTAGATGGCATTACGGGTGGTTTTAACTTTCAACATGCTTGGACTTCTGGCTGGATTGCAGCCCAACATATTGGGCAGCGGCACTAACCCTTTTTACCTATTGTATAGTTTCCCGTTCTTTTTTCATTTATCTAGATCAATACTATTGAATATCAATAGCTTATAACTATTAAAATTTGTACTTTTTAGCCCATTTTAAGGCTATTTTATTGGTTTTTTCCTACCTTTGCCGTCCGGTTCAAAAACACCGGATTTTATATGAGATTATTTATTAAAAACCTAAACGCAGACGCACAGGAATTCGACGGCGCTACAGCTGTTGAAGCAACTGCGACACCAAAAGCACCTGAACAAATTATTACAGCCCATGACGATTTTGACTGGAGCGTTGACAAACGTAACGTAAGTCATTATGCAGAAGCTGAAAGAGTAAAGTATGATAAAGTGTATGATGGCACTTTCGTACAAATTTCTGATGGAGAAATCATGAATGGATTAGTAGTTGCTTTAACTAAAACAGATGTTGTTGTAAACATTGGTTTTAAAAGTGATGGCTTAGTTTCATTAAATGAATTCCGTGACACCAATGGTGTGAAGACGGGTGATACAGTTGAAGTAATGGTAGTAGAAAAAGAAGACCGTGATGGTAATCTTCACTTAAGCCGTAAGTCTGCGCGTATTTACCGTGCTTGGGAAAGAATTATGGAAGTACACAAGACTGGTGAAGTTGTTACTGGTTTAGTGACTAGCAAAACAAAAGGTGGATTAATCGTTGATGTATTTGGTATGGAAACTTTCTTACCAGGTTCTCAAATTGATGTGAAGCCCGTTACAGATTATGATCAATTCGTAGGAAAGACAATGGAATTTAAAGTAGTGAAGATTAACGAAACTATTAAGAATGCCGTTGTATCACATAAAGCCTTAATTGAAAGCGATATCGAAGCACAACGTGCAGAGATCATGAGCAAATTAGAGAAAGGTCAAGTATTAGAAGGTGTGGTTAAAAACATCACAGACTTCGGAGCCTTCATGGACTTAGGTGGATTAGATGGTTTATTATACATCACTGATATCTCTTGGGGTAGAATCTCTCACCCAAGTGAGGTGGTTAAATTAGATCAAAAAATTCAAGTGGTTGTATTAGACTTTGATGATGACAAAAAACGTATCAGCTTAGGTTTAAAACAATTGACTCCACACCCTTGGGATGTATTACCACAAGTATTATTAGAAGGTAGTGTTATAAAAGGTAAAGTAGTAAACATTGAAGACTACGGTGCTTTCTTAGAAATTCAACCAGGTGTTGAAGGTCTTGTACACGTATCTGAAATTACTTGGGCGAACACACCTATCAATGCAAAAGAATTCTTCAAATTAGGAGATGAGCATGAAGCGAAAGTGGTAACCTTAGATAAAGATGCACGTAAGATGAGCTTGAGTATTAAACAAATGTCTCAAGATCCTTGGAGCGCTATCGATAATAAATTCCCAGAACAAAGCAAACACAAAGGGCTTGTAAAAAATATCACTCCTTACGGTGTGTTTATTGAATTAGAATCAGGCATTGG
Source organism: uncultured Sediminibacterium sp. (assembly GCA_937911175.1). Classification (GTDB taxonomy): domain Bacteria; phylum Bacteroidota; class Bacteroidia; order Chitinophagales; family Chitinophagaceae; genus Sediminibacterium. Next base: position 6,300 of record CALDSE010000066.1, read on the forward strand.
TGGAATGATTCACATCAGCGATTTAAGTTGGTTGAAGCGTTTCAATCATCCTTCTGAGTATGTAAAAGTGGGAGAGTCTATCGATATCAAAATCTTGAACATCGACAAAGAAAATAGAAAACTACAATTAGGACATAAGCAATTAGAAGAAGATCCTTGGAATGCATTAGAGCAAACTTTTGCCATTGGATCAATTCATGATGGTACCATCAGCCGCAAGGATGAAAAAGGTGCGATTGTACAATTGCCACATGGTCTTGAAGGTTTTGCACCGAATCGTCACTTAGCGAAAGAAGATGGCAAACAAGTTCAAGCGGAAGAAACAGCGAAGTTCATGGTGATCGAATTTGATCGCAATGAAAAGCGTATTGTGGTAAGCCATGCAAGAATTTGGGAGCAAGCTATTACTGAAGAGAAAGAAGTAGCTAAGAAAGAAGCGAAAGTGGAAACTGAGAAGACTAAAAAAGCAGTTAAAACTATCCAGGCTAAAGTGGAGAAATCTACTTTAGGTGACCTAGGTGCTTTAGCTGAGATCAAGGCTAAAATGGATGACGATAAAGCTGCTGGTAAAGACGCTTAATCTTGTCTAAGTAATTGATATAGCCCCGTTTAGCGACGCTATCCGGGGCTTTTTTTATAATAATCTTAACGCCACAGCCCCCAATTTGGACTATTTTAGTCATAAATTGAGGATTATTAGTTAATTTTGCATCCCTGTATGAATAGAATATTTGTTGCTTTTTGTCTTGTTTTGGCCTTGTCGTCTTGTACTTCAAAATTCCAGAAAATTTTAAAGAATAAGGATAATGATTATAAGGTAAAAATGGCCGAGAGTTATTTTTTACAAAAAAAGTATTCTAACGCACAGCAGCTCTTTGAATCAGTAATGCCTTTTGTGAAAGGAACACCTCGATATGAAGAATTATATTTAAAATTTGCGAACTCCTACTACTTTGATAAGGACTATGAGAATGCAGAAAATTTATTTAAAACTTTTGTAGAGTATTTCCCCAATAGTCCAAAAACGGAAGAAGTGGATTATTTAAGAGCTTATACTTATTTTAAGCGTTCACCAAAAGCAGAATTAGATCAAACCACTACTGTTAGAACCATTCAATTAATGCAACAATTTATTGATGGTCATCCTACTAGTACAAAAGTGAAAGATGCCACTGAAGTAATTGATGCCTCAAGAGCTAAGCTAGAATTGAAAGATTATAAAACAGCTACCTTGTATTCAGACCTTGCATTATACAGAGCAGCGGCTATTTCTTATGGTTTATTATCTGATGGTTATCCAGATGCAAAAAATGCAGACCAGTATAAACTGCTTACTTTAAAGGCTTATTATCAATTTGCTGAAAATAGTTTTGTAGATAAGCAAAAAGAGAGATTTGATAAAGTGTTAGCAGAGTATAATGATTTTGTAGACCGTTATAGCGACAGTCCATTATTGGTTGAAGCAAAAAAAATAAAGAAACAAACAGACAATTATTTAAATTTAATAAAATGAGTAAACTAAGAAGAAATATGGGTGCCAACACCCCTTCTGTTGTAGAAACAAAAAGTTTAAAAGCTTTAAAAGCGAAGACGGGTAATTTGTATGAGTCTATCTCGATTATATCAAAGAGAGCCAATCAAATTAGCATTTCTGTAAGAGAAGAATTGCACAGTAAATTAGAAGAGTTTGCTAGCCATACCGATAGCTTGGAAGAAATTCATGAGAACAAAGAGCAAATCGAAATTTCTAAGGCTTATGAGCGTATGCCTAATCCTGCTATTTTAGCCACTGCTGAATTTATCGATGACAAAATATATCACCGTAAAAACGAAGAAAGCGATTTATTCCGCTAGTATTTGCTTCTACAAAATTAAAAACGTCCCGGAACTATTGAGGTATCGGGACGTTTTTGTATTTTAGGGTTAAATAGGTAGGCTATGTGTAAGAAATTATTATTTACCATTATTATGTTTAGCGGCGCTCTGCATTTATTGCATGCGCAAGAATTAGCTGCCTCTATTATTATACAATCTAATAAAGTTGACAATCAAGTAGATCCTAAAATATTTCCTCAGTTACAAATTCAATTAAAAGATTTTATCAATCAACGTAAGTGGTCCAATGACGCCTATTCAAGCGAAGAGAAAATTGATTGTAGCTTTTATATTACGATTGAATCTGTGGTCGCCCCAGGCGTATACGATGCCAAATTAAGTATTGTTTCCAATAGGCCCATTCATAATGCTAGTTATAGTAGTTCTGTATTAAATATGCAGGATGCTAATTTTACTTTTAAATATCAGCTTTCTCAGCCTATTGAATTTAATGAAAATAGAATTAAAGGTGCCGATCCTTTAGAGTCGAACTTAACCGCTACCATTGCCTATTATATATATATTATTTTAGGACTAGATTATGATTCCTTTGCTCCCAAGGCCGGTATGCCTTATTTTAATAAAGCCCTTAATATTATATACAATGCACCAGAGGGTAGTGGTATAAGTGGTTGGAAAAGCTATGATGGGCAAAGAAATAGATTTATTTTAATTGACAACTTAACCAAGTCTGGTAATGATAAAGTGCACGATATTATTTATAGTTATTACAGAGAGGGACTAGATCAATTGACAGAAAAACCAGAACTGGCGAAGAGTAAAATTTTAAATGCTTTAATTAACTTACAAGATATGAATGAGGGGGCTGTGAGTGGAATGCTTATTCCTATATTAATGCAGGCTAAGTTTTCTGAAATTGTAGGTATTTTTAGTAAGTCAGATAAAGCCACCCGAAAACAATTATTGACTACTTTATCTTTCTTAGATATTGCTAATATTAACAAGTATAAAGAAAAGCTAGAATGAAAAAGTTAATTATACTTTCTTTTATTTTAATAGGCTGTCAAACGAAAGTGGCTAAGGATAAGCGCGTTGATATGAAAACAATGCAAACAGTAGTTTGGCAGTTAATGCAGGCCGATGAATATTATACTAGAGTATCTGTTATCGACAGTACCTGGAAAGCAGACAAGAAAAACGTCGAATTTTACCAGCAAATCTTTGATTTAAATAAGGTAGACAGAGTTGAATTTTATAAAACCATCGATTACTTGCAAAGGCACCCTATTGAATTCAAAGAATTAATAGATTCTGTCAATGAGCTTTCGAAAAGAGAAAAAAAATAATATAATAACATAGGCTTTAAACTAGAATTCAGTAAAGAATTTTACTTTTGTATCCTTACAATTAAAACAAAAAAATACAATAAACATGAGCAATTTAATGGGTAAACCAGCACCGGCCTTTACACTTTTTGATACAGAGAAAAAAGCGGTAAACTTAGCAGATTATAAAGGAAAAAATGTAGTAGTCTTATTTTTCCCTTTAGCTTTCACAGGCGTTTGTACTACAGAATTATGTAGTATTAGAGATAATATTGGAATATACAACGCAGCCAACGCAGTGGTTTTAGGTATTTCCGTAGACTCTTTATTTACTTTAGGTAAATTCAAAGAAGAACAAAAATTAAACTTTTCTTTATTAAGCGATTTTAATAAAACAGCTATTGCTGATTATGGTGTGAAGTACGATGTATTCCCTGCTTTTGAAATGCAAGGTGTTAGCAAGCGTGCTGCATTTGTAGTAGACAAAGAAGGTGTTATTCAATATGAAGAAATTTGTGCAACCCCAGGTGACTTACCTAATTTCGAAGCCATTCAAACGACTTTGAATAAATTGAACTGAAAACTGTCATCATGTTAGGGCTTAAAGAAATATAAGCCCTCACAATTTTGACCTCTTATGATTTTTAAAAAGGGTTCCAGTAAAATGGAACCCTTTTTTGTAATTTTTATAGAATATAAATTTATTTACAATCGTATTAATTTCTATCGATCGCAAACTTCTACAATTAAAAACTTTAAGTAGTGCGTATTTTCCATACCCCAAATTATAGGATGGTCACTAGACTGCGACTGATAAGTCACCTGACGAATTCTTTTCTTGGCATCCCAGGCAGCCATTTGTATCGTTTCTAAAAATAATTCAGGGCTTACCAAGTTGGTACAACTTGATGTTACCAAAAAGCCACCATTACGCAGCATTTGCATGCCCCTTAAATTAATTTCTTTATAACCAGTAACAGCCTTGTCTATATTATTTCTACTTTTTGTAAATGCAGGAGGGTCTAACATCACCACATCATATTTCCTACCTTCCTTGCCCCATTTTTTTAATACATCAAATGCATTCATGGCTTCAAATTTAACTATATGATCTAGTTTATTCAAAGCTGCATTTTTATTAGCCTGTGCAACTGCGCCTTCTGAAATATCAATACCTAATACCGATTTCGCTCCATAATGGGCAGCATGTATTTCAAAAGTACCTGTATAGGTAAAGGCCCCTAATACATCGGCCCCTTTTACAATTTCTTTAATAGCTCTTCTATTATCTTGTTGGTCTAAAAAATAACCTGTTTTCTGTCCTGTTTCAATATTTACATAAAACTGTAAATCATTTTCCTTAATAATTATTTCAGTAGGGAAGGGGTCTGTTAAAAAATCTTTTACTTGCGTGAGCCCTTCTAATTCTCTAACGGGTACATCGTTTCTTTCATAAATGCCTTTAGGTGAAAATATTTTTTGAAGGGCCTCCACAATGGCTGGTTTCCAAATATCAATACCTAAGGATAAAGTTTGCAAAACAAAATAGTCATTGAATTTATCAATAATTAATGCGGGTAATCCATCGGCTTCACCAAATACCAAACGACAGTTTTCGGTATAGCCCAATTGTTGTCTATAGGCCCAAGCGGTTTTAATTTTCTCATAGAAAAATGGAGCATCAATTTCCTCTCTTTTTCGGGTAAGCAATCTTATAATAATCTGAGAATTGGGGTTGATATAGCCCCTGCCTGCTAATTGGCCATCAAAGAAGTAAACTTCTACAATATCTCCAGGTTCAATGGGCCCTGCAATACGGTCTACCTCATTATTGTAAATCCAGGGGTGGCCCAGTGCAATTCTGGGGTTAATTTTCTTGTTTAAATACACCTTTGTCATGGCACAAATATAGCGCCCAAATGAGTGACAACTTGTGCCTATTTTAGGCCTATTTCTGTCAATTTTGCCCTAATTCTTGATTTGGCAATATTTTTGGGAGATATTTGTAACAATATGAAAACTATGGAAGACAAAGAAATGGAAACCAAGGATCAAGCCATTGATGCTCAAAATGAAGCCGAAAACAGCACAGAAACTGCTCCAGAACTTGAAGAAACGCCCCTAAGCGAACTAGACCAATTAAAGGCCGATTTAGCCGATCAGAAGGATAAATACCTACGTTTAATGGCAGAATTTGAAAACTTTAGAAGAAGAACTGCCAAGGAAAGATTAGACCTTATCCAAACTGCCGGAAAGGATGTCATTGTATCTATGTTAGAAGTGATGGACGATTGTGATAGAGCAGAAAAGCAGTTGAATAGTGCCGATGATATTTCGGTTCAAAAAGAAGGTATTCAATTAGTGTTTAACAAAGTGAGATCCACTTTACAATCGAAAGGGGTAACTGCTATGGAAAGTTTACACAAAGATTTTAATGTTGAACTACATGAAGCCATTACAGAAATTCCTGTTACCGATAACAAACAAAAAGGAAAAGTAGTGGATGAAATTACGAAAGGTTATTTTTTAAATGATAAAATTATCCGCTTTGCAAAAGTAGTGGTAGGAAAATAAAATTCGACTATGTCAAAAAGAGATTATTACGAGGTATTAGGTGTCACGAAATCTGCGTCAACGGATGAAATTAAAAAAGCATACCGCAAAGTGGCGATGCAATTTCACCCAGATAGAAATCCGGGCGATAAAGCTGCAGAAGAAAAATTTAAAGAAGCCGCTTCTGCTTATGAAGTGTTGAGTGATGGCGATAAGAAAGCGAAGTATGATCGATTTGGACATTCAGCATTTAGTCCAGGTGCAGGCGGTGGCGGCGGATTCAGCGGTGGTGGAATGGACATGAATGATATCTTTAGTCAATTTGGTGATGTATTTGGAGAAGATATGTTTGGAGGATTTTTTGGTGGAGGAGGAAGTCGTTCAAGATCCTCAAGATCTAGAGGACAAAGAGGAAGTAACTTAAGAATTAAGCTTAAGATGAACTTTGAAGAAATTGCGAATGGTGCGAATAAGCAAGTAAAAGTAAAAAAACATGTTTTATGTACTACTTGCGGAGGCAATGGTGCAAAAGATAAAAATAGTGTGCAAACCTGTGGTACTTGTAATGGATCGGGTCAGGTTAAAAGAGTCACCAATACTTTTTTAGGACAAATGCAAACAGTGAATACTTGTCCTACTTGTAATGGAGAAGGGAATACAGTGACTGCTAAATGTGCACCTTGTAAAGGAGAGGGCCGTGTCTATGGAGAAGAAACAATATCTATAGATATTCCAGGGGGTGTGCAAGATGGAATGCAATTAAGTATGTCTGGAAAAGGCAATGCGGGTGAAAGAGGGGGAAGCGCAGGCGATTTAATTATCATGATTGAAGAAGAAGCGCATGAGAGTTTACATAGAGATGGATTAAATGTTTCATTTGATTTATATATTACCATACCTGATGCGGTATTTGGAACAAGTATAGAAGTGCCTACCATTGATGGTAGAGCCAAAATTAAAATTCCACCAGGTACACAAAGTGGAAAGGTATTTAGGTTAAAAGGAAAGGGGTTCCCAGAAGTACAAGGATATGCGAAGGGGGATCAACTCATTAATGTGAATGTATGGACACCGCAACATGTGAGTGCAGAAGAAAAAGCCATTTTAGAGAAGATGCAGCAAAGCCCTAACTTCCAACCGAAGCCAACGAAGTAATTTTATTTTAATTGGTAGATATCCTTAGAGTTTCTGCCCAAGCCATCGTAATCAAGGCCATAGCCTACCACAAATTTGTTGGGTATCTCAAAGCAAGTATAGTCTACTTGTACAGGAAATTGCAAGGCTTCTTTTTTATTTAATAATACAGCAATTTTTACAGAAGCAGGCCCACTCGAAAGTAGTTGGGGTAAATAGTGGTGTAAGGTTTTGCCTGTATCAATAATGTCTTCTAGAATAATAATATCTCTTCCGCTTACATTGGCTTCAAGACCAATGGCAGTAATGACATTACCTGATGAACTCATGCCTTTATAAGAAGCTAATTTAATAAAGCAAACTTCGGCTTCAATAGTTATTTGTTTAAATAAATCGGCGGTAAATAAAAAGGAGCCATTCAATATCGATAAGAAAATGGGTTTTTTACCTGCATAGTCTTTATTTAATTGAACAGCCAAAGCAGTAATTTTTTCTTGAATTTCTTTTTCAACTAAATAGGGCACAAATTCTTTATCTAATACTTTAATGCTATTCATAATTAATTATTTTTTTTACGCTTTAAAAAATTAGGGATACTACTATTTTTTGTTGGTGTTGCGGTTATTTTAGGTGCTTCATTGGTTTTAAATAAAATAAGGGTAGTGCCCGCTACGAGTGTCTTGTCTGTAATACCTGCATTATAGGCTTGCAAGTAATTTAATTGTATGCCTTCGTTTTGACTTATATCATATAAACTTTCACCTGCTGCTACTAAATGCACTTTTTTACTTACTTCTTTTCTTTTAGGTACTAAGTACAAAATTTGATCCTTAGGCACTAGGTCTGTTTCTTCTAAATCGTTGTAGCCATATAGTTTGTATAAGGCAATATTATAAGTAGTAGCTAATTCTAAAAAAGAACTACCAGCACTTGCGTAAATAGCTAATAATTGATTGGCTTTGAATTTTCCTTTAGGGTATTCAAATTTGATAGCAGTATTGGGCTTCTCACTCACTACAGTACTGGTATCTTTTTTAGGAAGGGTGGAATCAATACGAATGGCACTGTCTTTGGCAAGCTCAGTAGGCAGGGCTCCAATGCCATTGATGGCAGTAGGCGCTGTAATTTGTATACTATCGGAACTTGTTATTCCTTTTATATTTGAAAGCTGAATCGTATCAATATATTTTGAGTTAATGCTGTCCTTTGCATTAGTTATATCAGTAATTGTAGAAGTAATAGCAGTAGTATCTTTTTTTATAATGGTATCTACTAAATTTATTTTTAAGGGAATCAGGGTATCTTCTACTTTTTTAACAGAAGCTATTTTAACAGAATCCATTTTTACGGAATCAACTACTATAATGGGCTCGATTGTTTTACGAGCTTCTATCTTTTTACTCGTATCTATTTTTTGAGTAGGGGTATCTTCATCTTCAAAAAAACCAAGTTCAGGAAAATTATATTGAGAAAGTTCAAAATCGTTAATGACTTTAAGTAGTTTTTTAGGATAATCTGCAGCAGTGGCATAACCTGCTTTTTTAAGTCCGTAAGCCCAAGCAGAATCATCCACTGGATCCAATTCAAATAGTGGAGCGTAATTAGGCCTGGTTTTTAGAAAATTAGAATGGTCAATATAAGAGGCATTCGAATTCGGGTAAGCCCTGAAACATTCTTGTTTGGCGTCGTCGTCTTGGTAAGTTGTTTCTCCTTTCCAATCGCTTTTGCATTTAATGCCAAAATGATTTTTAAAATTTAAAGCCAAATTGCTTTCGCCGCTATTAGATTCAATAATACCTTGCGCTAAAGTAATAGAGGCAGGAATGCCAGTGCGTTTCATTTCGCTGATGGCAATATCTTTATACTGGTCAATATATATTAAAGTAGCGGTTTTCTGTGCTAGGGTAGTTAGGGGGAGGGTCAAAAAGAAGAGTAAAGCAAGTTTGCTTATTTTCATGCTATTATTTTTTTCTGATTAAAGTTAAGCCATCTCTTATTGTTAACATCACTTGTTCGGTTTTTTGATCTAAAAGGACATACTCATTAAAGGCTTGAATGGCCTTAGCGCTTTTGCCTTTTATAGACGCCTCCAATACATCACCATGAAATAGAACATTATCAACAATCATAATGCCTTTATCGTTTAATAGGGGTAGTACCAAATTATAGTATTCGATATAACTAGTTTTGTCTGCGTCAATAAATACCAAGTCCCATTTTTTTTGAAGTGTAGGTATAATTTCTTTGGCATCACCAACATGCATATGCAATTGTTTCGATCTAGGATTTATATCAAAAGCAGCTTTTGCTTTTTGGGCGTCTTCGGCCCTTAATTCAATGGTATGTAATGCTCCATAGCTCGATAATCCCTCAGCTAAACATAAAGCACTAAAACCAGTAAAGCTTCCAATTTCTAAAATATGGGTGGGAGCAAATATTTTGCTTATAAAACTTAAGAAGCCTCCTTGGGTCCAACTACTTTGTAAATGGCCATGTTCATGGGTCGCCAAAGTATCCTCGTATAAGCTCTTTAAATAGCTAGGAGTGGCATTGGAATATGCTTGGGTATAGTCGTTCGCCAATGGGTTAATAAAATCCATGGAGCAAAGGTCTAATTTTTTTCTGTATTTGGCCTTGAAATTACCCAAAGACCTATAAAGGTGAGTAGACCATTGATAATGAGTAGTTCTTGCCCAATTCTAAAGTTGCCAAATAGAAAGGGTTGCGCATAATCCAATAATAAACATAAAATAGGAGCTAGGAAACAAGGAATAAACGACCATTTGTCTACCAGCTTTCTTTTAGTAAGTATGCCAAAAGCAAATAAACCTAAAAGGGGTCCATAGGTATAGGAAGCAACTTTTAAAAGTAAATCAATAATACTTTTATTATCAATCCATTTAAATACCAGTACCATTATGAAAAATAAAAAGGCAAAATATAAATGTACTCTTTGTCTAATTTTTTTCTTTTTAGCTTCATCCCAGTCTGTTTTTCTTTGCATGCCTAATAAGTCAATACAAAAACTAGAAGTTAAGGCTGTTATAGCGCCGTCGGCTGAAGGAAATAGAGCAGATATCAATGCTAATATAAAAATAATAGAGATATAAGGCGGCATATGGTAGAGCGCAATACTCGGAAATAAGTCATCACCTGTAGCGGTGATATTATTTTGTGCAGCGTATAAATTTAATAAGCCCCCTAAAAATAAAAATAAACTAATAACTAGTAACATAGTGAACCCAATAGTGACCATATTTTTTTGAGCATCTTTTAAAGTCTTTACCGAAATATTCTTTTGCATCATCTCTTGGTCTAAGCCTGTCATGGTAAGGGTAATAAAGGCTCCTCCAATAATTTGTTTTAAGAAAAACGATTTGCTATTGACATCGGTATTAAAAACAGTTGCAATACCTTTTAATTGCATAGCTTGTAAACCTTCTGCAACCGATAAATGTAAATTGCTTAAAATATAAATACTACAAATAATTAAGCCCATTAACATACCTGATGTTTGTAAGGTATCGGTCCAAACAATGGTTTTTACACCTCCTTCATATGTGTATAGTAAAATCATAATTAAAATAACAAGTGTAGTGGCCCAAAAAGGCACACCCAAACTATCTAAAATAAATACTTGTAAAATTTTCACTACTAAATAAAGCCGGGCGGTGGCGCCTAGGGTTCTTGATAAAACAAAAAAGGAGGCCCCGGTTTTGTAGGCATTAAAACCCAATCTTTGTTCCAGGTAATGATAAATGGAAGTAAGATTCAGTTTATAATAAATGGGTAATAATACATAGGCGATGGTAAAGTATCCAATAAGATAGCCAATGGTTATTTGTAAATAATGAAAGGCGTCTTTACTCACTGCACCAGGTACACTTACAAAAGTAACACCGCTTAAAGAAGTACCAATCATACCAAAGGCCACTAGCATCCAATTGCTATTTTTATTACCTATAAAAAAAGACATATTGTTACTATTCTTTCCAGCAATCTTTGCTACCCCTAATAAGATTCCAAAGTAGATAATGATAAATAGGAAAAGTAAAGAAGCACTCATAGTCTTGATTTGAGTTGGCAAAGTAATAAGAATCTTTGAAATAATTAACTAATTTGCATCTATATTCAAGTTAAAAATTGTTTTTATGAAAATCAAGGCCCTCACTGTTTTCTGCGGTTCAAAATCAGGGGCGAATCTAAGTTTTTTGACAGAAGCCAGCGCTTTAGGTCATCTATTAGCCCAAGAAAATATAATCTTGGTCTATGGAGGAGGGAATAAAGGTTTAATGGGCGCAGTAGCGAATGGATGTCTTGCGCAAGGAGGTAAAGTAATTGGTATTATGCCTAAATTATTATTAGAATGGGAGGCGCAGCATACTGGCTTAACGGAATTGATTATTACGGAGGATATGCATGAACGAAAAAAAATACTTTATGAAAAAGGGGAGGCTGGCTTAGTGCTTCCTGGTGGTATGGGCACATTAGATGAGCTATTTGAAATGCTCACTTGGAATAATTTAAAAATACATAATAAGAAAATATTTATTCTAAATATTGATGGATACTATGATGCCCTTATTCATCTTTTAGATAATATGGATACAAATGGATTTATGTATGATAATTGGAAAGATAGAATAATTGTTTGCCCTTCTGTTGAAGCGCTTAAGCCGCTACTGTCTTAACTTAAGCCTCTTTTATCTTAAGTTGCTACTATCTTAATTAGGAATTTTATTAATCTGCTTTTTTCTTTTTTCTAAATATAGGAAAACCCGCGCCTGCTCTAATAATAGGTTGTGCGCTGGCTTGACCAATTTTATAAGGAGATTGATCGGCATTTAATAAGTCTATCATGACTGAAAAATAAGACATACCATCTGCATTATGTTTGCCATAGCCAATGCCGCCTAGTATACTTGTGGCACCAAAATTAGTATTAGCCCTTACGCCATTAGAATAATTATTGGCAGAAGTCCAAGTTCTATTGTATTCTGGTTGTATTTGAATAAAGAATTGCTCAATAGGCCATACCCTCGTAAATACGCCTGCCCCTAATTGAAAGTTTTTAATTTTTTCATTGGAGCCAAATGACATATTAAAGGAAGAGTAATAAATATTAGCGATAATACCTGCATCGATATATTTATTATAGCTTTTAAGTAATTCAGGATTAAGACCCAATTGAAAAGAATTATTTCCTCCACCTAGTAATAAGCCTCCACCAAATAAAATTGGTTTTTCTTCTTCCAATATTTTTTGGGTTTGGATAATATTTTGCGCTTGGGCAAAATTACTTGTAAAAGCAAGATTTAGTATAAGTAGGGAAATGAATATTGTAAACGATTTTTTCATAAGTAATAACTTGATAAGAAATATAATTAATATAAAATTAAATGGGAAAATACTCATTCCACCATTTAGTATAGCGCTCTTATTTTTTTGAATCAAAAATTTTACCTGCATTTAAAATATTATTAGGATCAAATACCTTTTTAATGCCCTTCATTAATTCCATACTTATAGGGTCAAACATCACTGGCATAAAAGACTTTTGAATTAGACCAATACCATGTTCACCACTAATAGTACCTCCAAGTGATTTTACCAATTCGAATACTTTAATAAGTATACCTTGTATCTCTTCATTTTCATAGCTCTTTTTATACTTAGGGTGGTTAATTCTAATATGCAAATTTCCATCTCCTGCATGTCCATAAGAAACTACTTTAAATCCATTGTCAAGGGCTAATGCTCTAACACCTTTTATTAAACGGGGTAGTTCAGCTCTAGGCACCACCGTATCTTCTTCAATGGTATAACCTGCTGCCACGGAGGCTTCGTTGGCTTTTCTACGTATTTTCCAAAGCTCATTTTTTTGTTGTGTATCATCAGCAAAATACAATTCACCTACTTCGTAATTTGCTAATACTTCTGCAATGGCTTCCATATCCTTCATCAACACCTCCATATCATTGCCATCTACTTCAATAATTAAATGAGCGGCTAAGTCTTCGGTAATTGGAATGGCTGTGCTTTCACATAATTTACTAGCTAATTTAATAGATTCAATTTCCATTAGCTCCATGGCACTAGGGGTAATGCCTGCTCTAAATATGGCACTCACTGCTTCACTCGCTTTTTCTACACTATTAAAAGGAGCAAGCATTAATAAATCAAATTTCGGATGTGGAATTAATCTTAAAACAATTTTAGTTACAATACCTAATGTACCTTCGCTGCCTACTATTAACTGCGTTAAGTTATATCCTGTTGCATTTTTTAAAACATTCGAACCTGTCCAAATAATTTCACCAGTAGGAAGTACTATTTCTAAATTTAAAACATAGTCTTTTACTACACCATA
>CALDSE010000067.1 GCA_937911175.1 uncultured Sediminibacterium sp.
TTCGAACCTGTCCAAATAATTTCACCAGTAGGAAGTACTATTTCTAAATTTAAAACATAGTCTTTTACTACACCATATTTTACTGCCTTAGGCCCGCCAGAATTTTCAGAAATATTACCCCCAATAAAACAAGATCCTTTACTAGCAGGGTCAGGAGGGTAAAACAAACCTTTTTCTTTTACTGCATTTTGTAAAACTTCAGTAATCACACCTGGCTCGGTGGTGACCTGTAAATTTCTTTCATCAATTTCTAAAATGGTATTAAAACGCTCCATAGAAATAACTAAACCCCCTAAATGCGGAAGGGCGCCACCTGTAAGTCCAGTACCTGCACCTCTGGGTGTTACGTGAATTAAATGTTGATTAGAGAGAATTAATAATTTTGAAATTTCTTCAGCGCTTCTTGGCTTTACAACAACCTGTGGTGCGTAATGTAATTTTTCTGTTTCATCACTGCCGTATTTGGCAAAACTTTCCTCATCTGTAAAAAAGTAAGCAGCCCCTACAATAGACTTCATTTCTTCTAATAGGGAAGGGGTAATATTATTCATGCCAGTAAAGTGATTTAAAATCTGCTATTTAAAAAAGGCCATACAACATGCCATCTACCTTGCTTATGATTTCGCCTAAATCTTCTTCCGATTCACCGAATTTATTTTTGTCGCAGTCAATAATTAATATGGGGCCTTCTTTATAGCCATCCACCCATTTATTATAGTACTCGTTTAATTTTTTTAAATAATCCAAACGAATATTTTCTTCATACTCTCTTCCTCTTTTTTGAATTTGAGAAACCAAGGTAGGTACAGAGGCTTTCAAATAAATTAATAAGTCTGGAGGTTGTACCATTGTTTTAATAGTACTAAAAAATTTAAAATAGTTATCGAAGTCTCTTTTGCTCATAAGTCCCATCTCATGCAAGTTGGGTGCAAAAATATTAGCATCTTCATAAATGGTTCTATCTTGAATCACTGTTTCGGTTCCTCTTTGAATTTCTAAAATTTGGTTCAAGCGGCCATGTAAAAAATAAATTTGAAGGTTAAAACTCCAACGCGTCATATCGTCATAAAAATCCATCAAGTAGGGGTTGTGGTCTACATCCTCAAATTGTGGTATCCAACGATAATGCTTACTTAACATTTCAGTTAAGGTAGTTTTACCTGCCCCAATGTTTCCTGCGATTGCGACGTGTTTTGGTTTTTTAGCTTTTGCCATGGTGTGAAAATATAAAATAGTTTAGTACTATTTATCTATGTTAATAATTAATTCGTCTTGTTTAATAATCCATCCCAACGGCCTTTCTTACAATGGACAAAGTTTCCGAGGCGCTTGCCCTGGCTTTATCTGCACCCTGTCTAATGATCTTTATAAGTAAGTCTTTATTATTTTGTAAATCAAGCGCCTGATAACGAATAGGTTGAATAAAACTAACCATATCCTCCGCCAATTGCTTTTTCATATCTCCGTATCTTATGATACAATTCCCTTCACTGCTATTATTGAAATCGTCTTCAAATTTTTGCACTGTATCCTTTTCACTTACCAATTTCATTAAAGTAAATAAGTTCTCTATATAATCGGGCATTACTGAATTCGGTGTAAGGGGCCCTTGATCGGTTTTGGCTTTTTTAATTTTATTACGAATAGCCTCATCTTCATCTGCTAAAAACAAAGTAGTGTTCTGATTTTCGCTCTTACTCATTTTACCATTGCCATCAAGGCCTAATATTTTTACCAGCTCGCTGTCATAATTAAAAGCATAAGGTAAAGGAAAGGTTTCACCGTACCTGTAATTAAAACGCTCCGCAAAATTACGGGCCATTTCTAAATTTTGTTCTTGGTCCTTACCCACGGGCACTTTCACCGCACGGTGAATTAAAATATCGGCTGCTTGAAGTACAGGATAGGTAAGAAGTCCTGCATTTACGTTCTCTGGTTGCATGCGCACTTTGTCTTTGAAAGAAGTGGTCTTTTCTAATTCTCCTTTATACGCCAACATATTTAAATACAAATACAATTCTGCAATTTCTGGCACATCGCTTTGAACATACAAAGACACTTTCTCTGGGTCTAGTCCACATGCAATATTTTCAGCTACCACTCTGAGTACACTTTCTTTTAAAGTTTGGGTATCGGGATGGGTGGTTAAGCTATGCCAGTTGGCTACAAAAAAATAACAGTTGTATTCGTCTTGCATACGCACATAATTACGCATGGCACCAAAATAATTGCCTAGGTGCAAGAAGCCTGTAGGCCTAATTCCGCTTAATACAATTTCCTTTTTCATAGAACTGCGAAGATAATGAATCAGGAACCCATTTTTTGCCATCTTTTTGGGATATTTGTACAGAATTTAAAAATATTCAGTTTGTCAACAGTTTCTCTTTTATCTAGCCCCATTGAATACCTAAAAGGGGTGGGCCCTTTAAGGGCTGATATGCTTAAAAAAGAGCTGAGTTTATTCACTTTTAACGACCTACTGCATCATTTTCCGCATCGCCATATTGACAAAACCAAGGTAGGAACGATTGCCTCCATCACCCCCGATATGGATTTTATTCAAATAAAAGGGGTCTTACAAGGCATTGATATTATTGGGGTAAAAAGGTCGAAGCGTTTGGTGACCCAATTAAAAGACGAGACGGGTACTATTGAACTGGCCTGGTTCCAAGGAATTACTTGGGTGCAGAAAAATATTGTGGAGGGCCAGGCTTACTTAGTATTTGGAAGGGTTAGTTTTTTTAATGGCAAGGCACAAATGGTGCATCCTGAAATTGAACCCTATCTGCCAACTACGATGGCGCAAAAATCTTTACTAGAACCTGTGTATTCCAGTACCGAAAAATTAAAGGCGCGTGGGCTGAATGCCAAACAAATTGGAAAACTCACACAAACTTTATTTCAACAAATAAGTGATAGAGATGTTCCTGAAAATTTACCCAGTCATTTATTAGAAAACAGAATGGGCAGATGGGAGGCCTATAGACAAATACATTTCCCTACAACACAAGCGCATTATAAAGAAGCCGTAGACCGATTAATTTTTGAAGAATTATTTATGGCGCAAGTAAGATTGAATTTAATAAAAATTGATAGACATAAAAATAGTAAGGGGCAGTTGTTTGAAAAAGTAGGCAACTACTTTAACACTTTTTATAATAAACATTTGCCTTTTGAATTAACGGGTGCGCAGAAAAGAGTGATTAAGGAAATTAGACAGGATGTAGGCAAAGGGTATCAAATGAACAGACTCTTGCAAGGAGATGTAGGTAGTGGAAAAACCATGATAGCATTACTTGCTATGTTAATTGCCGCTGATAATGGTTTTCAAAGTTGTTTAATGGCGCCTACCGAAATTTTAGCTTCTCAGCATTATGAAAGTTTATCAGAATTATTAAAAGATATGCCCATTGAAATTGCATTATTAAAGGGGAGTACAAAAATTGGAGAGCGTAGAAGAATTTTAAAAGGCTTGTTAGAAGATGATATACATTTTGTAGTAGGCACCCACGCCATTATTGAAGATGTAGTACAGTTTAAAAATTTAGGTTTAGCAGTGATAGATGAGCAACACCGATTTGGCGTAGCACAACGCGCTAAGCTTTGGAAAAAATCGGCGATACCTCCACATGTATTAGTAATGACAGCAACACCTATTCCAAGAACATTGGCCATGACGGCCTTTGGTGATTTAGACTATAGTGTGATGGATGAACTACCTCCTGGAAGACAACCCATTAAAACAGTTCACCGTTATGAAACTTCAAGAGCCAGTGTAATGGACTTTGTAAAAACAGAAATTATAAAAGGAAGACAGGCTTATTATGTATACCCTTTAATTGAAGAAAGTGAAAAATTAAGTTTTGAAGATTTAATGCAGGGCTATGAACAAGTGAAAAGTTTTTTCCCAGAACCTACTTATAAAATTAGTATGGTGCATGGAAGACAAAGTAGTGTAGAAAAAGAAACTAATATGCACCGATTTAAAACGGGTGATACACAAATATTAGTGGGCACTACAGTGATTGAAGTAGGGGTGAATGTGCCCAATGCATCGGTGATGGTGATAGAGAGTGCGGAGAAATTTGGCTTATCGCAATTGCATCAATTAAGAGGCAGGGTGGGAAGAGGAAAAGAACAGAGTTATTGTATTTTATTAAGTAGTGTGAAAGCGGGTAGAGAAGCGAAGGAAAGATTAAAAATAATGTGTAATACCAACGATGGTTTTTTAATTGCCGAAAAGGATTTGGAATTGAGAGGCCCTGGAGATATTGATGGTACCAGACAAAGCGGTGCTTTGAACTTTAAATTGGCAAACATCATTAACGATAAAATAGCATTAGAAGAAGCAAGAGTAGCGGCTTTCGCGCTATGTGAAAAGGACCCAACCCTTCAATTGCCTGAAAATGCAATGATTAGGCGTTTTTTAATTAGTCAAAAAAGTAAAATTGGCTGGGGTAAGATCGCCTAAAGGATTCATTTTTTAATTAACTTGCCCTTAGTTATCAATAAAGTTTTCATTATGAAATATACACCCTTAGACACCCAAATATTTATTCAAAATAGAAAGCGTTTTGTATCCAAAATGCAAAAAAACAGCATTGCTATTTTTGTAAGCAATGATGAATATCCTTTGAATGGAGATGCCTTGCATGACTTTAAACAAAACACAGAATTATATTGGTTATCGGGTATTGAGCAAGAGGGTTCCATGGTTATTTTATTTCCAGACAACCCCGATCCAAAATATAGAGAAGTATTGGTACTAGTAAGGCCACAGGAGTTAAAAGAAATTTGGGATGGTAAAAGATTAAGAGCCAATGAAGCCAAAGCTATTTCTGGAATTAAAACAATTGTATGGGTAGATGTATTAGATGGTATTTTGCAACAATGGGTGCATTTAGCGGACGCCATTTATTTAGACTCTAATGAAAACGATAGAAAGAATAATTTATTAAGAACCAGTGAATACCGATTTATTGATGAAATGAAAGCAAGGTATCCACTACATAATTTTTGCAGAGCTGCTTCCATTATGAAGGAATTGCGTGCAGTGAAAACGAAAGAAGAAGTGCAGGTGATTCAGAAAGCCATTGATATTACAGAACTAGCTTTTAGAAGATTATTGCAGTTCATTCAACCAGGTGTGAAGGAATATGAAATTGAAGCAGAGATATATCATTCATTTTTATCTCAACGCGCAACGGGCGTTGCTTACCATAGTATTATTGCAAGTGGTGATAATGCAAGAACCTTACATTATACAAGTAATAACAATGTATGTAAGGACGGAGAATTAATACTAATGGATTTTGGTGCTGAGTATGGTGGCTACTGCGCCGACTTAACTAGAACGGTGCCTGTCAATGGTAAATTTACTAAAAGACAAAAAGAAGTATACAATGCTTGTTTGCATTTACATGATTATGCAAAGTCTATTTTAAAACCAGGCATTAGTATTTTAAATTATACCGACAAAGTGGGAGAGGAGGCGAGTAAGCAATTTTTAAAAATTGGTTTACTTAGTAAATCAGATATTAAAAATGAAGATGCTGAAAACAGAGCCTATAGAAAATATTTATACCATGGGATATCGCATCATTTAGGATTAGATGTACACGACTTAGGTACTAGAACAGCGCCAATTACAGCAGGTATGGTATTTACGGTAGAGCCCGGTATTTATATTAAAGAAGAAAAAATGGGTGTGCGTATTGAAAACAATTTTTGGATAACCAAAACGGGGAATCAGGATTTAATGAAAAACATACCTATTAAAGCAGAAGAAATTGAAGCCTTGATGCGAAGAGTTAAAAGCAGTAAAAAATAATAATGAAAAAACAGATTCCTAATTTAATCACACTGCTTAATTTATTTTTTGGTTGCCTGGCCATTCTGGTCACTTTTCAATCGGGTACCATGGCCACCATGGATGAAACGGGGGATATGGTCATTGAAATTCCAGAGCAAATTTATTATGCGAGTATGTTTATAGGACTTGCAGCGCTGGTCGATTTTTTTGATGGGTTTGTGGCTCGTTTATTAAAAGTAAATTCTGAATTAGGTAAGCAACTCGATTCACTTGCAGATATAGTTAGTTTTGGAGTAGCGCCCTCTTTTATTGTTTTTCAATTTTTAAGACTATCACTTGCTACCGATATCAATGCCTTATCGCATACTACTCTGATGATGGTGCCGGCCTTTATTATCGCCTTAGCAGGCGCCTACCGTTTAGCTAAATTCAATATCGATCCAGACCAATCCACTTATTTTAAAGGGGTGCCTATTCCTATGATTGGAATATTAACGGCAGCCTTTCCCTTGGTGTATTGGCAGTCTCAAACTACCATTTTCTCTACATTATTATTAAATTCTACATTTTGGTATATCTACATTATTGTAGTTTCTTATTTGATGGTAATGGATAGGCCCATGCTAGCTTTGAAGAGTTTTAGCGGTAAGAAGAAATTAATACTACCCTTAGCCTTAGTAGCAGTAGAAACCATTATTTCCGCCTACTTTTTTAAATGGATGGCCATCCCATTTGGCTTTATTGGCTATTGCTTAGTATCTTTGTTTTACAGAAAAACAATCACTCAATAAAATTCGTATGACATTTCAAGTTCAAATTAAAGTAATGCCTTTGAAAGATTTATTAGATCCTCAAGGAAAGGCAGTTTTAGGTGGCCTACATAATTTAGGTATGACAGGTGTAAAAGATGTAAGAGTAGGAAAACATATTACATTACAAATTGAAGCAGCCAACGAAGCAGCCGCTAAGGAAATTGCAGAAACAGCAAGTAAGCAATTATTAGCCAATGCAGTGATGGAATATTTTGAAATTGAGGTGCTTAAGTCCTAGATTCTTTTAATTCATTTTTAATTATTTCCATGTTATACATTGTTCCTACACCTATTGGAAATTTAAAAGATTTTACTTTCAGAGCCATTGAAGTACTTCAAGAAGTAGATTTTATTTTATGTGAAGACACACGTACCTCCTCTAAGTTATTACAGCATTATAAAATTCATAAGCCACTTACGCCTTATCATCAACACAATGAGCATAAGGTAGTGGATCATTTAGTACAACAATTACAAGCAGGTAAAAATATTGCCTTAATTACCGATGCTGGTACGCCTGGTATTTCTGATCCAGCCTTTTTATTAGTACGCGCTTGTAAAGCGGCAGGGGTGGCTATTACAAGTTTACCTGGTGCTACCGCCTTTGTGCCAGCACTAGTGAATAGTGGTTTGCCTGCCACTCGTTTTATATTCGAAGGTTTTATTCCTTTAAAAAAAGGTAGAAAGACTTTAATGGAATCCTTGGCGAACGAAGAGCGTACCATGATATTTTACGAAAGCCCGATGCGCCTAGTAAAAACATTAGAATTATTTGCCACTCATTTTGGCGCCGATAGACAAGCTTCTGTAAGTAGAGAACTTACCAAAATTTACGAAGAAAACATTTCGGACTCTTTAGCCAACTTAATTACCCATTTCTCTTCCAAGCAAGTGAAGGGAGAGATTGTGATAGTAGTGGACGGGAAACCATAGTAAATTGATCTTCATTTATATCCCCGTACATATATTTAATTAGACTTTTTCTAATTTATGAATTAAATTAGCTTCTTAATTCAGCCCTATGTTAAAGAAGTCAATTCTATCTATTCTTGTATTAATTCTTTTTGCAAGTATTTCTAATGCCCAAGCCGATCGTTGGCAACAACGTATCGACTATAAAATTAAAGCAGCCCTCGATGTAACTACTAATATTATGAAGGGAACAGAAGAAATAGTGTACACTAATAATTCACCCGATACTTTACGCAAGGTTTATTTCCATATGTATTGGAATGCCTTTCAACCTAATTCCTCAATGGATATTAGAAGTAGAGAGCTAGGGAAAAATTTATTAAACTTTAGACGTGGCGCTATTACTGCCTCTAATGCAACGATGTTAGGTCAAGAAGCTTCACAAGATTGGGATAGAAGGGTAAGAGATCGTATTCAAAAATTAACACCCACTGAAATAGGTTATCAAAGAATAAGTCAAATTTTAATAAATGGTAAGGCGCAAAAATTAATAGAGCACGAAACTATTTTAGAAGTGCAATTAACACAAGCCATTGCGCCAAAAACTTCTATTAAAATGAACTTGCAATTTGAAGCTCAGGTGCCTGTTCAAATAAGACGCTCTGGCCGTGATAATGCACAGGGTATTCGTTATTCAATGAGTCAGTGGTATCCTAAAATGGTTGAATACGATTATCAAGGATGGAATGCCAATGCTTATATAGCGCGAGAATTTCATGGTGTTTGGGGAAATTATGATGTGACTTTAAGTTTAGATAAATCTTATATGGTGGCAGCTACAGGTGTTTTACAAAATCCTAATGCAGTAGCCGATAAATTCGGTAATCTTTCTTGGAATTTCACTGGAAAAAATATTCATGATTTTATGTGGGCTGCAGATAATAAATACAAACATTTATCTAAAGAAGTACGTAAAGGATTAACCTTACATGTTTATTTTAAAGAAAAAAATGCTTCTTCTGATAGTGCATGGGCCAATATTTTATGGGCTGCTGAAAAAGTATTGCCGTATATGGAGAAAAAATATGGTGCTTATCCTTATCCACAATATTCCTTTATCCAAGGAGGAGATGGGGGCATGGAATACGGAATGGGCACATTATTACAAGGCCCTGGTCTTGGAACTGCTATTCATGAGTGGATGCATACTTGGTACCAACATATATTAGGAACCAATGAAAGTTTATTCCCTTGGATGGATGAAGGCTTTACTTCTTATGCTGAAGATGATATCACTTATTGGTATAATAATAATTATGCAACATTGTCCCCTTATATCAATGAAAAAGAAAAAGCAAAATTAAAAGCGGAAATAGAAACTGCAAAGACGCAATTACCCGCTATACAATTTGGAAATTATGCCGGCTACCTTACTTTGGCAAAAAGTGGTATTGAAGAACCTATGAGCACACACTCCGATCATTATAATTATAATTATTCTTATAGTAGTGCGGCTTATACTAAAGGCGCCACTTTCTTAGGTTTATTAGGTTATGTAGTAACTGATTCTGTAAGAGATGCTATTTTATTGAATTACTATAATATATGGAAGTTCAAACATCCTAATGCCAATGACTTTACAAGAGTGGCTGAAAAAACAAGTGGTATACAATTGCAGTGGTTAAAAGAATATTGGGTGAACTCTACTAAAACCATTGATTATGGTTTAAATAATATTGAAGTGAATGCCAATAATGCAAACGCTATTATAAGTATTCAACGCAATGGCAAGTTTCCTATGCCTATTGAAGTACTTGTTACCTATAAAGATGGAACTAGTGAACTACATTATATCCCTTTGGATTTAATGTTAGGCGCAAAATCTGCAGAGGGTAGTGTTAAAAGAATTATGCATACAGAATGGCAATGGGTAGCCCCTAGCTATAGTTTTGAAACCAGCAAGCCACTATCTGCATTGAAATCAATTGAGATTGATCCAAGCCAACGCATGCCTGATATTAATAGAAGTAATAATAAATTAGAGATACCTAATTAGTATTTGAACTAAAGCGGCAGAAAGAAATGAACTATTCGTTCACTCATAGTTTCTTTCTTTCTTCAGCAAATTCAACGGGTGCGTTAAGAGAAGATAATTAAGGCTTCTTAACTTGTATGATAAACTTCTCTTCAAAATAAGCTTCTGGAAAAATGTCATGAATTGACATCATTTTAGGACGCAGCCCACTTTCAAAAATTTCTTGGTGCAAGTCGCCACCTTTTAAACAAATCAAAGCATTGGCTTGGTCTGGCTTTTTATGTAATATAGGTCCGGCCCATTTCCATAAATCTTTTAAGGGCGCCACGGCGCGACTAATGGCGTAATCGAATTTTTTATTCTTAATTTCTTCTACACGCGTATGTTTAGTGGTAATATTTTTAATACCCGCTATTTCACAAACGGCGTCTACTACTTTTAATTTCTTGGCAATACTGTCTACTGCTAAAAATTGCACTTCTGGAAAAAAGATAGCAAGGGGTACGCAAGGAAATCCGCCCCCGCATCCAATATCAATTACCTGTGTGCCTTTCTCCCACTCGGCAATAGCTGCAATACTTAATGAATGCAAAATATGATGCAAGTAAATATGATCAATGTCTTTTCTAGAGATTACATTAATTTGACTGTTCCACTCTTTGTAAGCGGGCTCAAGTGCTTCGAATTGACTTAATTGCTTAGGCGTGAAATCGGCAAAGTATTTAGTAATTAGTTCCAATTTTTCTGTGGGGCTTTCCATACACTAGGCAAGGTAAATAAATAATAGAAGATAGACCAAAAATCAAATAAAATAAACCAAGGCCATAGGTCTAGCTCATTTAGTTTTTTCATAGTGCTTCTTAATATAGTTCCTTGTATAAGCATTCTAATGCTCCATAAGGAAGCTAATAATATATACTCTTTGGTAAATACAATGGCGGTAATTAAAATGGGATATACTAAAAACTGACTAATAGCGTAAAAAGCAAGTAGGGTAGCATGAGATAATTTATAATACTTGCTGGTGGTATAATGCCTGTATTTTTGATTCATCCAATCGTGTAAGCTAGTTTTCGGTTCACTTAAGGTATGCGCATCTTTATCAATGACTATGGCAGTATTATGTTTATTGGCTACTTGGTTAATAAATAAATCGTCGTCGCCACTAGGCATTTGATTAATGGAAGAGAATCCCTTATTGCGAATAAATACCTCTTTTTTATAAGATAAATTTCTTCCCACACCCATATAAGGAAGTCCTGCTAATGCATAAGAAAAGTATTGCAAGGCGGTTTGAAAAGTTTCAAAGCGTATAAGCTTATTAATTAAACCTGGTTTCTTTTTATAAGCGCCATAGCCCAATACAATTTCAATACCCTCATCATAACCATCTTGCATAAGTCGCATCCAATGTTCACTTGCAGGCACACAGTCGGCGTCGGTTAGAAGTAAGGTTTCATTTTTAGCCGATTTAATACCAATAGATAAAGGGAACTTTTTTCCGTTAATCATTTTAGCTTCTTGTGAAAGTAAAACCGGATTTAAATTCTTAAACGATTTTTTAAACTCTTCTAATAAATACTTTGTTTCATCTTCTGAGTTATCATTCACTAAAACTACTTCGTGTGTAGTATTATACTGCTGCACTAAAACACCTGGTAAGTTATTGGCTAAATTAGCGGCTTCATCTCTTGCGCATATTACCACTGAAATTGGGTGTTCCATATGTGTTGCCTTTTCGGGCTTCTTATAAATAGCTAATCTCAGAAAGAAGTATAGATAATAAAACAGCTGCAGGGCAATGATGCCTATAAAGCTGCCTATCAATATGTTTGATAGTGGAAGGTTAGTTAACATGATACAAAAGTATAGCATGCACCTTCAACTACTTCAGTCGGAGATTGAATGTGGAAAAATAGCCCATTTGACCTTACCTTTGCGCCATGGCGGCACTTCAATTTAACTTAGCATATCAAAGCAAAACAGGGGCATCAAGGGCAGGTACTATTTCCACCGACCATGGTGAAATTCAAACCCCCATATTCATGCCTGTGGGAACCATTGGTTCTGTGAAGGCAGTTACACAACAGCAACTTAAAAAAGATATCAACGCACAAATAATTTTAGGCAATACTTATCATCTTTACTTGCGTCCAGGAACAGAAGTAATGGAGGCTGCTGGAGGCTTACACCGTTTTATGGGTTGGGATCGACCTATCTTAACAGATAGTGGTGGCTACCAAGTTTTTTCATTGGCATCGAATAGAAAAATTAAACCAGAGGGCGTTTTATTTCAATCGCATATTGATGGTAGCAAGCACTTGTTTAGTCCTGAAAAAGTAATGGATATTCAAAGAAGTATTGGTGCAGATATTATCATGGCTTTTGATGAATGCCCGCCTTATCCTAGTGAATATGAATATGTGCAAAAGAGTATGGATCTTACCCATTTGTGGTTGGACAAATGCTTTAATAGGTTAGCAGAAACACCCGATTTATATGGTCATACGCAAAACTTATTCCCCATAGTGCAAGGAGGTACTTATGCCGATTTAAGAAAAGCATCTTGTGAATATATTAGTTCAAAAAATGCAGTGGGTAATGCCATTGGAGGATTAAGTGTAGGAGAGTCTGAACAAGAATTATATGATTTTACACAATTATGTTGTGAAAATTTACCAGTAAATAAGCCAAGATATTTAATGGGTGTGGGTACACCATGGAATATTTTAGAAGCCATTGATTTAGGAGTGGATATGTTTGATTGTGTCATGCCTACGCGCAATGGACGCAATGGAATGGTATTTACTTCTCAAGGCGTTATTAATATTAAGAACAAACAATGGGCCAGCGATTTCTCGCCATTAGATCCGGGACTACCTAATGAAATGAGTCAATACTATACGAAGGCTTATATGCGCCATTTATTTATGGCTGATGAAATATTAGGTTTGCAATTAGCCAGTATTCAAAATCTATCTTTTTATCTTTGGTTAGTGGGGCAGGCAAGAGAGCATATTATTTTAGGCGATTATACTAGTTGGAAAAAAACAATGGTGGCTCAAATAAGCAAACGATTATAAAGCAGTTTATCAAGATTATAAAGTAATTAATAAAGATCATTTGAAAAAAATAGATTGGTACATATTAAATAAGTTTTTAAAAGTTTTCTTTTTCTCTATCTTTTTATTTGCTGTCATTGCAGTAGTCATTGATGGAAGTGAAAAGACAGATGATTTTGTACGCTCTGGTTTTTCTGCGTCAGAAATTTTTACCCATTACTATATTGGTTTCATTCCGCATATCATTGCACTGCTTTTTCCTTTATTTGTTTTTATAGCGGTTATATTTTTTACTTCTAAAATGGCAGGGCAAACAGAAATCATTGCCATACTCGCTAGCGGTACATCTTATAATAGATGGTTAAGGCCTTATTTGATTGGGGGCGTATTCTTAGGATTATTTTTATGGATATCGAATTTATATTTTATACCGAAGGCTAATATTATTAGAGGAAGTTTTGAAGCAGCCTATGTCGATTCTCATTCAAGTTACAATGCATTAATACAAGGTTCCACCGATATTTATTTTAAAGTAGACTCCTTCACCTACGCTGGTATTTATGGATACGATACAGCAGCTAAAAGAGGAAATAATTTTTTCATCTATAAAGTAGAAGGAGATAAGGTGAATTATAATTTAAGAGCGGAAACAATTTTATGGGACACTGCCGCCAAGCAATGGTTATTAACTGAAGTGATAGAAAGAAAAGTTTTCAATAATAGAGAGAAGATGGATTATGTTTCTACTATGCATACAAACTTTGGGTTTCTGCCATTGGATTTAGAAAAAGATAAATACACCAAGGATAAGTTAACCACTCCTCAATTGATCAAACAAATCAAATTGGAAGAAATTAGAGGATCGGAGGTTTTAAATGAACTACGTATTGAAAGATATAGAAGGGACGCCACCCCCATTACAGTATTATTGCTAACACTTATTGGAGCCATTATTGCGGGCCATAAAGTAAGGGGTGGATCTGGCTCTCACCTAGCACTTGGCTTCATTATAGCTGCCGTTTTCATTATTACCGATAGGTTCTCCACTATTTTCTCTACCAAGGGCAATTTACCCCCCTTATTGGCTGCCTGGATACCTAATATTATTTTTGTATGGGTGGTATATTATTTGTACAAAAAAGCGGCTAAGTAAACCTTTTTTTGAGTTAACTTTGTGCCGAAATTTAAACGTTTTCAATCACAATATTTAGGTTATGGAAGAAATTAAAGACAGGTTTAGCGTTAAAGCAGATGCAGCTATTTTGGAGATTAAAGAATTAATCAAAGAACATGGTGATAAAAAAATTGGTGAAGTAACCTTATCGCAGGCTTATCAGGGCATGCGTGGTATCACTGGACTTGTTACAGAAACAAGTTTATTGGATGCACAAGAAGGAATTCGTTTCAGAGGTTTTAGCATTCCTGAATTACAAGCAAAATTGCCCAAAGCGCCAAATGGTGATGAACCCTTACCAGAAGGTTTGTTTTATTTAATGATGATTGGAGAATTACCGGTGGAGAGAGATGTTAAAAAAGTTACGAGTAATTGGCAAAGAAGAAGTCATGTGCCTTCTCATGTATTTGATGTAATCGATGCCTTTCCAATAAACAGTCATCCTATGACGATGTATGTTGCAGCGGTAATGGCTTTGCAAACAGAATCTAAATTTGCACAAGCCTATGCAAAGGGAGTGAATAAAAAAGATTACTGGCAATATACTTACGACGATTCAATGGATTTAATTGCACGTTTACCAAGAATAGCAGCTTATATCTATAGAAGAAAATACAAGAACAACCAGCACATTCACCCGAACGGTTTATTAGACTGGGCAGGTAATTTAGCCTATATGATGGGCTTTGAAGATGAAAGTACTAAAGAATTAATGAGATTATACATGACCATTCATGCCGACCATGAAGGGGGTAATGTATCTGCACATACTACACATATAGTAGGTTCTGCATTAAGCGATCCTTATTTAAGTTATGCTGCAGGTATGAATGGATTAGCGGGTCCATTACACGGATTAGCCAATCAAGAAGTGATCAAATGGATTTTAGAAATGCAAGAGGCCATCGGAACTGATGAACCTTCTGCTGCTCAAATTGCTGACTATGTTAAAAAAACTTTAGCGGAAGGAAAAGTAGTGCCGGGCTATGGCCACGCGGTATTAAGAAAAACCGATCCTCGTTTCACCGCACAAATGGAATTTGGTAAAAAACATTTAGCAGATGATAAACTAGTGAATACGGTTTGGAAAATTTATGAAACTGTACCACCTATTTTAGAGTCATTAGGAAAAGTAAAAAATCCTTGGCCAAATGTGGATGCACATAGCGGTGCTTTATTAGTACATTATGGTATTGTTGAATACGAATTTTACACAGTCTTATTTGCAGTAAGTAGAGCCTTAGGGGTTTTGGCAAGTTTAACATGGGATCGTGCATTAGGCTTCCCATTAGAGCGTCCAAAATCGGTTACCACTGAAGCAGTTAAACTTTGGTTAGACGGTAAAGGAGAAATTTAATTTTTTAAATTATTAAGTTTAAACCCAAGACATTTAAGTGGGTTTTCATTGAACTTTAATCATTTGAGCTTAGTTTTGCACCCTTCAGGGGAATTAGCTCAGTTGGTAGAGTACTTGCATGGCATGCAAGGGGTCAGCGGTTCGAACCCGCTATTCTCCACATTTTAATTTATTTTTTCAATGCCTTCTATATACAGGCTTTCTTTTATTCTACTTTTTTCAAGTATCTCTATTTTTTCAATGGGTCAACAGCAAGCGCTTTTAATTAAAGTCGTAGATGCTAAAAATAATCCTGTTGGCTTTGCGAATATTTCTATTCTACATAAAATAGATAGTACAAAAACTTCCAATGCTATTACCGATAGTATTGGTATTACGAAAATAAATCTTGCCCCAAAAAATGCTTACATCATTAGCGTGTCGGCCATAGGGTATAAAAAATTTAGCAAAGATTATTTTATCAATGAACAATCCTCTATAGCTATTAAACTTACTGAAGACCCCACTCAATTAAATGAAGTGGTGGTAAGATCAACGAAGGCATTGATTCGTCAAGAAGATGATAAGTCGGTGGTGGATCCAGAGCCATTAGCAGCAAGTTCAACCAATGCTTATGAAACGGTGGAGAAAGTACCAGGTGTTTTTATTGATCAAGATGGTAATATATATTTAAATGGGCTCTCTCCTGCAGGAGTGCAAATTAATGGGCGCGATTTAAGAATGAGCGCATCGGATATTGCCATTTTATTAAAAAGTTTACCGCCTAATGCCATTCAAAAAATTGAATTGATAAGAACACCTTCTGCGAAGTACGATGCCTCGGGTGGAGGAGGACTAGTGAACATCATTTTAATGAAAGGGGTGAAAATTGGTTTAAATGGGTCGGTGAATTCAGGATTTTCACAAGGTGTATACGGTAATCAATTCATAGGATTTAATTTGAATAACAATAACGATAAATTAAGTTCTTATGTAAACGCGCAGTATAGTAATAACAATAACTATACCATTACCAGTTCAGATAGAATACTTTCCATTGATTCTATATTAAGACAAGAAGCAAGAGCAGTCTCACCTAATCATTCTGTGAATTTGGGTTATGGTTTTGGAAAAACGTTTAAAGAAAAATGGGAGCTCAACTATGATGGTAGAATGAGTCAAAATAAATTTGACAATACTACTAAAAGTGAATCTTATTTACTTCAGTTGTCTAATAATCAAAGTACGGGAAATTTACAAACGAAAGTAAATAATAAGGGTAGGAATAATTTTATGAATCAGTCTTTTAGAGTGAAATTAAAATTAGACACCGTGGGTGGAGAATGGGTGAATGATGTCTCTTTTAATTTCTCTAATAGTAGTACCGATCAAAACTATGCTAATTTACTACTGTCTAGAAATACCAGTACTGGTGGTGAGGGTAATTTTGGCAATGACAGAAATTTTTTCACCTATCAGTCCGATATCAGAAAAAAAATAAGAGGCATTACGCTAGAATCGGGCGTTAAAACATCGGTTTTAAATTTTAATAATAAATCTAATTATACTAAAAATAGTGGGGGCCTAATAACACCCGATCCTTTTCGTACCAGCAGCTTTAATTATAAAGAGCAAATTAATGCAGCTTATTTACAAGGTTCTAAAACATGGGGTCCTGTAGTTTTAAAAGTGGGTTCAAGACTAGAGCAAACTATTATGCAGGGGCATCAATTTATTCCAAAAGACACTACTTTTTCAATTAATAGAACGGACGCTTTTCCTTATGTGTATTTGAGTAGAAAAATTTTGATGATTATGAGCTATGAACTGAGAGGTTTTTTAGTGTACCGAAAAACTATCAGCAGACCTTCTTATGATTATCTAAATCCATTTGCAAAATACATAG
Organism: uncultured Sediminibacterium sp.; assembly: GCA_937911175.1. Classification (GTDB taxonomy): domain Bacteria; phylum Bacteroidota; class Bacteroidia; order Chitinophagales; family Chitinophagaceae; genus Sediminibacterium. Next base: position 17,050 of record CALDSE010000067.1, read on the forward strand.
ACCCATTTTTATATGAAGTGGGTAACCCCAATTTAAAACCACAGTTCACTAGTAACTATGAGGCCAATATTAGTGTGGACGACAAACCTTTATTTGCCTTTGGGGTAAATGAAACCACTGATATCTTTACCAATGTGGTGTATCAGTCTGCTACCAATAGACAAGTGAGTTACCGCACTTATGATAATTTGGGTAAAAGCAGAGAAACCTATTTTAGAGTTATTGGAGTCATCCCTCCGGGTAAAAAGTTTTTTGCAGTACTAGGAACTCAGTATAATAGAAATAATTATAATGGATTTTACGAGGGCAAGCCCATTATGTTTAATAGAGGTACTTGGTCTGTATTTACTTTTCAATCGCTTAAGTTAGATGGATTTTCAACCATGACACTGAATGGTTTTTGGAGATTCAAAGGCCAACAACAATTTTATGAATTATCCGATTTTGGTACCTTGAATGCCACTATTAATAGACAATTTTTAAAGAAAAAATTAACGGTTACGGCTAGCTATAATGACTTTTTATTTACCAATAAAAATAATTTCGTATTAAATCAGGGAACACAGAATGCGATAGGGTATAGAGAGTCGGATACAAGAAGGTTGGGCCTTTCGCTGCGTTATAATTTTGGTATCAAGCCCAAGGAGAATAAAATGGATATGCTAGACCAAGGCAGTGCTGAAAGAAACTAAGTTGCTAATTAGTTATCTGTTCTATCAAGGCAAATACACTCATCGAGCCCATCATTAGTACCACCATCCAACCCATCAATTCAATCCATAGAGGGTATTTAAATTGTTTTAGTGCTGGTAGTTTTCTACTTGCAATTAACATAATCGCCAAAGCAAAAGGAAGAATAAATCCATTCACTAAACCTGCCATTAACAAGAGCTCTTTAGGTTTGCCTAAAATAACAAATAAGGAAGTGGAGAGAATAATAAATGCAGATATAACTTTACGCTCGTTTTGGAGCAGTTTAATTTTTGTATTTTTTATAAAACTATAAGATGTATAAGAGGCGCCAATGACAGAAGAAATAGCAGCACTCCATAAAACAATACCAAAAACAAATAAGCCCCATCTTCCTGCAGCCGATTCAAATATAGTGGCAGCGGGATTATTTTTATCTAATTGAATTCCTTGGCTAACAATACCTACTGCTGCAAGAAATAAAATATAGCGCATGAAAGAAGATATTAAAATACCCCTGCTTGCGCTTTTGGTAACAAATTGAATATGTTCTGTGCCTGAGATGCCTGCATCAATGAGTCGGTGCGCACCTGAAAAAGTAATATAGCCACCCACCGTGCCGCCTACAATAGTTACAATAGCTAGTAGAGAAATTTTTTCTGGAATAAAAGTATGGTGCACGGCTTCTAAGATAGGAGGGTGGGCTGCATAAACAATAATTAAAGTAAGCCCAATTTTTATAATACCTAAGATTTTAGTAAGCTGGTCTAACATTTTTCCAATTTCTTGAATCCAAAAAATGATAATGGCCACTACACCACTTATAATAGCGCCTTTTGCAAAACTTATACCTGTTAAAATATTTAAGGCTAGTCCACAACCTGCAATATTGCCAATATTAAAAGCAAAGCCTCCGAGAATTACTAAAATAGAAAGTAGGTGACCAAGTCCTGGAAAAACTTCATTGGCAATTTCTTGTGCGCGCATACCACTTAAGGTAATAGCACGCCAAATATTTATTTGTGCACCAAAATCTAAAATAATAGAAATTAAAATTACAAAACCGAAGCTGGTTAATAACTGTTCGGTATAAAAAGAAGTTTGTGTTAAAAAACCGGGACCAATAGAAGAATTGGCCATTAAAAATGCAGCGCCTAAACCCAAGCCTGTCATGGAAGGTAGCGGACGGCCTTGATTAAGCTTGTGTAATTTCAATCTGATTATTTTTTAAACTAGTATGTATGGCCTTTGCAAATTCAACCGCATTAATGCCGTCTCCATGAATGCAAATAGTATCCGCTTCAATTTCAATGGGGTCGCCTTGAATGGTATTGACTTGATACTTTTGCACAATCTCTAAAACTTGCTTGCAAGCTTCTTCTACTTCATGTATCATTGCATGTTCTAAATATCGTGGAGTAAGGTGTCCGTCTAATTGATAAGTTCTATCGGCAAAAACTTCATTGGCAAAAGGCTGGCCTAATTTTTTTGCTTCTTGAATAGTTTTACTTCCACTTAATCCGTAAACAATAATATCGGAATCGATAGCTTGAATAGTTTGAATAAAAATTTTACTTAAGGCTGCATCTTTAGCACAATCATTGTATAAAGCGCCATGTAATTTTACATGATGCATTTTAGCACCTAAAGGAATGGCTACTTTTTCAAAAATATAAATTTGCTCTGCAATAAGTTCTGCCATTTCTAAAAGGGATAGCATTTGCGAGACGCGTCCAAAATTTTCTCTGTCTGGATAACCCGGATGTGCACCTACTGCCACATTGTGTTGCAAGGCTAATTCAATTGTTTTTTTCAGTGTATCTAAATTGCCAGCATGAAATCCGCATGAAATATTGGCACTACTTATATAGGGCATGATTTGAGCTTCATTGCCCATGCCTTCGCCCATGTCGCAGTTAAGATCTATGGATGAATTTTTTTTCAATTTGTTGGTATAATTTATGCGCAGTATCAATGGTGGTTTCCATAAAATGAATACTCGTTTGATTGGATGCTTGCGCAAGCCTAGGTAAATCTACCAAAATAATTTGACCCAAATTAGCGTAGCCTCCAATGGTCTGGTGATCGGCCATTAAAACCATCAGCTCTCCATTAGGAAGTAATTGTAATGTGCCCCTGGTCACTGCTGCCGATAAGTATTGGTTGGGTTTATTCAGCTGAAGCAGTGCGCCCTTAAGGGGATAGCCCATTCTATTAGCCTGCATACCAATATGATATTCAGTGCTTAAGAATAATTTTTGGGAGGCCTCTGTTAAATCATTCCATGCGGGGCCAGGGATGAATTGAATAGGACCTGATGAAAAAATAGGACTATGCATTTCATTGATTATTTCGCTACTAAGCAGTTCGCTATTTTTTAAGAATTGATTACTAATTTCAGTGGAAACCTCCCATTCAAATTGGGCATCTTTTTGAATGCTGTTTGCAAAATAACTATGACTATTTAACCAAGAATCTTCTTTTATGGTTCCTTGAATAGCGATATAGGCAATTCTTCCTTCTAATGGTTTTAAAAATTGTAAAATATCATTTTGTTTTACTTCAATGGCTGTGTTTATAGCAATACTTTTTTCATTTAGCAGAGGCACAAAATTAGCACCACTTATACAAATGGTATAATTACGCGTAAAACAAAAACTACTTGCGGGGAAATGAATTTCAAAAACAGGAGCATTTACAGAATTGCCTAGAATATAATTAGCTAGCCTCGCCGATTGATAATCTAAATAACCATTCGCTTGAATACCTAAATGCTGATAGCCATAGCGACCTATGTCTTGGATCGTATCTGCAATACCTTTTTTTATAATTTGAATGGCCATAAAAATTATTTGTATTCATTTAATTTTTCAAATTCAGCAAAATCAATGGGATAAAATTGAATGCGATTACCCGCACTTAATTTACCTAAAATAGCAGGGGCTTTATCAAAAATTTTAATAGGGGTTCTTCCAATAATTTGCCATCCACCAGGAGAATTCATGGGATAGATACCCGTCTGCATGCCAGCAATACCAACACTTCCAGCCTGTACTTCTTTTCTAGGGGAAGCATGCCTTGCTATTTGTATAGCTGCATTTACTTTACCCATATAAGCAAAACCAGGTAAAAAACCTAAGCAGTATACTAGGTAAGTTTCTTCAGTATGTATTTTTATAATTTCTTCAATAGAAATTTTATTTCTTGAAACTATATTTTCTAAATCAATACCTAAGCGTTCATCATAACAAACGGGAATTTGAATTATTTTTTCTCGATCTGTGAAACTATTATTTTCAATTAAATTATTATTCGCTTTTATTTTTTCTGCAGCATTTTTTATAGTACTATTTGTAGCAGCACTATTGAATGCTGTTAACATATCGTTCCCGAACTCAACTACAGATTGATTATTTTTGACTGTAATATTATTTTGATAAAATAAATTAATATCATAAACAAGTGTAAGTGTATGATACGAGGGAATTAATTCTTTTATAAAATCAAAATGCAATGTTTCAATACTTTTTTTAAGCGCCATTATTTTTTCTATAATTTCTTCGCTCATTTTTTCTTCTAACGAAAAAACAAGGGCATGATCTCCTAATAATGCTAGCCTCCAATTCATATTTTCAAAATTTGTTCTCATCCACAGAAAAGATAGGGAAAAATCAAAAAATAGGCCAAATTCAAATTTTGAGACTTAGTTCTACGAAAAAGCCTCAAAAGCTAATGAAATTAGCCTACTGTATGTGTAAATAGTACACACCTACTAATATTGGTTAGTGTACAAATAACACTTTTTTATAAAATGTTCAAAAAAAGGCAGTTAAAGACTTGTTGATGTTAAGAAACTGTTATATTATTGGGTTACGATTGTATTAAATTTTAAAATCAAACCCGAACACTATGCGAAAATTTCTACGTTTAATTACGGTTCCTTTGTTACTATTGGGCCTTGTTGCGTCTGCGCAAACAAGAACCATCAAAGGACAAGTAGTTTCAGCTACAGACGGCAAAGCCGTTGCTGGTGCTACTATTTCAGTTAATGGACAAAAGGTCTCTGCTATTGCTAGCGAAGATGGAACATTCACTGTTAATGCTTCTGGTAACGTTACTTTGACTGTAAAATCTGTTGGTTTTGCAAATCAAACAGTATCTGTTGCTGGAACACAAAGTTCAATCAAAGTTTCTTTAACTGAGGAATCTTCTCAATTAAATGAAATTGTGGTTACTGGTTACAGTTCTCAGAAAAGAAAAGAAATTACTGGTTCTGTATCAGTAGTTAGTGTAAAAGACATGAAAGCTGTTCCTTCTGGTACTGCTGAACAAATGTTACAAGGTCAAGCCTCTGGTGTTACCATCATTGGTTCTGGTAGCCCAGGAGAAGGAAGTACCGTGTTCATTCGTGGTATCACATCTTTTGGTAACGCAACTCCACTTGTAATTGTGGACGGAGTTCAATCTGCACCTGGTGATCTAGGTTCTTTCCGTAACTTATCTGCAAACGACATCGAATCAGTTCAAGTATTGAAAGATGGTCAAGCAGCTATTTATGGAGCGCGTGGAGCTGCCGGTGTTATCATTGTAACAACTAAAAGAGGTAAAGGAAAACCAACTATTACTTACGATTCTTATAGCGGTATTCAAGTACCAAGAACAGGAAACGTTTGGAATAAATTAGATCCTCAAGGTATGGCTGACTTAGCTTTCTTAGCTGCTAAGAACTCAGGACAAGTAGATGCTCAAGGTAACGTATCATCTGGTCAATATGGTACTGGTAAAATAGCTATATTACCTGACTATATTAAAGCGGGTTCTTATTCTGGTGTTGGTCCTAATAGCGGTGCAGCCGCACTTGCTGCAACTAACCTTGCACTATACAACAATGACTATTCTAAAGGTCCAATTCACTTAATCGTTCCTGCGAATAAAAAAGGTACTGATTGGTGGGATGAAATATTTGATCCAGCTCCTATGACAAGTCATTCAATTACTGCATCTGGTGGACAAGACAAATCTTCTTACTTATTCTCTTTGAACTATTTTGATCAAAAAGGTACTTTATTAAATACTTACTTGAAGCGTTACTCAATGAGAGCTAACACTTCTTGGAATATTAAAGACAATATCCGTATTGGTGAAAACCTACAATTGTTCTATAAGGATAACCCAAGAATTGGTAATAACGAACGTGGTAATGCTGTAAACAACACTGCATGGGAACAACCAATCATTCCTGTATATGATGCAGGTGGAGGATTTGGTGGTACGGCAGGTAGCAACTTAGGTAACTCTTCTAACCCTGTTGCCAACCAAGTGCGTGCAAAAGATAACGTAAACCATAACTGGCAAATTCAAGGTAATGTATTCGCAGAAGTTGACTTCGCGAAAAACTTTACTGCAAGAACAGTATTTGGTGGAAACTTAGATAACTATTATGGTTTCTATCATAACTACCGTAACTATGAGAATGCAGAAAACCCTGCTTCTAACGGATATGGTGAGTACTCAGGTTATAACAATAACTGGAACTTCACAAACACTTTAAGTTACGCTAATGTATTCAAGCAAGACCATAGCATTAAGTTAATGGCTGGTTATGAGGCATTAAAAGTTCAAGGTCGTCAAGTGGGTGGTTCTAGAGTTAACTATTTCTCTGATGATTTAAACTACTTAAGTTTAAATACAGGTTCTCCAATTGGACAAAACAACTACTCTAACTTATACAAAACAACTACTAATTCTATCTTAGCTAAAGTAGACTATGCTTTCAGAGATAAATACTTAGTAGGTTTAAATGGTCGTCGTGATGGTAGTTCTGTATTTGGACCTAACACAAAATTTGGTAACTTCTGGTCAGCTTCTGCTGCTTGGGTTATTTCAAATGAAGACTTCTTCAAGAATGTCAAGTTTATCAATACATTAAAATTACGTGGTAGCTACGGTCTTCAAGGTTCTATCGCTAACGTAGGTTCATTAAACCAATACACTCTTTATGGTGGTGGCGGTGGATCTTCTTACTATGACTTATTCGGTACTTCTAATACTACAGTTATGGGCTTCTATGCAACTAACTTAGGTAACTTAAGTACTGGTTGGGAGAAGAGTAAAACATTAGACTTTGGTTTTGAAGCCACTGTTTTAAACAATAAGTTAGATATCAGTTTTGATTGGTACAAAAAAACAATCGAAGGTTTATTATTCCAAGACCAAGCGCCTGCTGTTGTGGGTGTAGGTTCTTCTTTACCTCAGGTTAACATTGGTGATATGCAAAACACTGGTATTGATTTGAGTTTAAATTACAGAGGAAAAGTAAACAATGATTTAAGCTATACTGTAGGTGCTAACCTTGGTGCTTACAAGAATGAAATTATTAATATTCCTGGTTCTGCTGGTTTCTTTGAAACTGCATACACACACAGTTCAGGACCACAAATTAGAAACGCAATTGGTCAGCCAGTAAGTGCTTTCTTTGGTTACAAAATTGCTGGTATCTTCCAATCAGCTGCTGACGTAGCTTCTTATGCTAAAATGGTTGATGCTGCTCCAGGTCGTTTCAAATATGAGGACATTAATAAAGACGGAAAAATCTCCGATGATGACAGAACTTTCTTTGGTAATCCAAACCCTGATTTTACTTTAGGTATTAACTTAAATGTAGCTTACAAGCGTTTTGATATATCAACTAATCTTTATGGATCATTCGGTAACGAAATCTTAAACGAAACTCGTTATTTCCAAGATTTCCTTCCTTCATTCCAAAACTCTAAATCTATTCCATTGTTAACTGAATCTTGGTTACCTACAAGACCAAGTACAGTATGGCCTATTGTTGAAAACAATACATACTTTAGTACCAATGGTGTAATTAACAACTTCTATGTAGAAGATGGTACTTACATGAGAGTTAAACAATTAAGTCTTGGTTACACAATCGACCCAGCTACATTAAAAAGATATGGCATCGACAAAGCACGTGTTTTTGTTCAAGGTGCTAACTTGTTTACTATTACAAACTATTCTGGTTTAGATCCAGAGGTTGCAGGAAGTACAAGTTCTTTTGGTGTTGATAAAGGTAACTACCCTCCGATGAAAACATTCAACGTAGGTATAAGCTTAACTTTTTAATTTAATAAATAGAAAATTTAATAAATAAAAAAAATTCAAAATGAAAAAGTATAATTTTAAACATATAATGCCAGTGGTGTTCTCTTTCTTGGTTATATTATATGCTTGTGACAAATCATACCTTGAGGTTCCTGCAGCTGGTGCATTAAGCCAGGATGTATTAGCGAACAAAATAGGTGTAGAAGCCCTTTTAGTGGGTGCTTATTCTTTATTAGATGGACAAGGTAGTTCTGCAGGTACCAACAATGGTCCTTGGGCAACTTCTTCAAGTAACTGGGTATACGGTTCTGTTGCGGGTGGTGACGCTCACAAAGGATCTGATCCAGGTGACCAAAACTTGATCACTCCAATCGAGCAGTGGAATGCAACTGCGTCTAACGCATACTTAGACCAATTATGGCAACAACGTTATGATGGTGTTCAACGTTCAAACGAAACTTTAAGAGTAATGAAATTAGCTAAAGATATTTCTGCAGCTGATGTAACTCGTATTACTGCTGAAGCAAGATTTTTACGTGCACACTACCATTTCGACTTAGCAAAATTCTTCGGTAATATTCCTTATATCGATGAGTCTATTACATATGCTGCTGGTAACTTTTTAGTACCAAATGCTGGTGTTGATGCTATTTTAGGTAAAATTGAAGCAGATTTAGCTTTTGCTTATGCTAACTTAACTGAAAATATGTCTTCAGTAGGTCGTGCTAACAAATGGGCTGCTGCTGCTTACTTAGGTAAAGTTCAAATGTTTAGAAAGAAATATGCTGATGCTAAGACTACTTTAACTGCTGTTATTACTAGTGGTAAAACTCCATTAGGTGTTAAATATGCATTATTGCCAAAATTTGGTGATGTGTTTGATCCAGCAAAAAAGAATGGTTCTGAGCATGTGTTCTCTGTACAAATGACTGTTAATGACGGTACAGGTGCAGCTAACGCTAACGCTGGTGACGCCTTAAACTTCCCTTATGGTGGAGAGACAGGATGTTGCGGATTCTTCCAACCTTCATTCACTTTAGCAAATATTTACAAAGTAACTGCTGATGGATTACCTATGTTAGGTGATGAGTTTTTCACAAACCCATTAAAAAATGACCAAGGTATTTCTTCTGATAAACCATACTCTCCTGACGTTACAACTCCATTAGATCCTCGTATCGACTGGACAATTGGTCGTCGTGGTGTTCCTTACTTAGATTGGGGTATTATGCCAGGTTCTAACTGGGTAAGAGACCAAGGTACAGCTGGACCATACGAGCCATTAAAGCATTTATTTAGAAAAGCTCAAGTGGGTATTTTAACTGATGGTTCTTCTTGGACTAACGGTTTCACTGCTAACAACTATCCTTTAATACGTTTTGCTGATGTGCTTTTATTAGCTGCAGAAGCTGAAGTTGAAACAGGTGGTTTAGAGAAAGCTAGAGAATATGTAAACCTTGTTCGTACGCGTGCTTCAAATCCTGCTGGATTTGTAGGACCATCTAACAATGCTGGTTTAGTATCTGGTACTAACTATCAAATTAAAACTTACACTGCAGCTTGGACTGATGCTGCTGTTGCAAGAAAAGCGGTTCGTTTTGAGCGCAGATTAGAATTAGCTATGGAAGGACACCGTTTCTCTGACCTTACTCGTTGGGGACAAGGTGTAACTGAGCTAAACACTTATGCGGTTCAAGAAGCAGCTTTAGGTTACGGTCAAATTAAAGGTTCAACTTACAAAGCTGGAAAGTCTGAGTACTTACCTCTTCCTCAAACACAAATTGACAAATCTGTGAAAGACGGAAAATCGGTTTTAACTCAAAACCCTGGTTACTAATTGAACTAACTTAATAAGTTACTCATATAAGAGTCCCGCCCCGAGCAATCGGAGCGGGACTCTTTTTTTGCCCATACCCACTCAAAAACGATTTCTTTAGTATCTTTATTACCTATAAAAAAACCAATATTTACTGGGTTATTTAACCTGTATTTAAAATTTAATTTAATGTTGCTAAGGAATTATTTTTTCGGTCTATGCTTGTTTTTATTAAGTGCTTGTTCTATTAAAAAACCACTTTTTGAATTAGTAAAATCAGAGAATTCTGGTATTCATTTTAACAATGAAGTTATTGAGAGTGATTCTTTGAATGTACTTGACGTTTCTAATGTTTATAATGGGGGTGGTGTAGGTGTGGGCGACTTTAATAAAGATGGTTTACCCGATATTTATTTTACGGGTAATAAAGTGTCTAATAAATTATACCTCAATAAAGGCGATATGCAGTTTAATGATATCACTCTAGAGGCAGGCGTAACAGGTGAGGGAAGATGGAGCAGGGGTGTATCTATAGTGGACATAAACAACGATAGCTGGCCCGATATTTATGTTTCTGTGACCTTAGGCAATGATACAAATAAGCGAAAAAACCTTTTGTATATTAATAAGGGACTTAGTAAAACGGGTGTTCCCACTTTTAAAGAAGAAGCAGCTTCCTATGGACTTGCCGATACTTCTTTTTCTACCATGGCTAGTTTTTTTGATTATGATAAGGATGGCGACTTGGATATGTACTTAGTGGTGAACGAAATTAAGGACCCGCATACACCCAATGTATTTCATCCCAAGGATCAAGACCCTGCTTATTTTAGTTCCAGTAAATTATTTCAAAATAATTTTGATTCTACCTTACAACACCCAGTGTATACCGATGTATCTGCCAAAGCAGGTATTGAAAGAGAAGGTTATGGGCATAGTGTAGTGGTCACTGATATTAATAAAGATGGTTGGCCCGATATTTTTGTAACCAACGATTATTTACCCAACGATTATTTATGGATCAATAACCAGGATGGAACTTTCACAGACCAGTTATCGGATTATTTTAAACATAGTTCTGTGAATTCAATGGGTGTGGATGTAGCCGATATAAACAACGATGGCTTATTAGATTTTTGCACTTTGGATATGAATCCAAGAGACAACTATCGTAAAAAAATGATGCTGAATCCGAATAGTTATCAAACTTTTCAGAATAGCGATTTGTATGGATACAATTATCAGTATGTAAGAAATACTTTACAAATTAATCAAGGCCCTCGTGTGCATCAAAACGATTCTATTGGCGCGCCTATTTTTAGTGAGATTGGATTTTTATCGGGCATAGCAGAAACCGATTGGAGTTGGACTCCTTTATTAGTGGACTTTGATAATGATGGCCACCGCGATTTAATTGTCACCAATGGTTTTCCAAAGGATGTAACCGACCATGATTTTATCACCTATCGAAACAAGGCTTATAGCTTTGCATCAAAAACACAATTACTTGTTGAAATTCCTGAAGTAAAAATTCATAATTATGCATTTAAAAACAATGCCGATTTAACTTTCTATGATGTTACAACCGATTGGGGTTTGAAAATGCCTACTTTTTCCAATGGAGCTGCTTACGCCGACTTAGACAATGATGGAGACTTAGATTTAGTGGTAAATAATATCAATGACGAGGCTTCTATTTATCAAAATAAAGAAAGGCAAATAAATAAAGAGAATACTCATTTCTTACAAGTGGTTTTAGAGGGAGATGCTTTAAATAAAAATGGCCTAGGTGCCTTCATTACCTTGTATTACGATAAAGGCCAAAAACAAGTTTGGGAAAATACACCTTACAGAGGGTATCTATCAACAGTGCAAAATATTGCTCAATTTGGTTTAGGAAAAATAAATACGATTGACTCTATAAAAGTGGAGTGGCCTTCTGGTCAACTGCAGTTGATAAAAAATGTTAAGGTAGACGAGAAGCTTACCATTCAATGGGATGCGGCCAGCCCTTTAATGAATAGAGGAGCTGAAGTTTTTGCTACTAATTCTTTATTTAAAGAAATTACAGACTCTTTGCAAGTGCATTACACGCATGAACAAGAAGATTTTATTGATTTTAATATTCAAAAATTATTACCACATAAGTTTTCTGAATATGGTCCAGCTATTGCGGTAGGGGATATTAATGGTGATGGAATAGAGGATATGATTTTGGGTGGGGCTAGTCATTATAGCGCTCAAATTTTTCAACAGCAAGCAAATGGTAGTTTCAAACAATCTTCTTTACTATCTAATACAACTTATGCTGGTAAGTCTAGTAGCGACCAAGGATTATTATTACTAGATGTAGATGGAGATACAGACTTAGATTTATATATCACTGCTGGTGGCTATGAATTTAAAACCAACGATAAAAATTATCAAGACCAACTATATATTAATAATGGAAAGGGTGCCTTTACAAAAGACACCACAGCCATTCCTTTGAATACCACTAGTAAACTATGTGTAAGAGCAGTTGATTACGATAAAGATGGCGACCTTGACTTATTTGTTTCAGGAAGGGTAGACCCTTGGAACTATCCTAAACCGGTTTCAAGTTTTATTTACAGAAACGATAGTAAAGAAGGCAAGGTTAAGTATACCGATGTAACAACAAGTGTAGCTAAAGATTTAAATAATATTGGTTTAGTCTGCGACGCTTTGTTTACTGATTTTGATAATGATGGCTGGCCTGATTTAATACTTACTGGAGAGTGGATGCCCATCACATTTTTAAAAAATGAAAAGGGGACATTTAAAAATGTAACTAGTACAACAGGCATTAATAACCAAGTAGGTTTATGGAATACTATTACCGCCGGCGACTTTGATAATGATGGCGATATGGATTATGTAGTAGGTAATACAGGACGCAATTCTTTTTATCGAGCCTCGGATATCTATCCTATTTCTATTTATGCCAAGGACTTTGATAATAATGGTAGTTATGATGCATTCCCTACCTTGTATTTACCTACCAGTCATACCGACGAAGTTAAAAAAGAATACCCTGCACAAACTAGAGACGATATTGTGAAGCAAATGATTGGTATGCGTGCTAAATTTCAAAATTATAAGACCTTTGCAACTGCCACCAAGGACCAATTACTTTCTAAAGAGCAGTTGGCAGTAGCGCAAGTGGTAAAAGCCAATAATTTAAGTTCTAGTTATATTCAAAATAAAGGAGGAGGTAAGTTTGAAATGACGGCGCTTCCTATACAAGCACAATTCTCGGTATTAAATGGTATGCAGGTAGATGATTATGATGGCGATGGCAATTTGGATATACTCATGAATGGCAATGATTATGGTACAGAGGTTTCAGTGGGCAGATATGACGCCTTAAATGGCCTATTATTAAAAGGTAATGGTAAAGGCCTGTTTACAGCCTTGAGTATACTAGAAAGCGGCATATTTATTCCAGGTAATGGTAAGGCGCTTGTAAAAATAAGAGGGGCTAAGGGCCAGTATTTAATGGCCGCTTCTCAAAACAGAGGGCCTTTGAAAATATACACATTGAAAAAGCCAACATTGCTATTGCCAGTTCAGCCCAACGATGCTAGTGCTATTATTGAATATGCGAATGGCCAAAAAAGAAAAGAAGAGTTTTATTATGGTAATTCTTTCTTGTCTCAGTCGGCCCGTTTTATAAGCTATAATGAAAAAGTAAAGCTGATAACAATCATAGACCAAAAGGGGCAAACTAGAAAAAACAATTATTAAATTAGACGCATTCGAAAAACTTAAATTAAAGTAAAATGAAAAAGATTTTTAACGCATGTGTCAGTCTACTATTAATGGCCTTTTTTCTTGTATCCTGTTCTCAAAATAAGCCCGCTCCTTTAAATGAAGTGGACTTGCTTATTAACAATGAAGATCAATTAACGCAGGTAATTATATATGATGTATTTACGCCGCCAGTGGCCAGTCGTATTTATGTGTACTCTTCTTTAGCTTCTTATGAAGCCATTCGTTTTGCCAAAGAGGGGACAAGCTCCATTGCAGAAAAATTAAATGGCTTTGGGAAAATGCCTCTGCCTGAAAAAGGGAAAAATTATAATTTTTCTTTAGCAGCTACCAAGGCTTTTTTTAAAGTAACGCGTAATGTAAAAGTATTCTCCATCGATTCATTAACAAAATATGAACAGTCGGTGTATGATAATTACAAAGCCAATTTAGATGAAGCCACTTACAAAAATTCAATCGCCTTTGGAGATACCGTGGCTGCTGTTATTTTAGCCAGGGCTAAAACAGATGGCTATGCTATTTCAAGAGGCAAACAAAAATACTTAGGCAGTAATGAGCCAGGCAAATGGCGCCCAACACCTCCAGACTATTTAGATGGTGTAGAATGGTGTTGGAATACCATGAAGCCCATGGTACTAGATTCTGCTTCGCAGTTTATGCCTAATAGACCTCCAAAATATGAGACAAAGCCGGGCACTACTTTTTATGCTATGATGAAGGAAGTGTATGATATCAATAAAAATTTAACAGAAGAACAAAAACTAATTGCCAAGTATTGGGATGATAACCCTTTTGTGATTGAGCATGCAGGTCATATGGTATATGGTAATAAAAAAATTACACCAGGTGGACATTGGATAGGTATTACAGCGCAGGTGGTTAAACAAGCCAATGCAGATGCTGTAAAATCGGCACAATCTTTTGCTTTGACTGCTGTTGCATTGTATGACGGTTTTATTTCTTGTTGGGATGAAAAATACAGAAGTAGTTATGTAAGGCCTGTTAATGTGATCAATGAATTATTAGATAAAAATTGGGCGCCTTTATTACAAACGCCTCCTTTCCCTGAATATACAAGTGGGCATAGTACCATTACTGCATCGGCGGCCACTGTACTTACTAAATTATACGGAGAAAATTTTGCTTTCGAGGACTCAAGCGATTATAAGTATATAGGATTAAAAAGAAAATTCAGTTCTTTCCAAGCTGCTGCATCCGAAGCTTCTATTAGTAGAGTATACGGAGGAATTCATTATACCTTAAGTGTAAATGTGGGTAATGAGCAAGGAAAGAAAGTAGGGGCCTTGGTGGTCAAAAAATTATTAGAATAATTAATTTATAAAAAACCATGTCTACAAAAAATCAAACTTACGATGCCATTGTGATTGGCTCAGGAATTAGTGGAGGATGGGCTGCTAAAGAACTATGTGAAAAAGGTTTAAAAACATTAGTGCTAGAGCGCGGCCGTGATGTAGTGCACTTAAAAGATTATCCAACGGCTACTAAACATCCTTGGGAATTCCCGCATAGAGGAAGGAAGACCATCGAGCTTGTTAAAGACAATCCTATTGTAGATAGATGCTATGCTTATAATGAAACCTCTGCTCATTTTTTTGTGAAAGACAATGAGCATCCTTATGTACAAGAAAAACCTTATGATTGGATTAGAGGGTATCAAGTTGGAGGCAAGAGTTTATTATGGGCGCGTCAAACACAGAGGTGGAGCAGGTATGATTTTGAAGGACCCGCTAGAGATGGTTTTGGAGACTGGCCAATAACTTATGATGAATTAGCACCTTGGTATAGTCATGTTGAATTATTTGCTGGCATTAGTGGTAACTATGACAAACTAGATACCTTACCTGATAGTGAATTCTTGCCTGCCTGGGAAATGAATGGGGTTGAAAAAGGCATGCAGTCAAGTATCATGAATAAATTTAAAGACCGTAATGTAGTGCAAGGAAGATGCGCGCATTTGACAGTGCCTAAACCTATACATATTGAACAAGGTCGTCAGCAATGTCAAGCGCGTACCTTATGTGAAAGAGGTTGTCCATTTGGGGGCTACTTTAGCTCTAATGCCTCTACCATACCTTGGGCACAGAAAACAGGTAATTTAACCCTGCAAACCAATTCGGTGGTGCATTCTATTATTTATGATGAAGCCAAACAGAAAGCCACTGGGGTAAGAGTAGTAGATAGCATTACCAATAAGATGACAGAATATTATGCTAAAATAATTTTCTTAAATGCGGCCACTTTAAATACCAATTTAATTTTATTGAATTCTACTTCAAAGCGTTTTCCAAATGGTTTAGGCAATGACAATGGTTTATTAGGAAAGTATGTTGCCTTTCATAATTATAGAGGAAAATTATCAGCCTCTATTGATGGACCCATGGATGAATACCATTATGGTCGTCGTCCCACACAACCCATGATGCCTAATTTTAGAAATGTATATAAACAAGAAATGCCATTTCAAAGGGGCTATATGACTTTCTTTGGTGCAAGCAGGGGTCGTGCGCATGCAGAAGGCGTGGGTGGTGAATTTAAAGATGCTATTACTGAACCAGGCAATTGGTATGTATCTATGATGATGCAAGGGGAAACTATTCCAAAGAAAACCAATCATGTAAGATTAAGTACCGATCAAAAAGATAAATGGGGCATACCTCAATTAATTACATCAGTGGATTATGATGAGAATGATGTTTTATCCATGAAAGATTTTATACAAACAGGATCGGAAATGCTGGATGCAGCAGGTTGTAAGAATATAACCTCTAATGATACGAAGCAAGCGCCTGGTTTAGATATTCACGAAATGGGTGGGGTAAGAATGGGAAAAGACCCTGCTACTTCTTTATTAAATGAACACAATCAAATGCATTTATGTAAAAATGTTTTTGTTACAGATGGTGCTTGTATGGTAAGTACAGGTACACAAAATCCTTCCCTTACATTTATGGCCATTACAGCAAGAGCTGCTAATTATGCAGTAGAGGCTTTAAAGAAAATGGAAATATAAATAAAATAAATGCAAAAATTAAAGCGGTTTTTAAATGTTATTTTACTTTTTATAAGTATCATAGCTATAAATTTTTTTACTGCGAATTTATTGCAGGCGCAACAATGGACAAGCTCTGCAGATGGGCTTTTGCAATTTGCTAAAACTACCATTACTAAACTACCCAACGCAAATTCGATACCTGCGAATGCTATCAAAATTAAAGTAGATGCTGGTAAAACCTTTCAAACCATGGAAGGCTTTGGCTATGGTTTAACAGGGGGTAGTGCTCAGTTAATACATGCCTTACCCAAGGCTCAAAGAGCACAATTATTAAAAGAAATTTTTGGTCAGTCTGAAGCAGACCTAGGTGTTTCTTATATTAGAATTAGCATTGGCGCTTCCGATTTAGACGCAGCAGTATTTAGTTATAGCGATTTACCCAAAGGCGAAACCGATTCTGCATTAACTCATTTTTCTTTATCTCAGGATACCCTTCATCTTATTCCTATTTTAAAAGAAGTATTGGCTATTAACCCTTCGCTTAAAATTATGGCCTCTCCTTGGAGTCCTCCAACGTGGATGAAAACAAATGGTATTTCAATGGGCGGGCATTTATTGAAAAAATATTATGCTACTTATGCTAACTATTTTGTGAAGTATATCAGCGCCATGGAAGCTAATGGAATTAAGCTTCATTCCATTACTATGCAAAATGAGCCTGAACATGGAGGTAATAACCCCAGCTTATTAATGGATGCAGTAGAACAAACTGAATTTTTAAGAGATTATTTAGGACCTCAATTAAAAGAAGCTAAAATAAATATTGAAGTAGTTTTATATGATCATAATGCCGATCATCCTAATTACCCCATTGCTATATTAAATGATGCCAAAGCAAAATCATTTGCAGCCGCTACTGCCTTTCATTTGTATTTAGGCAAAGAAGAGGCATTATCAGAAGTGCATGCACTTCATCCCGATAAAAAAATATATTTCACCGAACAGTGGACAGGTGCTAAGGGTAGCTTTGACGGCGATTTTCTCTGGCACTTAGATCATATAGTTATTGGCACTATTCAAAATTGGAGCTCAGTGGTATTAGAATGGAATTTAGCCAATAATGCAAAATTTGAACCACATACTCCTTTGGGTTGTACTGAATGTAAGGGAGCCTTCACTATTCAAGACGGTATTATCAATAGAAATGTGAGCTATTATATTATAGGACAAATTGCCAAGTTTATTAAGCCCGGTGCCATAAGAACTTTAAGTAGTGTAAGTGATGCGTCCTTAGCCACCACAAGTTTTAATTTAAAAAACGGAAAGAAGGCTATTATAATTTTAAACAAATCAGTAGCGAAGCAAATTGTATTAGAACAGAATAATCAATATTACACATTCAATATACCTGCCAAAGCAGCCTCCACTATTATTTGGCCTTAAAATTACTAATACTAAAATAAGTATCATTACTATAATAACCTAATTAGGGTTTCAACTAAAAATCAAACCATTCTATGAAAAAAGGAATTTTATTTTTTACTACGCTACTATTAAGTATGGCAAGTTTTGCTCAAGCCAATAAGGATGCTGCTATGCATTCTTTTGTCAATAAATTACTCGCTAAAATGACTTTGGAAGAAAAGTTAGGTCAGTTAAACCTGCCTGCTTCTAGTGATTTTGTTACAGGAGCGGTGAGTAGTTCTGATATTGCACAAAAAGTGAAAGAGGGTAAAGTAGGGGGCGTATTTAATATTCGTTCTGTAACAAAAATTAAAGAGTTACAAGAGTATGCTGTAAAAAACACAAGATTGCATATTCCTTTATTATTTGGAATGGATGTCATTCATGGTTATAAAACAATTTTTCCCATTCCAATAGGTATGTCATCTACCTGGGACATGCCTTTAATTGAAAGATCGGCGCGTATTGCGGCTAATGAAGCTAGTTCAGATGGCATTATGTGGACTTTCTCTCCCATGGTGGATTTAACAAGAGACCCTCGTTGGGGAAGAACTTCAGAAGGCAATGGTGAAGATGCTTTTTTAAGTTCAGCTATTGCTAAAGCCATGATACATGGTTACCAAGGTGACGACTTATCATTGAATAATACCATTATGTCTTGTGTAAAGCATTATGCATTATATGGAGCTGCCGAAGGCGGTAGAGATTACAATACCACTGATATGAGTCGTGTAAGAATGTACAATGAGTATTTTCCTCCTTATAAAGCAGCCGTAGATGCAGGGGTAGGCTCTGTAATGGTTTCTTTTAATGAAATTGATGGAGTGCCAGCATCGGGTAATAAATGGTTAGTGGATGATGTACTTCGTAAGCAGTGGAAGTTTAATGGATTTGTTGTTTCAGATTATACGGGTATTCCTGAAATGGTGAACCATGGCTTTGGTGATTTTAAAACAGTGAATGAAAAAGCTTTACAAGCAGGTGTAGATATGGACATGGTGGGAGAGGGCTTTTTAAATTCAATTGGTATTTCTTTAAAAGAAGGGAAAGTTACACTGGCGCAAATTAATAAAGCCACAGAGCGTATTTTAATTGCAAAATATCAATTAGGTTTATTTGATGACCCTTATAAATACTGTGATGAGAAAAGATCGGCTGCTGAAGTATTTAATGCAGCCAATAGAGCAGAAGCAAGAACCATTGCTTCACAAAGTTTTGTTTTATTAAAAAATGCTAATAATATTTTACCTATTGCCAAAGGTAAAACCATTGCGCTTGTTGGTCCTTTAGCCAATGCCAAAGAAAATATGACAGGTACTTGGAGTGTGGGTGCCGATAATTCTAAATCAATTACTTTATTGAAGGGATTAACAGATGCCGTAGGTGCGAATGGTAAAGTAAATTATGCAAAGGGCTCCAACTTAGAAGATGATTGGGAATTGGAGAAAAGACTAACTATGTTTGGAAAAGATATTCCAAGAGATGGCCGTACACCTGAACAATTATTAGAAGAAGCACTTGCAGTGAGTGCGAATGCCGATGTGATTGTAGCTGCCTTGGGTGAAGGCGCAGAGAGCACTGGAGAGAGTGCATCAATGACTAATTTAGATTTATCTGCTGCACAACAAAAACTCTTAAAGGCTTTAATAGCTACTGGCAAGCCAGTGGTGCTAGTATTATTCAATGGCCGTCCTTTAACCCTAAGTTGGGAAGACGCCAATGTGCCAGCTATATTAGATGTGTGGTTTGCAGGCTCAGAAGCAGGCGATGCCATTGCAGATGCTTTATTAGGCAAGGTAAATCCATCGGGTAAGTTAACCATGAGTTTCCCTCAGAATGTAGGACAAATACCTTTGTATTATAATCATAAAAATACAGGACGTCCATTAAGCAAGTGGTTTTCTAAGTTTCAATCTAATTATATAGATGTAAGCAATGAGCCATTATACCCTTTTGGGTATGGCTTAAGTTATACAAACTTTGAGTACAGCGATTTTGCTTTGTCTGCAACACAGTTAAAAGGAAATCAAAAATTAATGGCCACAGTGACTCTTAAAAATACAGGCGCTGTAACAGGGAAAGAAGTAGTGCAATTATATATTCGTGATATAGTAGGTTCTGCTACAAGACCCGTTCAAGAATTAAAAGGTTTTCAAAAAATTGAATTAGCGGCGGGAGAGACGAAGAAGGTAAGTTTTGAAATTACCCCCGAGCTATTGAAATTTTATAACACCGATTTAAAGTATGACTGGGAGTCGGGTGAATTTAATGTAATGTTAGGGCCAAATTCTAGAGATGTGAAAACGCTAAAAGTAAATTGGACCAAGTAACTTTTTTTACAACTATGATATTAAAAAAAGCACTCCCTTTTGAGGAGTGCTTTTTTATTCAGTTAATTTATCACTTGTTCTGTAATCTTTCCAGTGGTCTTATTTTTTAGGATTAGTTTCTTAGTACCGTAGTGAGTCATTTCTTCTTTAATTAAGTAATGGTCCTTATCATATTCTACTAAATGGCTCTCTTTAGATAAGCCTGTTCTTCCTCTCCAGATATCTAATTTAACCGGTTCCCATAATTTAGATTTAGCAGAACGGTAAGCAGCATCTAGTACACAGTTCACAATGTAACCATCGTAAAAAGTTTCTTTAGGCGCTTCGCCTTTTTCCATGGAGTTAAACATATCCATAAACATATGGTTATACCCTAATTCATTTAATTCATCACCCACTGGGAATAACCAACCACTATTACTTTCAGACTTTTCTGAAATATAATCTCCGCCTTTTCCTGTAGTAAACATTTCAAATCCAGTTCTTAAAAAACTATTAATCCAAATAGTACCTTCTGTACCCATTACTTCATCGCGTAAATCTAAGCCTCCTCTGAATGTCCAGCTTACTTCAAACTGTCCAATGGCGCCATTCTCATACTTTACCAGTCCAATGGCATGGTCTTCGGCATCAATAGGTTTTACTTGTGTATCTGCCCAGCACATAACTTCAATGGGTTTTATATCTTTTCCAATATATGATCTTGAAATTTCAACGCAATGGCAACCAAGGTCTAATATACAACCACCACCTGCTTGCTCAATATCCCAGAACCAATCACTATGGGGGCCAGGATGTGTTTCACGAGACTTTGCCCATAAGATTCTTCCTACTGCACCTTCTTTTACAGATTGGTTAGCTTTAATGAATTTAGGCGTATATACAAGGTCTTCTAAATAGCCATTGAATATACCCGCTTCTTCCACTGCAATTAACATACGCTTTGCTTCCTCACCATTACGGCCTAATGGTTTAGTAGTCATCACTGCTTTTTTATGTTTGCAACATAACATCACGGCAATCTCATGAATATTATTGGGAAGCGCAATACATACCACGTCCACATCGGGGTGGGAGATAGCTGCTTCCATATCGGTAGTCCAATGAGCACAACCATAATCTGCAGCAAACTTGGTGGCAGATTCTTCACGGCGGGCATAAATACTAACCACCTTGTCTTTACTTCTATAACCTTGCAGGGCATCGGCATAAAAACGTCCAATAAAACCTGCTCCTAACATTGCAATTCGCATCTTGAATAAATTTTAGATTTTTATAATTGATTTTTGTTTAAATACGTTTTTGATTTTCCTAGTTTAGTTTATTAATAAAAATATTAGGAAACAACTGCGGTTTCTTTTTTCTCTTTAAAAAATAAAATAAAGGCAATTAATACGGCACCTGCAATAGCTGCTGGTACTAACCATATACTTTGCCAATTATGTTGGCTAGCAGCACCCACCGCAGTGGCCACTTTATATTGATCTACCACTTGACCACTATATAATGTACCTATATACATACCCACTCCATAAGTGGCAAAAGTAAATAAGCCCTGAGCAGCGTTCTTAATTTTTTCACCTGCTTTTTTCTCGGTGTACATATAGCCCGTTACAAAAAAGAAATCGTAACAAATGCCATGTAAAATAATACCTGCATATAACATCCAGCTTTGTTCCATATTGCCATAAGCGAAAAATATATAACGAAGCAACCAGGCACCAATGCCCAATATCAACATATTTTTTACACCCACTCTATTAAACATAAAAGGAATGGCTAGAATGAATAAAGCCTCAGACATTTGCCCCATGGTCATTTTACTAGCTGCATTTTCTAAACCCACTTCGTTTAAAAACGGATTCGCGAATCCATAATAAAATGAAAGAGGAATACAAATTAATATGGCTGATACGAAGAATATAAAAAATGATCTTGATTTAAATAATACAAAAGCGTCGGTGCCTAGAATAGAACCCACAGTAACTTTTTCTGCCTGTGCTTTAGGCGGTGTATTAGGAAGCGCAAAACTTAATAAGCCTAAAAAAGCAGAAACTCCAGCAGCTACATAAAAAGTACCTTCTGTTTTTTCAATACCTAATTGTCCAATCACAATACCAGCTGCTATCCAACCTAAGGTTCCAAATACGCGTATCCATGGGAATTGTTTTCCAGGGTCGGTCATTTGAGCAAAGGCTACACTATTACTTAATGCAATAGTAGGCATGTATAAAAGGGCGTAAACTAAAATGACCCAGTAAAAATTTTCATTAGTAGCCTTAGTAGCATAAAAAAGTAAGGCAGCGCCTACAAAATGTAAGACACCCATAATTTTTTGAGCTGCAAAAAAACGATCGGCAATCATTCCTACAAAAAAGGGACTAAAAATAGTGGCAATAGCCACAGCACTATAAGCAGCTCCAATATCAAGCCCTGTAGACTTTAAAATTTCACCCATATAAGTGCCCATTGTCACATACCATGCTCCCCAAATATAATATTGCAAGAACATCATGGAGGATAGCATTACGCTAATTTTTGTTTTCATATATCGAGCTACTTTTAAGCGTATTCAATATACTCAAAAAATTGGAAAATTGCCTTTTAGCGCCCCAAAAAATGATGAAAAAATGATGAAATAATGATGAAAAACCAATTAAAAAATAGGCATGCATTAAGCTTCTAAAGCCTGTAGTATATCGGCTACAATATCTTCTTTATGTTCAAGGCCAACAGATATTCTTATTAAGCCATCGCTAATACTTACGGCCTCTCGTTCTTGTGGAGAAAGTTTTGAATGCGTGGTACTAGCAGGGTGGGAAGCAATACTTCTGGTGTCTCCTAAATTAGCAGTAAGCGATAACATTTTAATTTTATTTAAAAATTTGCGGCCTGCTTCAATACCACCTTTAATTTCAAAACAAAAAATGCCTCCTCCGTTTTTCATTTGCTTTTTGGCAATGGCATAATGAGGGTGCGATATTAAGAAAGGATATTTTACAAAATTAATTTTTGAATGACCTTCTAATTTTTCTGCAATAAATAAAGCGTTACTGCAATGTCTTTCCATTCTAACTTCTAAAGTTTCTAAGCTTTTACTTAATATCCATGCATTGAAGGGAGAAAGTGAAGGACCTGTTGCTCGACAGAATAAATACATTTCATGAATTAAGTCCTTGCGACCTACAATGGCACCACCTAAAACGCGACCTTGTCCATCTATCCATTTAGTAGCAGAATGAATAACGATGTCGGCCCCTAAGTCAATAGGTGTTTGACCAATAGGTGTGGCAAAACAATTGTCGACATTTAAAATAATATTATGTTTTTTAGCAATGGCGCTTACCATGGCAATATCTACTACTTCTAATCCAGGATTCGTAGGCGTTTCTAAATAAATCATTTTAGTTTGCGGTGTAATGGCTGCTTCCCACTGAGCAGCAGTCGCATTGGCGCTCACATAACCATATTCAATACCATACTTAGGTAAATACTTTGAAATAACTGTATGCGTACTTCCAAAAATTGAAGTACAAGATAAAAGGTGGTCTCCTTTTTTTAATAAGGCCATAAAGGATCCAAAGACTGCACTCATTCCAGTAGCAGTCGCAAAGCCTGCTTCTGCATTTTCTAAAATACATAAACGATCTACAAACTCTTGTACATTTGGGTTAGAGAAACGACTATAAATATTTACATCTGTTTCATCTGCAAAAGCAGCGCGCATATCTTCGGCATTATCAAAACAAAAACTACTTGTAAGATATAAAGGACTCGCATGTTCCCCTTCAGCCGTTCTTGGAATTTGTGTTCTAATTAATTTTGATTGCGTATGCTTCATACAATTATTTTAAAGTCTATTTCTTTGTCAAACTATTTTATTCCAACTTATCCTATCTCCACTTCCCAACTAATAACAGCACCTGCTGCTCTTAGGGTAGCTGCTACAGAACAATATTTATCAATAGATAAAGCGCAAGCTTTTTCTGCTTTCTCTTTGGTCATGCTGCCTTTGAATTTGAAAATAATATGAACGGTGGTCCATAAAGCAGGTTCTTTTCCTGTTTCTCTTTCACCATCAATAACCATTTCAAAAAATTCTATGGTTTCTTTTTGCTTGTTTAATATCATCACAATGTCTACACCACTACAAGCGCCCAATGCACTCAATAAAGTTTGCATAGGTCTAAGTCCCGTACCATGACCTCCTTGGTCAACGGGAATGTCCAACCGCATGTGATTATGGGCTTCATCCACTGCGTTAAAAGCGAATCCATCATTTATTCTTGTAACGGTCATCATAGCCATAAAATAATAATTGTTAGTTTATTGAAATATAAATTCCAATGATTATGCAAATGTAATTCAAATAGATAGTTACTTTGCATTAGAATACGAAAAAATGGAGCCAAAGATCTATAAATATCAAAGTCCTTTTACCTTAGAATGCGGGGTGAGCCTGCCTAAGCTAACCATTGCCTATCATAGCTATGGGACTTATAGCCCTGGTAAGAAAGTAGCCTGGGTATGCCATGCGCTTACTGCTAATTCAGATGCGGCCGATTGGTGGAAAGGACTTGTAGGCGAGGGGGCCATTATTAATCCAACAGATTACTTTATTGTTTGTGCAAATATTATAGGTTCTTGTTATGGTTCTACGGGGCCATTAAGTGTAGAAACTATTGGTACTAATATTAGTTTTGATAATTTTCCAACGGTCACTATTCGCGACATGGTGAAGGCGCATATTTTATTAAGAACGCATTTAGGTATCGATTCCATTGATTTATTATTAGGTGGAAGTATGGGTGGCTATCAAGCATTAGAATGGGCCATAGCTGAACCCACTGTTATTAAAAAAATGTTCCTTATTGCAACATCCTCCTCAGAAAGTGCATGGGGTGTGGCAGTGCATACTGCACAACGTTTAGCTATTGAGGCCGATTGTACTTGGAAAGAACCTAGGCCCAATGCTGGTGCAAAGGGATTAAAAGCTGCTAGAGCCATTGGTATGTTAACTTATCGTAATTATGGAATTTATCAAGAGAAGCAAACCGACGAGGACCCTGAGAAAATAGATAATTTTAAAGCTTCTTCTTATATCAATTACCAAGGCGATAAATTAGTAAGCAGGTTTAACGCCTACAGTTATTGGTTATTAACTAAGTCAATGGATAGTCACCATGTAGCGCGTAAAAGAGGTGGTGATTTAATTAAAACTTTAGGCACTATAAAAACACCCACTTTTATAATGGGTGTTAATAGCGATATCTTATGTCCCTTAGATGAACAGCGTTTTATGGAACAGCATATGCCCAATGCCACCCTAGTAGCCATTGATTCTGTGTATGGCCATGATGGATTTATTATTGAGGCTGTTCAAATTACCGCTCATTTAAATGCATGGTTGGCAAAACAAGTTTAACTAACTTCGTAAAAAGAAACCTATGAAATTTTTAAGACAAATTGGGGAGTACTTATTTATAGTAAAGCGCGATCCGAATCAAGAAAGAACAGGGATGATGAAAGCTATGCATGGAATGAATCGACTTTCATTATTAATGTTTATAGTAGGCTTATTAGTAATGCTATTCAGATTCGTGATTTTACCTTATTTCAGAAAATAAGCAAAGCTTTCTGACTGGCTAATTCAAGTAGCCTATTTTTTTTGAATCGTCTCCATGATAATTTCAGCAGCGACATCTGTGGCCTTTTCGCCCGTCATGAGTATTTCTTTTAAAGCAGCATAGTTGGCGCTTATTTCTTTTTGCGTCTTGCTATCTTCTAATAATTTAGATAACGCTACTACTAAATTATTGGTATTTAATTCGTCTTGAATTAATTCTTTCACCACTTCTTTTTCCATTATTAAATTCACTAGCGCGATAAATTTAATTTTTACAAAAAATTTAGCGAGTGCATAAGTAATAGGGCTTCCTTTGTAACAAACTACTTGAGGTACATTCAATAAAGCGGTCTCTAAAGTAGCCGTACCGCTAGTCACTAATGCTGCCTTACTATGTTGTAATAATGCATAAGTACTTGCTTTTACAACATGCACATTCAGTTGAGGGCTAATTAAACTTTTAAACCATTCGTCATTTAAGCCGGGCGCTTGAGCCACTACAAACTGATAAGCCGGAAAATGAATAGCCACACTTAACATAAGGGGTAATTTCTTTTCTATCTCTTGCTTTCTGCTACCTGGAAGTAATGCAATAATATTTTGACCTTGTAAGTTAGGAAGAGGGTGTGCTAAATTATTTTGAGCAGCAATCACTTCCATTAAAGGATGTCCCACATAATCTACTTCCCAATCCCACCTATCTTTAAAATATTTTTTCTCAAAAGGTAGAATACATAATAAACGATCAATGCTTGCGCGCATGGCAGGCACTCTATTTTCTTTCCAGGCCCAAACTTGTGGCGCAATAAAGTAAACCACTTTTATTTTTTCTTGCTTGGCCCATTTAGCTATTCTTAAATTAAATCCAGGATAATCGATACAGATAAGTACATCAGGCGCAAAGGCTTTAATATCTTTTTTACAAAAACGAATATTATTTAAAATCGTAGAAAGGTTTGAAACCACTTCTACAAAACCCATATAGGCTAAGTCTCTATAATGTTTGACTAATTGACCTCCGGCTGCTTGCATGAGTTCACCACCCCAGCACTTAATTTGGGCATGCTGGTCCATTGACTTAATTGATTTAATTAAGTTGGCGCCGTGTAAGTCTCCACTGGCTTCTCCAGCAATGATATAATATTTCATTTATAAAAACCATTTACACGCAATGGCAATGATTGCGTAAATACAAGTTGAAAAGAATATTCCTTTAGCCGTTTTATCTTGCTGCTTTTGAAAAAAGTAGGTAAGCACTGCGCCATTAATGAGTAGTGATATACTTATCATGGCAGATAGAAGGGACTTCTGTTGGTTAAGAAGCTCCAAGAATTCTTGAACGGTAAATAAGCTAAACCTGTATTCATAGAATCCGAAGAAACCTAAAAAAGGCAGTAACAACCCCATAAGCACTCCTAATATATAATTATCTCTGCGTATCATTTTAAATTATATTCCATTGAATTACCATTTCCATTTTTTAGAAAGCTTTTCTTTAATAACATGATTGGTCAAATCAAATTGAACAGGCACCACACTCACATAATTATTTTTCAAAGCCCAAACATCGGTATCTTTTGATTTGTCAAAATTGACAAACTCGCCCGTTAGCCAATAGTATTTTTTCCCATGTGGGTCGGTTCTTTCAACAAACTTCTCATCGTATTTCGCATAAGACTGTTTGCAAATTTTAATTCCTTT
>CALDSE010000068.1 GCA_937911175.1 uncultured Sediminibacterium sp.
GTGGCACCACCCGGGCTCGAACCGGGGACACAAGGATTTTCAGTCCTTTGCTCTACCAACTGAGCTACAGCGCCATCCTTTAAGTTCATTTTAGTCTTACAACCTTTATGAACCGGGGAGCAAATATAGGCCAGGCGGCCTTAAATAGCAAAAAATATGGATTCTTTATTGAAAATCAGTCATTTACTAAGCCGAAGTAGCCACTATAAAAAAGGAGATAATTATAAAGGCTAGACCCAACCATTGCTTAGGGCTTAGTCTTTCTTTAAAAAAGAAGTAGCCAATTAATACCGATAAAAGCTGGCTACTTATAATTAAGATATTAATGACCATGATGGGCAAGTACTGATAAGATATATTAATAGCGAGTCCTCCAGAAACTAATAATAAACCCAATTTTAAATAAGTGAAAATATGTTTTGCACTTATATAATTAAACAAGTTTTTTAATAAGCCATCGCGTATGACTAATACCAGTCCGAATAACATAGCCGTAGTTTCAATCACTAAACTAAAACCAAGAGGGCCCCAATAACTTATTGGATAAGTATAGAGTGCATAAGAGCTTCCCCAAAAAAAGCTGGCGAGTACGCCGTACAACATTCCATTTTTTTGTTCGCTAATACTGGATTGTTGTTTTCCTTGAAAATATAAAAGAAGCAAACCTGCTGTTGAAAAAATAAAAGCGTATAAATAATTAGCTTTCCAAACTTCGCCTACAATAAATACGGCCGTTAAAATAGTAAATAATTTTATCGCAGACACAGGCACCACAATGCTTACAGGGGCTCGTTGTATGCCTCTTAAAAAAAATACCAATCCAAAAATATTAAAAATACTCAGTGCAATGGTTAATAAAAAAGGGTTACCAAAACTTAATGCATTTACAGTCCAGCCTTTAAAAAAAGCGCTGTCTCTAAAACCAAAATATAAAATGGAAAAAATAGTAGAGGCAAATATGCCTCTGTAAAACATACCAATTTGATAGGGAATAGTTTGCGTTACTTTTTTCCAATAGGCATTACTGATGGCAAAACAAAGCGCGCCAATTAAGACAAATACAATTCCCATTATTAATATTCACAATTTTTCGGCGTTCTTGCAAAAGGAATTACGTCTCTAATATTGGTCATGCCTGTAACAAATTGAATCATTCTTTCAAAACCCAAACCAAAGCCTGCATGCGGTACGGTTCCAAATCTTCTGGTATCTAAATACCAGCTCATGTCTTCTAAAGGTATGTGCATGGCATTCATTCTAGCTTCTAGTTTGTCTAAACGCTCCTCTCTTTGGCTGCCGCCCACTATCTCACCAATGCCTGGGGCTAGAATATCCATCGCTGCCACTGTTTCCTTGCCTGGTGCACAGCCGTCGTTCATACGCATATAAAATGCTTTGATCGCCGCTGGATAACCCGTAACAATGACTGGTTTTTTAAAATGTTGTTCTACTAAATATCTTTCATGCTCACTTTGTAAATCAATTCCCCACTTCACCTCGTATTGGAATTTCTTTTTCTTGTAGTGATTACTATTTAATAAAATATCAATCGCTTCTGTATAAGTAATACGTTCAAAATTATTATTAACAACCAGTTCCAATTTTTCTCTTAATCCAAGGCCACTTCTTTTTTCAGTAGGTAGTTGCTTTTCTTCTTCTGCTAAACGCGCATCTAAAAAATCAATATCATCTGCATTATTTTTTAATGCATAATTAATTAAATATTTAATGAAGGCTTCTGCTAAATTCATATTGTCCTCAATATCATAAAAAGCCATTTCAGGTTCAATCATCCAGAACTCTGCTAAGTGCCTAGTCGTATTTGAATTCTCGGCACGGAAGGTGGGGCCAAAAGTATAAATCTCTGAAAAGGCCATGGCGCCTAGCTCTCCTTCGAGTTGACCACTCACCGTTAAGTTGGTTCCTTTGCCAAAAAAATCTTGTGTATAATCAATTTCACCTTTATCATTTTTAGGCGCCCCTTCTAAAGGAAGTGTGGTAACTCTAAACATTTCACCTGCACCTTCTGCATCTGAGCTTGTAATAATAGGTGTATGTAAATACACAAACCCGCGTTCGTTGTAAAATTGATGTACTGCAAAAGCAAGTGCATGTCTTAATCTAAATACCGATCCGAATGTATTAGTACGAAAACGCAAATGCGCCTTCTCTCTTAAAAATTCTAAAGAATGTTTTTTAGGTTGTAAAGGAAATTTTTCAGCATCACTGTCTCCTAAAATTTCAAGGGTCTTGGCTTTTACTTCTACGCTTTGTCCCTTACCTAAACTCTCCACCACGGTGCCCACTATTTTTAAAGAGGCGCCGGTGGTAACACGTTTTAATATTGCTTCATCAAATTCTCCCAGTGTGGCCACAATTTGAATGTTCGCATTCGTGCTTCCGTCGTTAAGGGCTATAAACTGATTGTTTCTAAATGTGCGCACCCATCCCATTACCACCACTTCGGTCCCTGTGGGGGTGCCCGATAACAATTGCTTTATTTTAATTCTGTCGTTGAACATATTGCTGATTTCGAATGGCAAAGATAATCGGTTTCGGGGGCCAAATACCCTGTTTTAAGTATAAAAACAGATAAAAAATTGTTTTTTTGTTAAAAAAACTGCTTAACATTGCAGTAGCAACGAGCAAATTGATTCTTTTTAATGTTGATAGCTCGCTACCCCAATTCCCAATATACAATTTACGGTCACCATTATTTCGACCGAAATTTCAAAAAGCGTTCAAATAAGCCTAAATCTTGATTCGATTTTTAAATAAACCATAGTTCAAAGTGCCAGAAAAAGAAGAAAAACCAAAAAGGGGACGTAAACCCGTTGCAGCCGCTCCGGCAGCAAAAAAAGCAGTAGCCTCTAAAAAAGCCGAGCCTGCAAAAAACAATACCGAAGACGATAAAGCTTCTAAAATTGCCCAAGCATTGTTTGGCGATGAAAGTGCAGCAAGTAGTGGGGCGCCTGCTCCAACTAGTGAAAGCAATGACGCTGCTCAAGCACCCGCTTCAGCAGATCAAGCCAACGCAGGTGGTGCTCCCAATGGTGGACCGAATGGTGGACCTAACTTACCAGCGCAGCGTTATCCTCAGCCTAAAAAAGAACCTGTATTTAGTGTAGAGTTTGATGGCACTATTGAATCAGAAGGTGTTTTAGAAATGATGCCTGATGGTTATGGTTTTTTACGCTCTTCCGATTACAACTATTTATCTTCTCCCGATGATGTATATGTATCTCCTTCTCAAATAAAAGCATTTGGTTTAAAAGTAGGCGATACGGTACACGGCACTGTTCGTGTTCCGCGTGAGGGTGAAAAATATTTTGCATTGACTAAGGTGAGTCAAGTCAATGGAAAAAATCCGGATGAAATTCGTGATCGTATTCCTTTTGATTATCTAACGCCTATTTTTCCTTTTGAGAAATTAAATTTATATACATCGGCTACTAATTATAGTACCCGTATCATGGATTTATTTACACCTATTGGTAAGGGGCAAAGAGGTTTGATTGTAGCCCAACCAAAAGTGGGTAAGACTATGTTGTTGAAAGAAGTTGCCAACGCCATTGCTGCCAACCATCCAGAATGTTATTTGATTATTTTATTAATAGATGAAAGACCAGAGGAGGTAACAGATGTAGAGCGTTCTGTAAAAGGAGAAGTCATTGCTTCTACTTTTGATGAGCCTGCTGAAAAGCACGTTAAAGTTTCATCAGTTGCATTACAAAAAGCAAAACGCTTAGTAGAGTGCGGACACGATGTGGTTATTTTATTAGATTCTATTACACGTTTAGCACGTGCGCACAATACAGTAGCGCCAAGTTCTGGTAAAGTATTATCAGGTGGTGTAGAAGCTACCGCCTTGCTTCGTCCAAAACAATTTTTTGGTGCAGCGCGTAAAATTGAAAACGGCGGATCGCTTACTATATTAGCAACTGCCTTAATTGAAACAGGTTCAAAAATGGATGAGGTTATTTTTGAAGAGTTCAAAGGAACAGGTAATATGGAATTAGTATTAGATCGTCGTTTAGCAAACAAGCGTATTTTCCCAGCTATTGATTTAGTAGGATCAAGCACGCGTCGTGACGACTTATTATTAGACAAAGAAGTATTAGGTAGAATGAATATTCTTCGCTTATTCATAAATGATATGAATAACGACGAAGCAATGAATGAATTATTAAAACGCATGCGCGGCACTAAAGACAACGAAGAGTTTTTAGCAAGCATGAATAGATAGTTCGGTCTTATGCTCTTTTTTTAGAGAGGTGCTTTGCCAATTTTATTGACTTCAGCTCTGTGCCCATATCTTTAATCGCCTTTTCTAACTTAGTAAGCTTTTCCAGGGTTGGAAATTTATTGCCCATCCTGTATTGACGCATCATGATTCGGCTTATGCCAGCCCTATCCGCAACAACCGATGCGTTTAAAAAACTTTTGTCTTGAAATAGTCCAGAAATATCATATTGAATTTCAAAAGCAAATTTATCTTCTTTTAGTTGATGGAAGTTTATTAAAAGCTTCTTCATTTTTGTTTCTATTTGGGATACGGTTTTCCCAGAATCTACTAATAAATTATCTTCATAAAGAACCCTTCCCCATAGTGGTCCCTTGCCTTCGGTATCAATGATTAAGATTATCTTTTTTTTCATTTTATTTATTTTTAATCCCCGCCTGTTTAAATATACTTTTTAACGTGCTAGGGTTTATTTCGTCTTTGCCATGAAAGGGTACCGTTACTTTACCCTTTTTTAATTCGTGAATATATTGTCTATGGCTTCCTTTTTGATTTTTAATAATCCAGCCATCTTTTATTAATATCTGTTGAATTTGTTTTGCATTCATTCAATCTGTCTTTATAAAGGTAACAAAATTGTTACCAATAAAATTACATTTTTTAAATGCCTGTTTTTCAAGTATAAATACTGCGATTTCGTATCATAAGTTTTAATAATTATGCCAAAGGTATCATTCATAATATTTCTATTTTAGAAATATTTTTCTCTTAATGAAATAATTATTAGTTTTATGATTATATTAAGCTTTACCATCGTGCAGGCTTTTGTGAGCAAACACCCCGAATCAGCCGAGTCGCTAAATAGGTGGCATTGATACACTTTAACAAAAGAACCCTTTATATAAGATATATCGGGACGCATGCGAATTATGACAAAATAAATTGTTCAACTATATAATTATGATTGATAAAATTAGAAATAAGAACCAATACGAACAAGTACACCAACTAATTGAGGGGTTTATTAAAAAAGCTACAAAGGGAGGGGGCTTTAATTCTTTAAATAAAAAAGATACTGAGGAGCTTCACCAACTTACTTTACTAGCAGCTGATTACGAAAAAAATAGTCTTAAAATTTGGCCACTCCCTATTACTATAAATGATGTGATTCAAAAAAAGATTGCCGAAATGAATTTGACACAATATAAGCTGGCGGCCCTTTTCGAGATGTCAAGTTCAAAACTTTCAAAAATATTAAATGGTAAAAGAGAGCCGGATATCCAATTCCTAAAAGCGGTTCACGAAAAACTTGGAATAGATGGAAATATGATTTTAGAACTTATTTAAAACTAGTCTTTAAAGTAATTACTGTTCTCTATTTCTTCGCGTACTTTTTCTGGTACTAAATAACGAATCGTTATTCCTTCTTTTCTATTGTTGCGAATTAATGTTGCAGAGAGTTGTAACAAAGGCGCCTCTAATATTTGTACGCGCGCACCATATTCATTGCTAATATCAAAGCCATCTCGTTTATATACAATGAACGAATAATTCTTAACTAAGGTTTCGAAGTTTTTCCACTTCGGTAAATTCTGAAAACTATCGGCACCCATAATTACTGAAAATTCATGTTGCGGATATTTCTCTTCTAAATAAATAAGTGTGTCAATAGTGTAAGAAGGCTTCGGTAAAGAAAATTCAATATCAGATACTTTTAGTTGTGTATCCTCTTCAATCGCTAGCTTGGCTAA
>CALDSE010000069.1 GCA_937911175.1 uncultured Sediminibacterium sp.
GCTTATTACAAATCATGTGTCTTAGATTATTACAAAAAAATGGTCATAGACCTATTGTACTACTAGGTGGAGGCACTACAAGAATTGGTGATCCCTCAGGAAAAGATAAAACTAGAAAAATATTGAGTGAAGAAGAGATTGAAAAAAATATTAAGAATATAAAAAATATACTAAAAAAATTTTTAGATAACGATAACCCAAAAACAAAGCCCATATTTGTAAACAATTATACTTGGCTTAAAAACTTAAATTATATTTCTTTTCTTCGGGACATAGGTAAACATTTTACAATTAATAGAATGTTAACTTTTGATAGTGTAAAATTAAGATTAGATAGAGAACAATCTTTAAGTTACATGGAATTTAATTATATGATTTTACAAGCTTATGATTTTTTAGAACTAAGTAAAAAAGAGAATTGTGTTTTACAAATTGGAGGTTCAGATCAATGGGGAAATATTGTTAATGGTGTTGAGCTTATCAAAAGATATTCAAATAAACAAAGTTATGGTCTTACTACACCTTTAATTACTCTGGCCACAGGAGCTAAAATGGGAAAATCTGAAAATGGTGCGATCTGGTTGGATGAAAAATTTTTATCAGCTTATGATTATTGGCAATTTTGGAGAAATACAGATGATAGAGATGTTGTAAAATTTTTAAAAAATTTTACTGATATAAAAATTGAAGATGTATCAAATTTTTATAAATGGACAGAGGATAATTATGGAGATAGGTCTTTCAATAAGTGCTTCGCTGCTGTTCGCACTTTCTTCGAATTCTTAATTGAGATTGAAAATATTGAAATGAAAAACCCATTTAGAAAATTTATTACCAAAGCTGCAACACCATCTTCTATTGATACAATAACTGAGGATGAATTTAATAAAATCTTAACTGCTGTTGATACATTCAACCCATTTATAACGCTTGGAGGAAAGGGTGAGAAAAAAAATATGTTTAGACCCTATCTAAAAGATGGATTCAAATTATTTCTTTTAACAGGAGGTAGGCGTGAAGAAGTGGTGGACCTAAAATGGTCTGACATATTTAGCACACCACAAGGAGTTAAACTTTTTATCATTGATAACTTAAAAGTAAAGCGGATGAAAAAGGATAACAAGGAGTGTAAAAAATATATTGGTATCAATATTGACCTTGAGGACTTTCTGATTGAATTAGGTATGAACGAAAAGATTGGAACGGATGAATATATTTTGTACCCTAATAGAA
Source organism: uncultured Sediminibacterium sp. (assembly GCA_937911175.1). Taxonomy (GTDB): domain Bacteria; phylum Bacteroidota; class Bacteroidia; order Chitinophagales; family Chitinophagaceae; genus Sediminibacterium. Next base: position 1,234 of record CALDSE010000069.1, read on the forward strand.
CATCCACCACCAAAACCATCATGACTGATTTAAGTAGAGGATTTTCTCATTACAAAGAAGGTGCAGGTATCAAGAAGGACATCAGTTTAAGTAATCTCCGTAAAACCTATTTGACATGGCATCATCAAGTATTAGGTGACGATACAGGACTGGTTAGCTCCCACTCTACCACCCAAGTTTTAGAAAAATATTACCTTGATCCTAAGGTGTTAACTGCTGTAGAAATATCTGCTTTAAACGTTCGTGTTTTTGGTAAAAAATAGGTTTTCCTCACACAGTTCCTCACACAAATCCTCACACAAAATAAAAAACCACCTACGAATAAACGTAAGTGGTTGATTTTCATGTAGCGAGACCGGGATTTGAACCCGGGACCTCAGGGTTATGAATCCTGTGCTCTAACCAACTGAGCTACCTCGCCGAATGGTTATTACCCCTTTTAAGGGGTGGCAAATTTAGTTAAAATTCTTGAGAATTAAGGGTTCACTTTAACGCTAAATACTTGATTTGCTTCAAAATAGCCCTCAAATACATCTCCCTTATTGGTTGGCCCTACCCCTACTGGTGTGCCAGTATATATTAGGTCTCCAGGGTAAATGGTAAAGTATTCTGTAAGGCTTTCTAAAATAGTAGCGAGCGGAAATATCATTAAAGATGAATCTCCGTCTTGTACAATGGCTCCGTTTTTATGCAATGAAAAATGAATAGAGCTTGCAACAACAGCAGCAGTTAAGGGAGCCCATTTTCCTAAAATAGCAGCATCATCAAATGCTTTTGCTTTTTCCCAAGGCAGGCCTTTTTCTTTTAATTTATTTTGTAAATCTCTTGCAGTAAAATCAATGCCTACTGTAATGGCATCGCAATAGTCTAATACATTGGGCGCTTTTAAATTTTTACCTTCTTTACATACACGAAGCACTAGTTCACCTTCATAATGTAAATCGTTGGTGAAAGAAGGAATGGTAAAGTTTTTTCCTTCTGCTAAAACAGCAGTAGAAGGTTTCATAAAAATGACTGGTGAAGTAGGTACTTCATTACCTAGTTCATGCGCATGCGCTACATAATTTCTTCCAATACAAAATATACTCATACTTTTAATTTTTATTCGGTTATTTCTAATGCGTTAGCCATGGTCATAGTTCTAGACATTCCAATACTAGCAAACGACTCTATCACTTCTACACATTTTTCTATTTTACTATCTACTACCTTTTTTTCTGCAGTATTCCATTTGCCTAAAACAAAATCTATTTGTTGTCCTTTTCTAAAATCACTACCAATTCCAAACCTTAATTTAGGATAGGCATCGGTACCTAATGTAAGTTGAATATCTTTTAAACCATTATGCCCAGCATCGGATCCGCTGGCGCGTAGTCTTATTTTTGAAATAGGTAGGGCTAAATCGTCCACAATGGTTAAAGTGTTTTCAACTTCTATTTTTTCTTTATCCATCCAATATTTAAATGCCTTACCACTTAAGTTCATAAAGGTGGTGGGCTTAATACATATAAATGTTTTGCCTTTCCATTTTACCTCAGCTACATCAGCTAGTCGGTCCGATTTAAAAAAGCCTCCTTGCTTCATCACAAATGCATCTAGCACATCAAAGCCAATATTATGCCTAGTGTGCGCGTATTCGGGACCAATATTTCCCAGTCCTATGATTAAAAATTTTGACATTTATGTACTTCTATTCAATTTCAAATTTAAGCAAAAGCAAGCATGTATAACTAAAAATCCCCTCCCGATTGCTCGGGAAGGGATTCAATATACTTACTAAATAAGTGATTATTTCTTCGGAGCAGCTTTTGCAGCAGCAGGTGCAGCAGCAGCGGCAGCGGCAGCAGGTGCAGCAGCGCCAGCGGCAGGAGCAGCAGATTCTTCTTGCTTCAACACACGTGTTAAAACAACAGAGGCAACTGGTATACGTGGAGGATTCATAAGTTCCATATTAGGAGCTATTACATCTTGCACACGAATATTGCCATTCAATTCAAGATTCGTAATATCGCATTCGATAAACTCTCTTAAATCTTTTGGAAAAGCTTTCACTTTTAAAGTCTTCATCTTTACAATTAATTTTCCTCCTGCTTTAACACCCACAGAAGTTCCCACCATTTTTAAAGGTAAAGTAGCTACTACTTTTTTGTCGTCTACTAATTCTAATAAGTCTACGTGTAATAATAAGTCGGTTACTTTGTCAAATTGCAAATCTTTCAAAATGCATTTGTACGTTTTTCCTTCCACTGTTACTTGTGCTAACATAAATTCACTTGTGTACACTAAAGACTTAAAAGCCTTTGCAGGAGCATAAAAATTAACCTCCTGAGCACCCCCGTAAATTACACCCAGCACGTTTTCTTGAGAGCGAAGCTGGCGGGCGGCTTTTTTGCCATTTTCGGTCCTCAAGTGGCCTTCGATTGTAATTGTTTTCATTTCTGATTCTTTTTATTTTATATAAATAATTTGGACGGCGAAGGTATGAAATAATAAAGGAGAAACCAAAGTCTCTCCTTACTATTTCGTTTTATTTGATAACTAATTGATTATTAGCTTCTTGCCTTTAATTGGGAATGTACAAATAGGCTGGTAATGCTCTTGTTTTCATAGGCATTTCTAATGGCTATGGCGAACAAATCGGCAACGGTCAATACCTGTATTTTTTTTGAAGGATACTTTAAAGGAATGGTATCACAAACTACTAATTCCTCTAAAACGCTGTTTTCAATATTTTCATAGGCCTTGCCACTAAGCACTGGATGCGTAATCATGGCGCGCACTGTTTTCGCTCCTTTCTCTTTTAAAAGCGCTGCCGCTTTTACTAATGTTCCTCCTGTATCACAAATATCATCTATAATTACAATGTCTTTTCCAGTTACATCTCCTATAACCACCATACTCGCAATTTCATTAGCACGCTTGCGATGCTTATCACAAATAACCATTTCAGCATTGAAATAATTAGCTACCTCACGCACTCTATTTGTACTTCCTACATCGGGCGCTGCAAAGGCTAAGTCTTGTAATTTCAATTGTTGAATATAAGGAATGAAGATGGCTGAACTATCTAAGTGATCCACGGGTACTTCAAAAAATCCTTGAATTTGTGCTGCGTGTAAATCCATTGTAATGACACGGTGCGCACCAGCTGCTTCTAATAAGGTAGCTATTAATTTGGCCCCTATCGCAACCCTTGGTTTATCTTTTCTATCCTGTCTTGCAAAACCATAATAAGGAATAACTACAATGATTTTATAGGCACTTGCTCTTTTAGCAGCATCTATCATCATTAATAATTCCATGATATTTTCAGAAGGCGCATAAGTGCTTTGTACTAAGAAAACATAATCACCTCTAATACTTTCTAAGAAAATAGGTTGGAATTCCCCATCGCTAAATTTTTGAATATTGATTTTTCCAATAGGCGCACCAAAACGTTGCGCAATTTTCTCTGCTAAGGCTTGAGAGCCAGTGCCTGCGAATATTTTTACTGAAGGATTCATGTGGGTTGTTATGCGTCAAAGTTATAATTCTCGTTTACAAAATGTAAAAAAAAATGGCTCTACTTTTCAACATATAGAGAACTTATACACATAAACTATGCCTGTGCAGTAGGGCCTCCAAAATTCATCGGAATTTCTACAGGTAGCATATCTGCAATACTGCCATTGGCAGCTTCATATCTTTCTACATTTTCGACCAAGGCCTTCATAAATCTTTTGGCATGCATAGGGGTTAATATGACCCTGCTTTTTACTTTACTTTTTGGCGTGCCTGGCATGACATTGACAAAATCAACTACAAATTCGGCATTGCTATGGGTGATGATGGCCAAATTCGCATAAGATCCTTCGGCGATTTCTTCACTAATTTCAATGTTTAAGGGCTGGTTCGGGTTTTGTTCCATACTTTATATTAAGACTACAAATATACAGGGGATGGAATGTTAAAAAAAAATTACAGCACTGCAATTCACAAGAACTAAATTTGCTACATGTTAGTATTAGATGGTAAAATAGCCGCCGCCGCCGTAAAAGCAACCCTTTTGGAGCAAACGCAGGCCCTTAAAGCTGCTGGCAAAAGAATGCCTCATTTAGCTGCCATACTGGTAGGTAATAATGGAGCAAGTGAAACCTATGTAGCTAGTAAAGTGAAGAACTGCGAAGAAACAGGTTTTGGCTCCTCTTTATATCGAATGGAGGCAGATGTAGCCGAAGCTGTTTTATTAGCAAAAATTGCTGAGTTAAACCAAGATCCAAATTGCGATGGTATATTAGTGCAACTGCCACTTCCTAAACATATTAAAGAATCTAATATTATTGAAGCCATTGACCCTGCTAAAGACGTAGATGGTTTTCATCCTGTGAATGTGGGAAGACTAGTGCAAGGTTTAAATACTTTTATTCCAGCCACACCCTATGGAATTATTTTAATGCTTGAGCATTTCAATATTGAAACCAAAGGAAAAAATGCGGTGGTTATTGGGCGTAGTAATATTGTAGGAAGACCCATGAGTATTTTATTAAGCAGCAATATAGCACAAGGCAATTGCACGGTAACTATTTGTCATAGCCACACAAAAAATTTAAAAGAAATTTGTGTAGGCGCCGATATTATTGTGGCTGCACTGGGTGTTCCTAATTTTTTAACAGGCGATATGATTAAACCAGGCGCCGTTATTATTGATGTAGGTATTACCCGTGTAGACGATGCCACTGCTAAAAAAGGTTTTAGAATTAAGGGCGATGTAAATTATGAAGAAGCCTGCGCTAAAGCATCTGCTATTACACCAGTACCCGGTGGTGTAGGACTTATGACCATTGCAGGACTATTAAAAAATACAATGAAAGCCTACCAAGGCCTTTAAATAATTTTATACATTTTAATTTGAAAATAGCTACCCAATATCCTGTGATGGAAATGTTTTATACTTTGCAAGGCGAAGGATACCATCAAGGCAAGGCCGCTTATTTTATTCGCTTGGCCGGATGTGATGTAGGTTGTGTTTGGTGTGATGTAAAAGAAAGTTGGGATGCAAGTAAGCATCCTGTTTTTTCCGTTGAAGAAATTGTTTCAAACGCATTAGCGCATCCTGCAAGATTAGCCATTATAACAGGAGGTGAACCCTTATTGTATAATTTAGATGCCTTAACCACTGCTTTAAAAAAAGTAGGCTTTGAATTGAATATAGAAACTTCGGGTTCTAGCCCGATGTCTGGAAACTGGGACTGGGTTTGTCTTTCACCGAAAAAATTTAAAGCACCACTTACTGAAAGTATTCAAGCTGCTTCAGAATTAAAAGTAGTTATTTTTAATACCCACGACTTTGAATGGGCCGAAACCTATGCCAAACAAGTATCGCCTAATTGCAAATTATACTTACAACCTGAATGGGATAAGTCGAATGAAATAACGCCTCTAGTAATTGAGTATATAAAGGCCCACCCTAAATGGGAACTAAGCGCACAATTACATAAGTACATACAAGTACCCTAATTTGTATATTTACAATACTTACGGCTATTGATATGAAAGGTAAAAAAAATTATTTCTTATTTTTTTTCGTTTTGCTTTTTTTGAATGCCCACAAATTAGTGGCGCAAAAAAAGAATGATGATATAAAAATTTACGAAAAAGCGGTAGCTGCTTTTGAACAAAAGAATTTTGCTTCCTCTATTTCTTTACTAGAAACTTTATTGAAAAAAAATGAGCGTAATGCAGAGGCTACCTTATTTCTTTATCAAGTGTATGCAGAAGCTAAACAATATCAAAAGTCAATTAATACATTTGAAAAATTACTTCAAATAGATACTACTATTTTTTTACCCTATATAGTAAAGTACGCATCCCAGTATATGGTACTAGGCAATTATACCAAGGCGGCTTCCATTGTAGAGTCCTATAAAAATGTACTTCCCTCCTATTTAAAAACTAAAGCCTTAGAACTTCTTAGCATTTGTAGCTATGCAGAAAAGCACCCTAGGCAATCGGAAATTAAAGTAACCAATGTTGGAGATAGCGTTAATACAGCCGATGCAGAATATTTTCCCAGCATTACGGTACAAGACAGTCTATTTTTATTTATGCGTCGAATTAATTTTAAAAGAGAAGATTTTTATACAAGCACGCTTACCAAAAATAAATTTTCTAAAGCCAGCGCTTTATCAGATGATTTAAATATGGAAGAGAAAAAAGGAAGCATGAGTTTAACCCAGGATTTAAATACACTTTACTATGCTGCAGACTATAATGAAAAAGGTTATGGTAGATACGATATTTATAAAGTGACGAAAACAAAAAAGGGATGGTCTGAACCTAAAAATATAGGTAAAAATATTAACTCCGATTATTGGGACAGCGCTCCCAGCATAGCCCCCGATGGACAAGCCTTATATTTTTGCAGTAACCGAACTGGAGGCTACGGAGGTATTGACATTTATGTTGCTTATAAAAACGAAAAAGGTTTTTGGGAGGAAGCTGTAAATATGGGACCTACTATTAATACCGCTGCAGATGAACAAGCCCCATTTATACATGCCGATAATAAAACTTTATACTTTAGCTCCAATGGGTGGACTGGTTTTGGCGGATCCGATTTGTTTGTGATTAGAAAAAAAATAGACGGCAATTGGTCAAACCCTATGAATTTAGGTTACCCCATTAATACTTTTGATAATGAAGGAAGTATTGCTGTGGCAGGAAATGGCTTTGAGGGATACATCGCAAGTGATAGAGCCGATAGCAGGGGCAGTTTAGATATTTATAAAGTAATACTAGCACTGAACACAAGGCCCAATAAAACATTTTATGTAAATGGATTCATTGCAGACGCTGTAACTAAAAAACCAATAGCCGGAGAAGTAGTATTAATTAATACCAACGAAGAAACAAATACCATGCAAATTAAGGTAGACAGCAATGGTAATTTTATTTTAGGACTCCCTTATTTGGATAGTATTGGCATTAGAGTCAATAGCGAAGGGCATGAATTTGCTAGCACTATATTATCACTGGAAAATATAAATAGTTTATCGGGCAGTACCCTTAATTTTTATCTAGCACCTATTGTTAAATCCTTTACTAAAAATTTCAATAATATATTTTTTGAAATTAATAATGCGAAGCTTAATAAAAAGTCTTTTGTGGAATTAGACGCTTTAACTACTTACTTGCAGTCGGCTCCAACAGCCCTTATTCTAATAGAAGGACATACCGATAATAGAGGTGATAGCGTACAAAATCAATTACTATCCTCTAAAAGAGCCAACACCATTGCAACTTATTTAATGAGCAAAGGAATTGAATCTAATAGAATTAAAACCATTGGCCTAGGGGGTAGCCAACCTATTAGCGACAATGCAACAGAAGAAGGCCGTATAAAAAATAGGCGCAGTAGCTTTACCATTACCATTCCATAGTCTAAGATTTCAATGCGTATAAATACGCTGTTTTAGTATTCTTATAATTCAGATGTTTGCCAGATGTCTGATGAAATTTTATATGCTATTGCCTTTACCATGCTTCCGGGATTCAATGAACGGCAAAGAAAAAATATGATTGAACACTATGGCAGTGCTTTATCTATTTATAAACAAAGGGAGAAGAAAAACGAAGCGTTTGCAAGATTAAATCTTGTTCAAAAAAATATTTTGCTAGGGCCTTGGCCTTTAAAAGAAGCAGGCTCCGAATTAAATTTTATTACAAAACATAATATTAAATGTATCACCTTAAAAGATAGCCTTTACCCTAATAGGTTATTGCATTGTGATGACGCGCCTACTTTATTATATCTAAAAGGAAATGAAAATTTTAACCTACCCTACTTAATTAGTATTGTGGGTACCAGACAACATACTGTTCAAGTAAATAGAATTATAAAAGAACTCATGGAAGGGCTGAGCCATTTAAATATTGGCATTATAAGTGGAATGGCTTTAGGAGTAGATGGCATTGCGCACCAAACCGCATTAGCCTATAAAATTCCTACCTGGGGTATACTCGCACATGGGCTCGATCAAATGTATCCATTGGAACACAGAAAACTTGCTATTGAACTTATGCATAATGGTGGGCTTATCACTGAATCAAGAAAAGAAAGTATTATTCTTCCCTACTGCTTTCCAAAAAGAAATAGAATTGTAGCTGGAATGAGTGACGCAACCATAGTCATAGAAACGGCCATTAAAGGGGGCAGTATGATAACAGCTAATTTAGCTTTTGATTATAATAGAGAAGTATTTGCAGTACCCGGTAAAATTCACGACTCAAAAAGTAAAGGTTGTTTAGCCTTAATTAAAAGAAATAAAGCGCATTTATACCACGATGTAGAAAACCTACTGGAACAGATGGGCTGGCCCCTAGCCGCGCAAAATAGCCCTCAAAAAGAACTTGAATTTACATTTTCACCCGATTCAAAAATCGTTTTAGCGCATATTGAAGCCCATGGCCCCATTCATAGGGAATTAATTGCTAATGAGTTAAAAATCAATGCCAGTAAGCTTTCAAACCTACTTTTAAGCCTTGAAATGAAAGGTGCAATTCAGCTATTGGCAGGCAATAGGTATGCCATTAGCTAAAAAAAGGATTTTGCCTAAATAAGCCAAGGCCCTATCTTTGCCTATGGCAACAAGAAATACTACAAACAACTCCCGCATTTTTGGTAAAGGCTTGACATTTGATGATGTATTGTTAATGCCCGCTTATTCTGAAATACTTCCTTCTGAAGTAAAAATTCACACGCAACTTACCAAGAACATTCAACTACATGTTCCTATTCTATCTTCTGCAATGGATACTGTTACAGAAGCCCAATTAGCAATTGCTTTAGCACGCGAAGGCGGTATTGGTATTTTACATAAAAACATGAGTATTGAAAGACAAGCTGAGCAAGTGCGTAAAGTAAAGCGCAGTGAAAGTGGAATGATTGTTGACCCCATTACTTTAGAAGTAACGGCTACTATTGGAGACGCTTTAAAATTAATGAAGGAAAATAAAATAGGCGGTATTCCTATTGTCGATAAAACCAATAAACTAGTTGGTATTTTAACCAATCGTGATTTACGTTTTGAAACCGATCGCAAAAGAAAAGTAAGCGAAGTAATGACTAAAGAAAATTTAGTCATAGCACCTGAAGGAACCGATTTAAGAAAAGCAGAAAAAATTCTTCGTCAATATAAAATTGAAAAGTTACCTGTTGTCAATAAACAAGGAAAATTAATTGGCTTAATTACTTATCGCGATATTTTACAATTAAGCGCTTTTCCGAATGCAGTGAAAGATAAAATTGGTCGTTTATTAGTAGGCGCTGCCTTAGGTATCACCAAAGATTTACTAGACCGTGCTGCTGCTTTACAAAGCGTAGGCGTGGATATCGTTTCATTAGATAGCGCACATGGTCATAGCAAAGGTGTTATCGAAGCTTTAAAATTATTAAAGAAAACGTATAAGAACTTACCAGTCATTGCTGGTAATGTAGCTACTGCAGAAGGTGCACTTGCTATGGCGAATGCAGGTGCCGATGCAGTGAAAGTAGGTATTGGACCAGGTTCTATTTGTACCACTAGAATTGTAGCAGGTGCAGGTGTTCCTCAACTAACTGCTATTATGGAAGCTGCAAGAGCATTGAAAGGAAAAAATATTCCAATTATTGCCGATGGTGGTATTCGTTATACAGGAGATATGGTAAAAGCATTGGCTGCTGGCGCTAATTGTGTAATGATGGGTAGCATATTTGCAGGTACAGAAGAAAGTCCTGGAGAAACTATCATATACGAAGGCCGTAAATTTAAAGGCTACCGTGGCATGGGAAGTATTGGTGCCATGAGTCAAGGAAGTGGTGATAGATATTTTCAAGAGAATGAAGCTGATTCAAAAAAATATGTACCAGAAGGAATTGAAGGTCGTGTAGCTTACAAAGGAAACTTACATGAAATTGTTTATCAGTTTGTAGGTGGCTTAAAAGCAGGTATGGGTTATTGCGGTGCGAAAACTGTAAAGGATTTACAAAATGCAAAATTCGTTCAAATAACCAATGCAGGTATGAGAGAAAGTCATACACACGATGTAGAAGTTACTAGAGAAGCCCCTAACTATAGTAAGAAATAATAAACGCTTTATAAACCGGGCCTTGAAAAAATATATTTTTCTTTTTTTACTATTCACATCTTGCCTATTTAATAGGCAGGCAATTGGGCAAGAAGCAATGGGACAAGATACAAGCTCCTTCAAGCCCCGTTTACAATTTAGTATTATCACCTGCGCCGCTGGCGAAGATATTTATACCATTTGGGGTCATACGGCTGTAAGAGTAGTAGATAGCGTAAACCAAACCGATATTGTTTTTAACTACGGTACTTTTAATTTCAACGAACCTAATTTTATTGCCAAATTTCTTAAAGGCGATTTACTTTATTTTGTTTCCGTTAATAATTACAGCGACTTTTTAAACGAATACCAATTCGGAAAAAGAAATGTATACGAGCAAGTTTTAAAATTAAGCGATGCAGAAAAAATAAAATGGTATACTGCCCTTCAAGTAAATATGATAGGCGATAACCGTTTTTATTTATACAATTTTATTTCCGACAACTGCACTACCCGTGTAAAGGATGGCCTATTTAAAAATAGCAGCTTTCAGCCAACTGCTCTTCCCATTGCATCCTACCGCTCGGAAGTAGTAAGCGCTCCTTATAAACAAGGCCTACCTTGGATTGGCTTAGGCATTGACTTATTATTAGGCGCCTATTCCGATCAAAAACCAACTAATTTCCAAGCTGCTTTTTTACCTTTTTTATTACATGAACAAATTGCCAGTACCGGGCGCCTGGTAGTTAAAGAAAATATTTTAACCTATGCTAGCGAAACGCCAGTAAGTAGTAATAGTCCTATATATATTTTAATAGCTTTATTATTATTTTACGCATTCTGTTCGAAATGGAATAGCCTAATTACACAACGCTTAGCTAAAATAATTGATGTTTTACTTTTAATATCTTTTACTGCAGGAGGTAGCTTAATGGTATACATGAGTATGATTTCAAAACACACTGCCTGTTTCCAGAATTATAATTTAATGTGGATGCATCCTTTATATATTATAGCCCTTGTTTTTTACTTTATTCGTTCAAAAGCCATTGGACAAATTGGATTAGTATTCTTTGCATCTATTGTAGGCTTAGTTTTAACAAGCTACTGGCTACCTCAACATTTTTCCAAAGAAGTTTGGGTATTAATAGCCACAGCCGCATTATTAAACTACAGACTAGTAGAAAAAGGACGCATCAATGCGCTATTCAAAAAATAAAAAAACTATTTCACAGCATTCATTTCAAACAACTCATTCAAACAATTCACTTAAACAATTAATTTAACATAACACCATGTCAAAAATAATATTAATCACTGGCGCTAGTTCGGGTTTTGGAAAAGCCATTGCAGAAAAATTTGCAGCAGGTGGCTGGAACCTAATTTTAACAGCACGCAGAAAAGAAAAACTAGAAGCGGTGGCTACTGCCATTGAGCAAAAATATAAAGTGAAAACTTTGTCTTTAATTTTTGATGTACAAAACAAAGAAGCTGTATTTCAACAAATAGGTGGCTTACCTACTGAATGGCAGGCTATTGATTTACTAGTGAACAATGCAGGCCTGGCCTTAGGTAGAGACTCATTTGAAAACGCGAATATCGAAGACTGGGAAACCATGATTGATACCAATGTAAAAGGTTTATTATATACTTCTAAAGCAACCCTTCCCTATTTAATTAAAAACCAAGGGCATATTATTAATATTGGTAGCACTGCAGGTAAAGAAGTATACAAAGATGGTAATGTGTACTGCGCTTCTAAGCATGCAGTAGACGCCATTAGCAAGGCACAAAGAATTGATTTATTACAATATAAAATAAAAGTTACTGCTATTCACCCAGGTGCAGTAGACACCGATTTTTCTTTAGTAAGATTTAAGGGAGATGCAACTAAAGCTGCTGCAGTATATGCTGGTTACGAACCTCTAAAAGCAGAAGACATTGCAGATACCGCCTGGTATGTGGCTAATTTACCTATACATGTTTGTATTAATGATATAGTGATGACCTGTGTGGCGCAAGCAAATTCAATGTACTTACATAAAGACGCTTAAAATATTAAGTTTGAATATTGGTCGAACAGCATTGCTTAATTAAATTCTAAGAAATCATCCCTAAAAGGATTTACTTAAAAATTTCTACTGAATGGAAGAGATTTTAAATGCTCCACGCCTGCTTGAAAATCATTCCAAATTTCTTTTACTATTTCAGCTGCTGGTTGAATAGTATCTATCATGGCAGTTACTTGCCCAATTTCTAATTCTCCATTTTCCATATCGCCTTCAAACATGCCCATCTTGGCTCTTCCTTTTCCCAACCTTTCTGCTAAGGCTTCTTTACTAGCTCCTTGTTTTTCAAATGCTAAAATTTCGACAGCGAATTTATTTTTTAAAAGCCTTACCGGCGCTAATGACTTTAATCCTAATTCAGTAGCCCCTTCCTTTGACTCAGTGATAGCATTTTTAAAATGTATATGCGATGAAGCCTCTGTACTACAAACAAATCTTGAACCTATTTGCACCCCTTCAGCACCCAGTGCAAATGCTGCTAACATTTGAGCTCCATTGGCAATACCACCTGCAGCAATCACTGGAATTTTTACAGCCTTATGCACCATCGGTATTAAAACCATAGTGGTGGTTTCTTCTCTACCATTATGCCCACCCGCTTCAAAACCTTCCGCTACCACTGCATCACAACCAGCTACTTCTGCCTTTAAAGCAAACTGTGCACTACTTACTACATGCACCACAATACATCCTGCAGCTTTCAAACTAGCTGTCCATGTTTTGGGATTACCTGCACTTGTAAATACAATGGGCACTTTTTCTTCTATAATAATATTTATATGCGCTTGTAAATCGGGATACAACATGGGCAGGTTTACAGCATATGGTTTATGCGTGGCAGCTTTTGTTTTTTGAATATGGGTTCTTAAAACTTCCGGATACATACTACCTGCACCTATAATACCTAAACCACCTGCATTACTTACTGCACTAGCCAATTCCCAGCCACTGGCCCAAACCATTCCGGCTTGAATGATGGGTAAGTCAATTTTAAATAAACTTGTAATTCTATTTTCAAAAAGCATACAAAAAATTTAATGCCAAAAAGAAATTATTATCCGAAATCAATTTCTGTATTGTCTCCAATATTTAAAGTACGGCTTAAGCCTTTCACCGCCGCATCACTTCCAATTAATGAATTATCTAAAACCACTTCATCAAGCGTGGTGTAAGAACCAATTATACTTTCTTTTACCACCGAACTTTTAATAGTGGTATTATTCCCAATAGTTACATGTGGCCCTATGATAGAGTTTTCTATTACACAACCTTCAGCAATACTAACAGGCGCTATAATAATACTATTAGGATAAGTTTCTGGCATAACCGCTAAACCGCCTGTTTTCTTTAATAGTACGGCATTGGCTTCTAATAAATTTTCTTTCTTTCCGCAATCGTACCATTGATTCACTTTAAAGCCTTTGAATTGAACGCCTTTTTTAATCATGCAATCGATGGCATCGGTTAAATTATATTCGCCATTCGATTTTATATTATCGGTAAACAATTGTTGAAAGCATTCAAACAATAGTGCCGACTCTTTAATTTTATATAAACCTACTAAGGCCTTATTAGATTTTGGAATAGCTGGTTTTTCTACAGCATGTTCTACAAAATATTCTTCGTTCATTTCCACTACGCCAAACTGTCTAGGGTCATCTACTTTTTTGACGCCTAACATACTGTAAGGACTTTCCATTACTTCTTTAATATCAAATTCACAAATGGTATCGCCTAAAGAAATAAATACTTCATCATTACCTACAATGGCCTTGGCTAATTCAATGGCATGCGCGGTGCCTAGTCGGTCGTTTTGGTATACAAAGTGTGTGGTTAAATTTGGATAAGTAGCCTCTACATAATCCTTAATTTTATCCCCTAGATAACCAACTACAAAAATAAATTCTGTGATGCCCACTTCTTTTAACTGATCCACAATAAAACTAAGTATGGTTTTACCTGCAATAGGTATGAGCGCCTTGGGCTGGGTATAGGTATGAGGGCGGAGTTTTGCGCCAGCTCCAGCAACAGGTATAATAGCCTTCATAGTTTACTTTTTAGGGGGAGATAAAAGTAGCAAATAACTGTTAGTAATAGTACAAATTTGAGCCTCAATTGTTCAATTTTGAATAAAGCGCTTGAAAATGTGGATATTAGGTACCCAAGTGTTGAAACTTGGGCTTTGACTAGGATAATTAATGATATATTTTTGCAAAATAGACCAGTTAAAATAAAGAAATATGCAAAGAGATACCCTTGTTTTTGACATCATCAACCAAGAATTAGCACGCCAAAGAAGAGGCATAGAATTAATCGCTTCTGAAAATTTTACCAGCTTACAAGTTATGCAAGCCACAGGCTGTGTGATGACCAATAAATATGCAGAAGGATATCCTGGAAAAAGATATTATGGTGGATGTGAAATTGTAGATAAAACAGAGCAATTAGCCATAGACCGTTTAAAAGAAGTTTTTGGACTTGAATATGCGAATGTGCAACCACATAGTGGTGCGCAAGCAAATGCTGCGCTAATGCTGGCCATTTTAAAAAATGGTGATGGTATTTTAGGTTTAGATTTAAGCATGGGAGGTCACTTAACACACGGAAGTGCTGTAAATTTTTCTGGCAAAACGTATACACCACATTTTTATGGTGTCGTAAAAGAAACGGGTTTGATTGATTATGAAATGTTAGAAAGCCAAGCGAGAACACATAAGCCTAAATTAATTATTTGTGGTGCAAGTGCTTATAGCCGCGATATAGATTACGCACGCATAAGAAAAGTAGCAGATGAAGTAGGTGCTTTTGTACTTGCCGATATTGCACACCCTGCAGGATTAATTGCTAAGGGTTTATTAAGTTCTCCTTTTAACCATTGTCATTTTGTGACTTCTACTACGCATAAAACTTTACGCGGACCTCGTGGTGGAGTTATTATGATGGCTAAAGATGGTGAGAATACTTTAGGCTTGAAAGACATGAAAGGAAATTTAAGATTGTGGTCAAATGTGATTGATATGGCCGTTTTTCCTGGTACACAAGGTGGGCCACTAGAACACGTGATTGCTGCTAAAGCAATTGCTTTTGGCGAAATTTTATCTGATGAATTTATGGTGTATCAAAAGCAAGTACAAAAAAATGCGAAAACCATGGCAGCCGCCTTTGTTGCAAAAGGATATGAAATTATTAGTGGTGGTACCGACAATCATTTAATGTTAATTGATTTACGCAATAAAAATATTAGTGGTAAAAAAGCAGAGCAAGTTTTAGGACATGCAGATATTACTGCCAATAAGAATATGGTGCCTTACGATGACAAATCGGCCTTTGTTACTTCAGGTATTCGTTTTGGTGTGGCTGCTATTACTACACGCGGGATGAACGAAGGGCATATTCCTTTTGTAGTAGAATCTATTGACAAAGCTTTAATGAATGCAGACAACGAAACTGTATTATCAGATACTAAGAAAGAAGTAAACAAGTTTATGGAGCAATTTGTATTGTATCCGGAACTAGGATAAGGGTATACATTTTATTTAAATGAGTTGAATCAGTATAGAAAGAACCTCCCTAACTAGGAGGTTTTTTTATTTGAAATAGATTAACTTTATACTATGATACAAAGAATACAAACCATTTGGTTATTACTTGCCAGTGCTGCAGCCTTTTCTGCACTGCGTTTCCCTTTCTATTATACACCCACACCCTTTGCTTTAGAAATTAACGGTAGCGCTGGATACAGCACGCTTATTTCTTTAGCCTTTAGTGCTTGTCTTTCGTTTATTACTATCTTTTTATACGGCAACCGTATGCTACAACTAAAAGTAGTGCTAGTCAATTTTTTATTATCGGTACTTATTGGATACTTCGTTTATAAAATAGTAGTAGCCAATCCAGGCGGTGGCTTCACCCTTCCTTCACTTGCATTATTCATCATACCTGTACTGCAAATAATGGCAATAGTTAATATTTACAAAGACGAAATGAAAGTGAAAAGTGCAGATAGGTTACGATAGAATAAATAAGACTAGACTTTCAATTCAATTAGTCTAAGTACTTCCCAGTTTGGGAAGCCTTGCATTTGGCTAAACCCTTGGGCACGCCTGCATAAACCACGGTGCCGCCGCCCTCTCCTGCCTCTGGTCCCATATCAATGACCCAGTCGGCTACTTTAATAATATCGGTATTATGTTCTACTACTATTAAGGAATGTCCTTGATCTATTAAAGCATTAAAAGCTTTTAATAATTTATGGATATCATGAAAATGAAGTCCAGTAGTAGGTTCATCGAATATGAATAACATTTTATTACTTGCCTTACCCTTGCCTAAAAAGCTAGCTAGTTTTACTCTCTGCGCTTCTCCTCCACTTAAAGTACTACTACTCTGTCCCAATTTCACATAACCTAACCCCACTTCTTGTAAGGGACTAATAGCAAATACGATATTTTTTTCTTCGCTAAAAAATGCAATGGCTTCATCTACACTCATCTCTAATACCTCGTAAATATTTTTTCCTTTGTACTGTACTTCTAAAACTGTTTCTTTAAACCTCTTTCCACCGCAATCCTCACAGGTTAAATGCACATCTGCTAAAAATTGCATCTCTACCAATTGTTCTCCTTCTCCTTTACAAGTATCGCATCTGCCTCCATCTACATTGAAAGAAAAATGTTTAGGCAAGAAGCCTCTAATTTTTGAAAGGGCTTGTTTAGAATATAAGTCTCTTATAGCATCGTAGGCTTTGATATAAGTCACCGGATTAGATCTTGATGATTTTCCAATAGGGTTCTGGTCCACCATTTCTATTTGATCTATCAAGTGTAAGTCGCCACTAATGGCATTATAACCGCCTACTATTTCTGTAGGGAGTGATTTTGCTTTTAATAAGGCATTGTACAATACTTGTTTAACCAAGGTGGTTTTTCCACTGCCACTCACTCCACTTACCACACATAAACTATGCAAAGGAAATTGTACATCAATGGTTTTTAAATTATGTAAGTAGGCACCTTCTAAATTTATAAAGTGTTTAGAAATTCTTGTTTTAGCAGGAATAGGTATACTCAATGCACCACTTAAATACTTTCCTGTTAAACTATTTTTATCTTTAATAAGTGCTGTCGCATTGCCCACTGCCACTACTTCTCCGCCCTGGTGTGCTGCAAGGGGGCCCATGTCAATGATATGATCGGCGTGACGCATAATTTGTTCATCGTGCTCTACCACCACCACCGTATTTCCCAAGTCTCTTAAGTTTTGAAGTACTTTAATAAGCCTTTCGGTGTCTCTTGAATGCAGTCCAATACTTGGCTCATCTAAAATATATAATGAATTGGTTAAGTTCGATCCCAAACATCTGGTGAGTTGTATTCTTTGACTTTCTCCACCACTTAAACTATTGGCAAGCCTCGATAAAGTTAAATAACCCAAGCCCACATCCATTAAAGTTTGAATGCGTTGTTCTAATTCTATTAATAACCTTTTGGCTACTTGCTTATCATGCTCAGGTAATTTTAATGCCGTAAACCAAACTTGTAAATCCTTTACAGGCATGGCACATAATTCTCCAATATGCTTACCTGCAATTTTTACATACAAGGCTTCCTTGCGCACTCGGTAGCCTTCACAATCCGGACAGTTGGTTCTTCCACGATACCTACTCAACATTACTCTAAACTGTACTTTATATAAATGCGCTTTTACATCTTCAAA